>NZ_LR733428.1 GCF_902506345.1 Flavobacterium sp. 9R | reverse complement strand
TGTCAATCATAACTATGTAAATATATAAAAGGTTAAAAAGTTATTTCCGAAAATTTTTGAGCTTTTTGAATTAGCTCAAATTTTCAGAATAACTTTTCAACTTACACAGTTAGTGAGACACTACCATTAGGAAATCAACACAGAATCTTTGCGGTAAATTTTTCACCACGAATATTTTAAGAATACTTATATGCCTTTCCATTTTTACTTCACTATAACTCACCGTAACTATATGACCTTATATGCCTTATATGTTTTAAAAAAGCGGTTAATTGGTTAACTGTTTAATCGTTTATTCTTTGCGTCCCTTGCGTAAATCATTGCTTGCTTTGCGGTTAATTTTTTGCCACAGACATTTTAAAAACACTTAATTGTCCTTTCATTTTTACTTGACAACAACACAGCACAACTTATATGACCTTATATGTCTTATATGTTTAAGAAATACTAAAAAGGATACCCAATCGCCAAGTTAAAAATCAAGTTTTCTTTTCTCCACGCTCCATTCCCCAAGTTGATTTGGTCAATGACCCAACGATTCCCTTCAGGAAGATAAGGCTTACGAAGTGGGAAAGCAAAATCCGTTCGGAGGATGAGGAAAGACAAGTCAAAACGCAATCCAAGTCCAGCGCCGACCGCCATTTCTTTCATAAAGTTTTTAGAAAATTTGGCTCCTGGTTTGTCTTTGTTTTCATTGAGTAACCAAATATTTCCTGCGTCGATAAAAGCGGCTCCTTTCACAAAACTAAACAAGGTAGTTCGGTATTCAGTGTTAAGTTCGATTTTGATATCTCCCGATTGGTCTGCCAAAAAACCATCAGTATTTACCGCTTTATCGAGGTAACTTCCAGGTCCAATAGAACGCGCTCTAAAGGCACGAATACTGTTCGTTCCTCCAATAAAAAACTGTTTGATAAAAGGCATTTCTTTAGAATTTCCAAAAGGCAAAGCGGTACCTACTATAATTCGACTCGCCAATTGGGTTTCCTTTCCTAATTTTAAAAAATGGCGGAATTCATTTTCGAATTTTATATATTGGCTGAAAGGCACTCCAAATACTTTTAGCGTATCTTTTTTGTCGATGTTGGCACCAGCAATTAAACCTGTCACCGCAGCCGATAAGTCTACTGTGCCTTTGTAATAGATGGTGTTTTTCTTTCTCTTCTGTGCGGTGTTGGAGTAGGTGTAAGAGTAAGTAGGACCAAAAATAAGTTGGCGTTCGATTACTTTTCCTAAGGATGGATTCAAATCCACCTCATCGAGGTACAATTGCGTTACGTTTTGAGGTCGGGCAAAAATGACTTCACCTATGTTTAGTGTATGTTCTCGTCGTGCATTTTCTTTCCAGTTGTACCCAAACAGCGCTTTAAACGTTTGCAGCCTATACAATTGCTGGCGATCTTGAAATTCATAGCCTAAAGTGGCCTTGGTTTTTGGAGTAAAGCGATTGCTCATTTTGAAACGGATAGGGGAAATCATTCGTGGCCAAATCAAATTGGCTTCGGTACCAATGCGGTAGACGTTATATCCATTATTTTGCCCTGAGATTTGTACTTCATATCCACCAAATATAGAAATAGAAAGTAGTTCGGCTCCTCTAAACGTATTGCGATGGCTCCAATTGGCATTCAGTTCAGTTCCGTGATAATTGGCCGAATTGGTTTTAGCTAAAACTTCAAATCGCAATGCTTTTCGTTCTAAAGGAGATAAGTAGTAAAAGGCATCTAAATAATTGCCTTCTATCAACGAAGGCTGAAATTCATTTTTGACCAATTTAAAAACGCCCAAATTCACCAAACGATTTAAGGATAGATTGTGATTGGTACGGTTGTATACATCACCTTTTTTGAAGTACAGTGCGTGATCAAAAATTTTGGGTTTGAACAACGAATCGCGGTCTACGATTGTAAAATCTTTGTATTGGGTCACTGCTTTTTTGGAGGCGCTGATGGTGTCGGCTCCCAAGGTGTAATTGGGATAAATTACAATTTGGTTGATTTTATAAATAAATCGGGCACGGGCGGGTGTTTCCTCTTTTACTTTTAGAATCAAATCGACTTCTTGTTGGGCTACGGTTGAGTCCACTTGAATTTTTAAATATTCGGGACTGAAGTAATAAAACCCTAATTCTTTTAAGCGTTCGTCGATACGGACGCGCTCTTCTTTTATGGTTTCTAGGCTGTAGGTATTGCCAATTTTGAGCAAACTTCTTCTTTCGGTACTGCTAATGGCTTTGGACAAATCCGAGGAATCTTTCGGGAAAACTACTTTTTTGATGCGGTACTGTTTGGAAGGTGTTACGGTGTATATTGCCTGAATGTTTTTGCCTTTTATAATCGTATCCGCTTTGGTTTTTGCATTGAAAAATCCTTTGTTTTCCAAATAATTTTGGAGTACTAAGCGATTGTATTCGGGATCTAGTTTGGTGTTCAAAACGGGTGGCTCACCTACTTTGGTACGCAACCAATTTCGCCATCCTTTTTCGGTTTTGGGTGTTCCCGCCAAATTGTAAATGGATAGTTTTGGATAAATGCCTAAGAAAGATTGATTGGGAATCGGACGTACTAAAGTACTCAATTCTGTAGCCAATGCTTTTTTTTCTTTTGAGCTGCTTGGTCCTTCAACCGTTACTTTGGCACCCGTATACAGCAATTCGCCCTCTGCTAGATTTTTAGTAGATGAACAGCTTTGAAGCCCGATGGCGACAAGCAAAATGAATACTATTTTGTGATACATTTTCACTGTACTTTGGTTTTGATTCCTTATTTACTCAACGGTTGCTATTATTTTTAACCACATAGAGACATAGAATTTTTAGTTTTAAAAGAGAGAAAAAGACGCTTTACTATTCACATAGTTGTTCTATGTGTGAAATAATGTTATTGCTATTTATTCTTTTTTTATTTATTTAGGTTTAATCTATGATTCTATGTGGTTTGTTTTAATTTCAACTACTGTTTATTTACTTCTCTGAAACAACTCTTTAAATTTATTGTAATCCATCGTAATGATGAAAGAGACCCCCGTTTCGACTACTTCTCCTTGAAGCGCTACTTGGTATTTGTTTACACGATACCCTCTTATTTTGTAACGACCGTCTTTTGTGATTTGGTAATCGATAGAAACATCTCCTGCAATATTGGTGGCTTTTTCATTGGCTTGCTGGCTGCCTTCCAATTCGAAACTACTGCCTACGGTAACTTTTACTCGGTCATTGAATAGTTTTTTGGATACAGCGACGTTCAAATCTGTTTTTTCTTCTTTTTTTCCTGTCGAGTAATCTTCGGTGGATTGCAAATCAAAATTCAATTCTACACCTTTTATTAAATTGCCAGCAAAGTTGTTCAACTGATTGGATAAAATTTTACTTGCACTTCCTCTTGCCATCGATTCTGCCGAGAAACCTGATTCGCTCGATAACGGATTTTCGCCCATAAAATTACCCAAAACCAATAGAGCAAAAACCTGTTTATTCATTTCGTTCGGGTCTTGGCGTAATTGTTCAAGTTTGGCTTTGGTAGTACTCATTACCTTTGAGGAAACCGAATTGTTTTCTGGCATTACGATATCAAATGCAATTTCGGGCTTCATAATTTCACCTGTCATTTTTAACTCGGTTTCAAACGGAATTTTCTCTTTATAGGTGTTTTTTTCTGAGTCTGAAACACTACCAATTTGGTTTAACACCAAGTCGATAGGCGCCGTGGTCACTTTGTACACTGCGGTAATATTGATGTCGGCTTCCATAGGTTCACCTTTCCATAAAATATAACTTCCTTTTTTGATGTCGAATTTCTTTTTGATGGAACTGAACGTCATTTCATATTGTCCTTCTTCTATCTCATATTTTCCGGTCAAATTAGTTTTTCCGGAGGCGTCAATACCACCGTTTAAGTTGGCTGTGCCTTTTACTTTTACAAAATCGCCCGTAGTTTTATCAATAATCATTGTTAGTTCGGCGTCTTTGTCTACCGTAATATCCACTGATGCATTGATACCCATAATGTCGCTTTGACTGGCTTTTTCATCCCCTTTTAAAGTAGTCGCCAGCGCAGGATGGTCTTGGTCGATAAACTCAACAATGCCTTCTCTGTCGGCTATTGAGGGGTCGGATTGTGGGACAACGATGGTAAATTTGGTGTCTTTATTTACTTTAATTGCGCCCTTGATTATTGGATTTTTACTAGTTCCAGTAATAGTGATGTGGTTGTCTAGGAATAATTCGCCATAGAACAATTCGTTATCTTTCGCTTTGGAGTTGATGGCTTTAAAGTTTTTAGCATCAATGGCCAAATCAAAAGCGAGGTTGTCCAAAGAAGTGGTATTAATTAGACCATCAATAATCAAGTCATTGTTTTTTTCGTCTTTTATCGTAAACTTTTTAAAGATGATTTTTTGATTTTCAAAAGCAATGGCATCGTTAATGGAATTGAAGTTGGCGTTGAGTTGTTTTACATTGAAACCAACGTTGTTAAATTGCAAGAGTCCATTTAAATTTGGTTCGGCAGTTGTTCCTTTGATGTCGAAGTTACCTGACAAATAACCACTACTTTTAATCAATTGCCCCATTGAAAAGCCTTGAATACTCTTCATATTGAGTTTCGCTATGGCCAATTTCATATCGAAGCTATCGCTTTGGCTACTATAAGTCCCGTCTAGCCTTACGTCATTTTCTTGACCTGTGAGGGCTACGTGCGTATCGTATTCGTTTTCTCTTTCGTTTTTAATTTGAATCACAAAATCGCCAACAGCTTCTTTTTTGAAAGTAAAGGCATCGATTTTTATATCTGAGGTGAAAAGTGGTTGCGTCGCTATGTTTTTGACCACAGCCGTACCGTTGATTTTTCCGCTCATTTGCCAGTCGTCTTTTTCGACCATACTACTTATCGTTTGTATGTCGAAATTTTCAAATGCTAAAGCGATAGGAGCATTGGCGTTTGACGTTTGCGATTGCACGCTAATACTGCTTCCTTCGTGTTCTAATTTGAAATCCGAAATAATCAATCCTTTGGGTGTCGAAATGATTTGATTGTTTTCTGGGATTTGCCAATTTTCGTAATTCAGCAAGACATTTTTATCCAAGTGGAGCAAAGTATTGCCTTGACTGGTTTTTACATTTCCAGCAAGGAAATAACGCTCTTTGTCTTTATTATCTTTAAGTTGCAAGGCATAATCGATTTGATTGTTGGCTACTTTTCCCGACAGTAAAGTAAAAGGCAATTGCATTTGTGGATTTTGAATATCATCAATGGTTACGCTATAGTTCAGCGCATTATCATTGGTAGAAATGTTCAAATCGGCATTGGTGATGGTTTGATTGCCATACACTAGTTTTGGCATTTTTCCAGTGACTGCAATCGAATCGTTTACCGAATTGTAGCGTCCCGAAAACTGAATAGGAGCCAATTCCTTTACCTCAGGCAATAACTGTGCAAACAACGGACTTTCTTTGGTATTGAGCGTAAAGCTGAATTGTTGCGGAGCCGTTGTTTTTCTTTTGGCTTTTGGTGTCGTATTGTAATAATGCGCTATCGAGTTTTGTAAAGCCGTTGCTAATTGACTTATTTTAAATTGTCCTTCCATAGTCGCATCCACAAGGCTAGAGTTCAAGAGCAATTCGGTTTTTTCTTTATTGGATACCGCTTTAAATTGAACAGAATCTATCGGGAACGCTCCTTTTTCATTGGTGATTACGAGTTGATGTGCGACTACCGTTCCATTAAGTCTATCCAAATCGGCGGAAAGGATATTGGCATCGACTTCGCCTTTTAGTTTTAAAGGTCCTGCGTGAAGGTTTAGTTTTTCTAAATCGGCGATGTCCAAATGAAGTTTTACGTTTCCTTTTGGCGTTTTACCGTTCATCCCTCCAGTTCCTGTCAAAGTAAAAGTCAAATTGGGGTCGTTCGCATCCATCGTGGCTTCAAAAAGCCCTTGTTTAAGAGCGCCATTCCAACTCAAATTTTGATAGGTGTACTTGTTGTACATCAGTTTAGATACCGTTCCCGTACTTACAATTGTAGCTGTTTTTGGGTCCAATCCTGTCCCTTTTACTCGGATGCGGCTACTTATTTTACCCAAATCCTTATTCTGAATCAAACGACCGATATCAAAATTCGTTAACTCGGCTTGGGCGTCGTAGCGTTCTTTGTTTTTTTGGCGTTGGTCGAAAGTGGCTTTTACTTTGGCTTTGCCAAAACTACTATTCAGCACCACATCGGTAAAAAAGGAATGAATCGTTCCTTTGAAACTTCCTTTTCCACTCAATTGATTGGGTAAGCTAAGGTTAGTAGGCAAACTTCCTTTGGGAGCGAATTGTTGCAAGTCTTTGGCGGTCGACTCAAAATTTTGAATGGCGATGTCGAATCGGGCTTGGTCTACATTGGGTAAGCCTACGATTGAACCACTCGCTTGCAATTTGGTTTTGCCAATGCCGCTCACTTCGAGATTGGGAATTTCGATGCGATTCAGTTTGCCCGAAACGGTACTGTTAATCAGTAAAATTCCTTTAGGATTACTCGCAAACGGATTGGTGTTGGTCAATTGTGGCGCCAACAAAAGCACATCTTTGAAACCCAACTGACTCTTTTTTAGATTCGCCTTTACGGATATTTCACCCGGATTTTTACTTAGAGTCGCTACAGAAGGATAACCCAAAAGCACTTGGTTGCGCAAAAGGGTTTGAGGTGTTTTGAGGTACAGCTTTTTCAAATAGCTGTTTTTGGGGCCAAAGAAAAAGTCGGTGGAGAGAGAATCTATGACCAAACCACTTTGTTCTTTTCCGGCAAAAGAAGCTACGTTGACCGCAATCGATTCGGGTTTGTAATGAAAATTAGCCGCTTTGAGGTGGGCTTTTTTGAGTTGGATATGGTTGTAATCTAATCCTTTTGACAAACGGTTAAAGTTGTTGTTGTCAAACTGAAAAAACAGTTGAGCGACATCGGTTTGATTGATTTTCACTTCCCATTGGTTCGGTTTTTCGGCGGGGTTGGTGACCTTGGGAGCTGCAATCTTATTCACTTTACCCAAAGCTACGGCACCTCTTAGGTTTTCGAAATTCAGGGTGTTGATGACCACGAGTTCATTGGCCAAATCAATCAAATCTATTTTGGTGTACCAGCGTTTGAAGGAAACGTGGGCTTTGGTTTTTTGAACGGATTCTAAGTAATCGACTTGTACTTTGCGAATATCAATTTCGCCAAGGTTGATTTTCCAAACGGGCGAGGGAGCTGTAGCTCTTTTGTTGGACACTACCGTTTTGGGAGTTGCTTTTAGGGCTTGCGATACATCTGCGGTGAGTCCAGTGACTTTGATTTTGGGCAGGTCGATTTCTTGTTTTTCTAAATCGAAGGCTTGGAATTCGGTGTCGAAATGTTTGAGTTTTAGTGTTGCCTTGATGGGCTCTTTGGCATCATTGTATATGAAACGTATTTGGTTCAGATTGATTTTACGCAACACGATAGCCATAGGCTTCGAAGGCTCTTCTTTAGGTTTTTCTGGAGAAGCAAACGCTTGGGTGATGTAATCAAAATTGAATGTGCCTTGACGGTTGCGGTCTATTTTGGCAGTGATGCCTTCTAGTGTAATGCTGTTTAACGTTAGTTGGTTGCTAATCAAATCGACTAGGCTAAAATCGACGGCAAGATGTTGTCCTGCCAGTAAAGTGTCTTTCTTTTGGTCGGACAAATACAAGCCGTGTACTTTTATGGGTTGAAAAAGTCCAAACGAAAGCGAGTCGATTTGTACTTTGGTTTTGATTTTTTCTTGTAGGTAATCGACCGCTTGGTCTTTGGCGAATCGTTGTACCACGGGCAAATGCAGCGCTATACCCAAAACCAATAGCAAGAGGACAGCCCCCAAGACTATTTTGCGTACCACCGAAATACTTTTCTTGATATTAGGTTTCAAACGTTCGATTTTAGCATAAAAGTAGCTTTTTTAAAACAAAGTAGCAAGTGGTGGGTTGGGGGAGTTGCCAAGACTTAACAATATCTTTCTTTATCCTACAGACATTTTAGCTGATTCTTTCCATAAATAATTTGGCATTGGTTCATGTAGCTCCCATTTAATACTCATCGGTTTTGAACCTTCTGTCTCTATGAAATTTGCTTCACCAATAAAAACATAACCAAGGGTATTTCCGTTTTCGTCGTTTGCTTTTTCTCTAACAAAAAGAAGAATTTTTTTATTGATTTCAAGATGATTTATGTAAGATTGTCCTTTTGGAGTTTCTGGACCATAGGCATTATGAGATTGCCAATGAAATAATGTTTCACTGATAGCGTAATCATCATACATAGTGGTTGGAGAGAAATTTTCTTCTGATTTTATCAAGTTGATGAAAAGAATTTCTGTATTTAATCTTGCGTTAAAAGCCGCACCTTCTCTATTAGAGGATTTTTTATCAAAAGTACTTAACCCAAAAGCAACTAATATTTGGTCTCTTGTATATCGGGCATGCAATTTCAAAGGTTGTTCGTAAGGAAGTTTAATATCAATTTCTTTAAAACCAATTTTATCCATTAATAGTTCTAATACTTCAATAATTTCCTTAACAAGAGTTTTGTTTTTTCCAATTTGATTTATACTTTTTTCTAACGAATCAAAACCTCCAGCATTTTGCCAAACATCGTAATGAAGCATTAACAGCATTGTTTTTTCATTTTCACTAAAATCACTGATTCTAATGTTGAAATTTTGCTTTGCTATTTGTAAGATGAAATTGAAATAACTTGTGGAATTTGTAGACAACCACTTTTTACCAATGGCTGAATAAATTTGCTTTTCATTAATTGGTTCAAAATCATCAATCACTCCTGCTTTTTGACATAATCTTGACCAACTGTCTTTTTTGTAAATTGTTTCGATTGACAAATGATTTAAACTAATGAAATTTTCTAATGTTAATGGCAAGGTGGTTTGATGTTGGAAATTTCTAATCTTTGCTATCAACTGATTTACATTTAAAGATGTTGCTCTTTTGATATTTTCTAAAATAGTTTCTTTTGCTTTCTTTTCTAAAATGATTGAACATCCTAATGGTAAATGAGGAAAATCATCTTCAATTTCCTTTTGAACAGATGTCGTTGTTTTGCCGATAAGAGCTCTAAATTTACTTTCAAAATCATATTCAGGTCTTGAGTTACCTACGAAATCTAAAACAGTCAAACAATCTTTTCCTTCTGCTAAACGCAAACCACGTCCTAATTGTTGAAGAAAAACCGTTAAACTTTCAGTTGGTCTTAAAAATAATACGGTATCAATTTCTGGAATATCAACACCTTCATTGAAAATATCAACTACAAATAAGTAATTGAATTCATTTTTCTTGAATTGTGCCCGAATTTTTTCTCTTTCATTTGAATTTTTACTCGTTAAACATTCAGCTTTTATTCCCGCTAAATTGAACTTTTCTGTCATAAAAAGAGCATGCTCTTGAGTAACACAAAATCCAATAGCTCTGACATCATTTAGGTCGTTTGTATATTTTTCAAGATTTGAAATTATTTGTCCAACTCTCACATCGTTTTTTGTGTATAAACTGGTCAACTCACTGGCAACATACTTGCCTTTTTCCCATTTAACGTTCGTTAAGTCAATACTATCTGTTATTCCAAAATATTGAAACGGACATAATAATTTTTTGTTTAGTGCTTCTGGAAGTCTAATTTCAGCAGCAATGCGATTGCAAAAATCCTCCAAAATATTTTCACCATCCATTCTTTCAGGAGTAGCTGTTAATCCTAACAGCACTTTTGGCTTGAAGTAATTAATTATAGGTCGATAGGTTGCTGCTGAAATATGATGCACTTCATCAACTATTATAAAATCATAATAATCAGGTGAAAGTTTGATGTCTTTAAGTCTATTATTCAAAGTTTGAACCGAAGCAAAAACATATTCATTTGAATTGGGTTCCAATCCGTCAACCCATAAATCGCCGAAATTATTGTCTTTTAAAACTCCTTGAAAAGTAGCTTTTGCTTGCTGCAAAATTTCTTTTCTATGAGCGACAAAAAGTAATTTTGATGATTCATTATTGTTTCTGAAATTTTTATAATCAAAAGCAGAAATGACTGTTTTTCCTGTCCCTGTTGCAGCAACTACAAGATTTCTATATCTATTGTGTACTGACCTTTCCACTTCTAATTTTTCAAGTATTTCACTTTGATAATGAAAAGGTTTGATATCAAAATAAGAGGTTGTAAAAGTATATTCCTTTGAAAATTTCCCTTGTTTTAAAGCTTCGACTAATTTTACAGAATGAATATTTTTATCATATAATTCAAACTCAGAATTTTGCCAATAAGCTTCGAATGTTTTCTTGAACTTGTCAATAATATGACCAACTTCTTTGGTGGTTACTTTTAAATTCCATTCTAATCCATCTGTCAAAGCAGAACGAGAAAAGTTGGATGAGCCAATATAGCCAGTATGGAAACCCGTTTTTCTTTGAAACAAATACGCTTTCGCATGTAATCGTTCATTTCCTGTGTTGTAAGAAATTTTGACTTCTGTATTTTTTAATGAGGATAAAAACTCCACTGCTTTTGCGTCCGTTGCTCCAATATAAGTAGTTGTGATTACTCTCAGTTTGCCACCTCTTTCAGTAAATTCTTTTAGTTCTCTTTCAAGAATTCTAATTCCTTTCCATTTAATGAATGAAACTAGTAAATCAATTTCATCCGATGATAAAATTTCTTTTCTTAATTCACTTTCTAAAGTTGTACCTGAATTACCACCTGTAAAAAGTTCACTATGAATTAATCTTGTGTAAGGTGTAATTTCTTTTAGGTGTAAATCTAAGTCTGTAAAATGACTGTCAACTTTGGTAAATACAGCTTTCAGTATTTTTCCTTCAGTTTCTATCAAATCATCCTCAAACTCTTCTTTCTTTAATTCTTCTTTTAAAAATAAAATGATTTTATTGGCGATTTCAATTTGAGTTTCAAGTATGTCGTCACCTTTAATTAAATTAAAAGCTTGCTTTATAGTTTTGCCGATATGTTGAGATAATAATTGAGCAGCTTCTGCTTTGTCAATTGAAGTTTTCTTTACCTGAAAAGTATCTTTGTTTAATTCGTTTAATTTATAATTTATCAGTTTAGTAACTAATTCTTCATACAATCCTTGGTTCATAGTTCCAGTTTTAGAAATTCTTCAACAATCGGTAAATCAGCTTCAGCCCAATCTAAATGCAAAAGTTCTGATTTATCAAGTAGTTTATAATCATTATGTTCGGCTAAAATAATTTCTCCTGAAACATATTCTGATAGAAATGGAATCAAATTAATGGTAAAAGTTCCATAATTATAAATACTATTTGATAATTGTCTTACAACTTCAATTTCAATATTGATTTCTTCTTTGATTTCTCTTTTAATGCATTCAATTACATTTTCACCTTCTTCCAATTTTCCACCTGGGAATTCCCATTTTAAAGGCAATTTCATTTGTTCACTTCTTTGAGTGACTAGTATTTTGTTGTTTATCTTAATGATTGCACAAGTTACATTTATCATTTAATGATTTTTTAATAAAAATAGTTTTTTGAATTTATATTTATTAAAAAAGTCAAAGTTATTTGCATAAATAAATAAACAAACAACGCTTCTCCATTCCCAGAGAAGCGTTGTTTATTTTATGTTTTTTTTTTTTTTTTGAGATGAATTGTGCTGCTGTTTTGTTGTTTTTTGTCGCAAATAGTTACAATTTTTGCGACAAAAAAATAAAGGTATAGCTGTAAAAACTACTGAAGATAAAGTATCAGTATCTATTTTTTTACGGTAGTTTTTTCTTTTACAATTGTTTTTGCAACTACTTTTTTAGATTTGCTACTAGCAATAAAATCACTAATTTTTTTTCTCTCTTGATCCGTTAAAGGGGGACTTTGAATGATAAAATCCACACCTTTGGGTTCTTTTATGATGTTCATATTGTTACGATTTAAAATATTTTTTTACTAACTTTTTTGCTGCTTCGGTTTCAATAATCATTCTTTGATTTTTAAAATGGTAAGTACATAAATTTTCTTCGTAATGTTTGCTAAAGTTTTTTTAATGTTCTTCGAAACCTTATTCGTTCTGGCTAGCCCCGGGAGTAGTGGCATCCTTTGTGGCCTCGTTTTTTTGAACGAGGCTACAAAGTAGAACGAATCACGGGAGGGGACGTACTTGCGGTCCTTAGGCGGGCTGCTCCCAAAAAGGATAATCGGTATAGCCACGGCTGCTGCCTCCTCCAAAAAGCGTGTGGGTGTCGCTGATGGGATTGAGTGGGGCGTCTTGGAGTAGGCGTTGGGGATAATCGGGATTGGTCAAGAAGTTGCGGCCAAAACCAATTAAGTCCACGAGTTGTGCGGCTAGTAATTGCTCTCCTTCCTCGGGAGTTTTGTTGCCGGTGGCGATGATGGTGTTTTTGAAATCGTTTCGGAGTTGGATTCTGAAGTCCATTGGAATTTGCGGTGCGTCGTCCCAATCAGCTTCCGACAAATGGATATAGGCGATGTCAAGCTTGTTGAGTTGGGCGGCGGCTAGGGCAATGGTTTCAAGGATTTCGGGGTCGTTCATGTCCTTGAAACTGATGAAAGGTGACAAGCGAACGCCTGTTTTTTCTTTTCCAATGGCTTGGGCAACGGCTGTGGTGGTTTCCATCAAGAATCGGATGCGGTTTTCTTGGCTTCCGCCATAAGCATCGGTGCGTTGGTTGCTGTTGCTTCTGAGAAACTGGTCGATGAGGTAGCCATTGGCGGCGTGAATTTCAACGCCATCAAAACCCGCTGCTATGGCGTTTTTGGCGCCTTGTACGAATTCGGCAATCGCTTGGTCGATATCGGCTTGGGTCATTGCTTTTGGTTCGTCTACGGGCACAAAAGTAGCATCGCCATTGGGTGCGCCATCAAAAATGTACACGTTGGTTTTTTGAGCAGTAATTGCCGAAGGAGCGAGGGGTTGCAATCCGTTGACTTGTGCGCTACCCACACGACCTACGTGCCACAATTGGAGGAAAATGGTGCTTCCGGCTTGGTGCACGGCTTGGGTGGTCAATTTCCAGCCTTCGATTTGTTCGGGCGAGTAAATGCCGGGAGTTTTGGCGTAGCCCATACCTTGCAACGAAACCTGTGTGGCTTCGGTGATGATAATTCCAGCCGAGGCGCGTTGGGCATAGTATTCGGCCATCAATGTATTTGGAACGTCTCCAGGTTGTGAGGTTCTAGAACGGGTCATCGGTGCCATTAGGAAACGATTTTTGAGTTCGTTAGGTCCGAATTGGTATTTTGAAAATAGCTGAGGTAAGTTCATATTGTTGTTGTCTTAGTTTTTGAAAAATGTTTTGTTGACAAACTGGTACACGACAGTAAACAGTAGCAACCACAAAACCACCATCAAAGCATAGCCCCAATTGCCCAACGACCAACCAAAGACAAACAACCAGGTCTCGTGTTGGTATATAGGATTAAAAGCTTGCCAATAATTTGTCGGTCCACCGCTAGAAATTAGCAATACCACTAAGGATACCAAGTAAATTAGTAAAATGGTGAATACAGTGGTTAGGAGTATTTTTTTGAATGTCATGAGGGGTTGGTTTATGGTTTATGGTTTATGGTTTGTTGTTTATGGTTTGTGGGAAATTGTTTAAAGGTTTAAAAGTTTAAAGGTTTAAAGGTTTAAAAGTTTAAAAGTTTAAAGGTTTAATCTGTGTTCTATTTTCTATTTTCTTCCTTCTAACCTCTAACCTCTAACTTCGACCTATTTCCACGTTACGACTTCTTCGATAGTTCTTCTGGTTTTTGGTCGAGGGTCGATTACTCGGTAGCCAAAAGCGACCATATAAGCCAAGCCGTATTGGGTGGTGTCGATGCCAAAATGTTCGGCTAGGATGGCTTCGGATATTTTTTGGTTGAAGCCTTCGATAGGGCAGGAGTCAATGCCAATCATGGCAGCGGCTGTCATCATATTACCCAACGCGATATAGTTTTGTTTGGTGGCCCAGTCGAATAAGTGGCGTTCGTTGTTGAGGTCAAAATCTGATTTTTGAAAGTCTTCATAGAATTTTCCTTTGCCTTTTATGGTTTCTTCTGGAAGTTGCTGCACTTCTTTCATAAAATTTGCAATGTATTCGCTATCCCATTTGGTCAAAGGCGCTTTCATAGTTAATCCCAATACAAAATGACTTGCTGTTTCTAATTTTTTAGGAGCGCCCCAAGCATTTTGTTTCAGTAGCTCTCTCAAGTTTTTGTCTTGTACCACCACAAAATGCCAAGGTTCAAATCCAAAGGAACTAGGCGATAAACGAGCGGTTTCTAAAATAAAATCAAAATCGTCTTTGGGAATGATTTTGTTGGTATCAAATTCTTTGCAAGCGTGACGGAATTGAAAAGCGGACAGTATTTCTTGTTTGTTCATATGTTTCTGATTTTAAGAACTATAAAGATAAAATATTTTTTTGCAATTATTTTTTAGGAGTCAAATAGTTTTCGGTTTTGTTAATCCAATCCATACGTATGGGAGTGAAAATATCCAAATCCAACGTATTTTCTAAAGCCCAAAATTCGTGCGGAACATTAGGAGGAATAATTAAAACATCGCCTTTTTTTACAATATATTCTTTGTCGTTTATTTTGACCTTTACTTTTCCTTCGAGGATATGAGTGATTTGTTCATTGGGATGCTGGTGTTGCTGAATATGAGCTCCTTTTTCAAGTTTCAAATAAGCAATCATTCCGCCACTTCCATAAGCATATTTGCGTTCTACCTTGTCCATCATTTTTTCATACTTCAAAGTATCCATCGAAAAATGATTGACTTCATTGCCTTTTTGTGCCTTTGCTCCCCAAACTATTAGAAAGAGAGCGATTCCGATTATCGTTGTTTTATTCATAATTGCTTTATTAGTTATTGTACTTTGCTTCGGCATTGTCAATTGGCGTATTAGGGTCATTTTGCACCATTTTGGCAATGGCATCTTTACGCATAAAGACTACACCTGGTTTTGATTTGGCATAAGTGATGAATTCGTCCATTACTTTTACAATGGCTGGACTTCCGCCAATTCTGTCGTGTAAACTCACAGACATCATGCGTCTTTTGGTAGCGCCTTCGGCATAGAGTTGGTCGAATTCTAGTTTCAATTGTGCTAAGAATTGGTCAGCACTCCATTTTTTGCCTTCAATATTTACGATGTCGTTGTTGCGCAGGGTATAAGGCATCACGACAAAGTTTTTTCCATTGACTTTGGTAATAAAGGGTTCGTCTCTACTTAAATCATCAATGTGGTATAAAAAGCCTAATTCTTGTAATACTTTGAGTGTATTAGGACTTCTGCGTAACCAATTGGCATTGTAACCCACTGCTTTTTGTCCAGTGATTGCAGCTACAGTATCAACTCCTTTTTTTACAAAATCCAATTCATCGGCATAATTTTTATTCCATTGATTGTCCCAAGCAATACCATGTGCGGCAATTTCGTGGCCTTGATTGGCAATTGCTTTAGCTACTTCTGGGTATCGTATTGCGGCTGCACCAACCACATGCGAGGTTACTTTGATGTCGTGCTTTTTCCATAAATCGAGCATTCTGTAAATACCTTCATTTGCACCATAACGGTACCAACTATCGGCTGCCAAATCTGGGTTTCCTTTGGGAAGCGGATTGCCTGAAAATGGACTTTCGGCACCTTCGGGTTGGCCGCCTGTTTCAAATTGCATGGACACCGAGATCACTAATTGCGCGCCATTAGGCCAATAGGATTTTGTAGGCTTTTCTTCTGTTGCTTTTTGGCAATTCGAAAAAAAGAATAAGCTAATAAAGGTGCAAAGTATTGATGCTGAGGTTTTTTTCATAATTCATAATTTTATATGGTACAAAATTAATCTGTCTACAGGTGTTTTGTTTTGTAAAAAACAAGGGTATATTTGTAAAAATCAATGGTATTATGAAACGGTTTACGAATTTTCATTCCCTAAACGTCTTTTCTCTTCATTTGGATGTTTGGGAATACGAATGGCATACGCATAATTTTTATGAAGTTATTTTTATTGAGCAAGGAACGGGTATGCATTTGCTGAATGGGTTACGTTTTGAGTACAACACTGGCGATATTTTTTTGCTAACACCCGAAGATGCTCACGCTTTTGAAATTCAGTCGTCTACTGTTTTTACTTTTGTTAAGTTTACCGAGCAATTGTTTTTTGAACTAATCGATAATCCGCATGCTAAAGAAGCTGTGAGTAGCATCAAGAATGCTATACTGAATACCAATAATCGGTTAGGGTCTGTGGTTGCCTCTTCAACAGATAGTAAGTACTTGTTTGATTTATTGAAAGTACTTCAATATGAATTTCGCAACGATGCTCCGTATCAATACGCTATAGCGTTGTCTGTTTTTAAGTCGATGATGCTCTATTTGGCAAGACATCGTAATGAATCGGCTTTACTGCTTTCCAATGCCAATGACCGTCTCCAAGCCGTGTTGTCCTATATTCGACTGCACGCTCTCGATGCTGAAAAGATGAAAATCAACGCTCTGGCTGCTACTTTTCATTTGTCACCAAATTATATTAGTGCCTATATCAAAAAGCACACAGGGCTCTCGTTACAACACTACGTGATTCAAATTAAACTCAAGCAAGCCGAGCAATTGTTGCTGCAAAATAATTTTACTGTGGGCGAAATTGCAAGCCGTTTGGGATTCAATGATGCAAGTCATTTTAATAAATTATTCAAAAAATACAAAGGTGTGGCACCTACTGCCTTTCGTGAGTCGGATAAACAATAGCATTTTTTTAGTCTTTCTTATTCGAACTGTTTTCTAATTGCCTTGATTTCTATATATTTAACAAAAAAAGCTCCTATGAAAAAACAGCTCCTTATCCTCGTGTTTTTTGCTTTTAGCATTTGGTTTACTTTCGTTGCTTGCAATTCTAAGAAAGAAGCTGAATTTGCTGCACCTAAAAGCGCAACTGGAACCTTATTGTATACTGCACTGCCTGTAGATTCTATAGCTATCGACGCTTTTTATGAAAAATATCCCAAGCTAAAAGGCTATCAAAAACAAGTAATGGAATTGTATGCTAACCAACAATTTACTTCGATTTGGTATGAGAAAAAAGGCATAGTCGAGTTTGGAAATACCTTGTATTCTAAATATGGAAATAGAGAACTAGAAGGAGTAAAAGCCAAATTCCCTTACGAAAACGAATTGAATACCATTTTTGATGGTCATTCCGAAACCAATTTGTCTAATGAAACTAACGATTTGTTGTTAAGTAATTTGTATTTGTTTTATGCCGATAAAGTCTATAATGGCGTAGACCAAAAAGTAACTGAAAAAATGGGTTGGCTTTTGCCACGAAAAGAAATCGGATATGCTCAATTGCTTGATTCGATTTTGTTGCATCCCAAGAAAGCTTTAAAAGAAGAAAAGCTTTTGTTCAGTCAATACGGTAAACTGCGTAATTTTTTGCAAAAATACCGTGACATAGAGAAAAAAGGCGGCTGGGGTACGATTACCGTTGCCCCCGATTTCAAGTCGTTCAAGCCAGGCGATAGCGCACAAGCCATTCAGCAAATTCGCAGCCATTTGTTCCTTTCGCAAGACCTTGCTTCCAATTCTAAAAGTGCGATTTACGACGAAGAACTTCAAAAAGGCGTGGCCAATTATTTGGTCAGAAACGGATTCAAAGAAGATGTGGTTTTGTTACCTAAACACATCCAAGCGATGAATGTACCCATTGAAGAACGCATTGAGCAAATTATGGTCAATATGGAGCGTTGTCGCTGGATTTCGCCCGACTTAGAAAAGGCCAACGAATTCATCGTAGTCAATATTCCGTCGTACTATATGTACCTGAGTCGCGGAGGCAAGAAAATCTTCGATTCGCCAGTTGTAGTCGGAAAAGCAATGAATAAAACCGTGATTTTTAGCGGCAAAATGAGTTATATCGTCTTCAGTCCCTATTGGAATGTCCCTACCAGCATCATTAACAAAGAGGTAAAACCCGGAATGGCCAAAAATCCCAATTATTTAGCAAGCCACAATATGGAATGGAATGGTGGTCGCGTGCGTCAAAAACCCGGGAACAGTAATTCTTTGGGATTGGTTAAGTTTATTTTTCCCAATTCCAACAATATTTATTTGCACGATACCCCATCCAAAGGCTTGTTTGCCAACGAAGAGCGCGCTTACAGTCACGGTTGCATTCGCGTAGGAAAACCTCGTGAATTGGCCATAAAAATTCTAGAAAACGACAAAGCGTGGACACCCGAAAAAATCGATGCCGCTATGCACAAAGGCAAAGAAAATAGCTATGTTTTAAAGAACAAAATCCCCGTTTACATTGGCTATTTCACCGCTGTAGTCAAAGACGATGGTCAAATCTACTTCTACAAAGACGTCTACGAAAGAGACCAGCGATTGGCTAATTTACTATTCAAAGAAGAGTAGCATTTGGAGCGGGAGCAATGGGGCTTTTTTGGCAACATCGTCCCGTCATCCATTATATCTTTGCCTTTTTAAAGGAAAAAGGCAAAGGATGCCATTCCTGCCGGGGCTATAAGGGAATATTTGTTCTTTTTGGGAGTTATTAATTGTATATTGTTGATTGCCATTTATTTTTGGTAATTAATCCAAAGTTTTAGTATAAAGTATATTTTTAGAAATCAAATAGAAAATTCACAAAATGCAAATAGGAATAATAGGACTTGGAAAAATGGGATTTAATCTCGCTCTAAATTTAAAAAGAAACCAATATCAAGTGGTAGCACAAGATGTCAATCCTGATTTTGTTGCTAAAATTGGTAAAGAAGGAATTGAAACGGCGTATACTACAGAAGAATTGTGCCAAAAACTAACTAGCCGAAAAGTAATTTGGCTAATGGTTCCTGCAGGAGAAATTGTTGATTCGGTGATTCATGCTTTGCTTCCTTATTTGTCTCCAAATGATATACTTATTGATGGAGGGAATTCTAATTTTAATGATTCTAAGCGTCGTTATTCAAAATTAAAAACACTTGGCATCGATTTTTTAGATTGCGGAACTTCAGGCGGAACTTCCGGGGCCTTGCATGGAGCTTGTACCATGATAGGTGGAGACCCAGAGGTGTTTGATTATGTAGCTAAAGTATTTAAAGATATTTCTGTTGAAAATGGTTCTCTCTACACCGGTGCGGCAGGAAGTGGCCATTTTACCAAAATGGTGCATAATGGCATTGAATATGGTATGATGCAATCTATTGCTGAAGGTTTTGAAGTCTTTGAGCATTCAGAATTTGATATTGATTTTCAAAAAACCGCTAAATTATTCAATCATGGTTCTGTGGTGCGCAGTTGGTTGATGGAATTAACCGAAAATGCTTTTGCAAAAGATCCAAAATTAGACGGTATTAAAGGAATTATGCATTCTTCAGGAGAAGGTAAATGGACATTAGAAACCGCCTTGGATTTAGGTGTACCCACTCCAGTTATTGCGCTTTCTATTATGATGCGCTATCGATCACAAATGTCCGATACTTTTTCGGGCAAAGTAGTGGCAGCACTCCGAAACGAATTTGGAGGGCATGCAGTAGAGAAAAATGAGTAATACTTTTTGTTGCAAATCAACTAATTATTCACATTTATAACATTGTAATTCATGTCTTTACTGATCCTTATCGCAAGTATTGTTTTGTTGTTGGTTTTGATTTCCGGGGTCAAGCTCAATGCTTTCATAGCTTTGATAATAACAGCTTTTTTCGTTGGAATTTTGAAAGCGATGCCATTCGTTTCTTTACTTGAATCTATTCAGCTAGGTATTGGAAATACGTTGGGTTCTCTAGTTCTCATTATTGCTTTTGGAGTGATTTTGGGGAACTTACTTTCAGACAGTGGAGCCGCTCAAAGAATTAGTTCGGTAATGATTCGAACTTTTGGTGTGCAACACATCAAATGGGCGATGGTGCTTACAGGCTTTTCTGTTGGGATTTCAATGTTTTATAATGCTGGTTTTATCATATTAATTCCGATGGTTTTTGCAGTTGCCAAAAGTACAAAACAGCCTATTATTTATTTAGGCATTGCTATGGCTTCCGCTCTGTCCATTACCCATGGTTTTTTGCCGCCCCATCCGGGGCCAACGGCCATCGCCGTTATTTTTAAAGCGAATATTGGGAGGACCTTACTTTATGGCTTAGTGATTGCAATTCCCGCTCTAATTGTTGCAGGTATTATTTTTCCTGAATTGATAAAAAAAATTCAAGCGTTCCCTCCCAAAGGACTATTCGAAAGCAAAACATTCGCAGAATCAGAACTGCCTTCTTTTCAAATAAGTATTATTGCCGCCTTAGTTCCGGTTATTTTAATGGCGTCCGCTACTTTTAGCGAATTGGTTTTGACTGAAGAAAATAGTTTGCGTGCCTTTTTAATTTTTATTGGTAATCCCACCACTTCTTTACTACTCGCAATTTTGTTTGCAATAGTTGCCTTGGGGCTTTTTCGCGGTAGAAAAATGCAGGATATTATGGATAGCTCTGGTGCGGCATTAGGTTCTGCTACAATGATTATACTAATAATTGCTGCTGGTGGAGCCTTTAAACAAGTATTAATAGATAGTGGAATAGGAACAGATGTCAGTCTTTTTTTTAAAGAATCTTCTCTTTCGCCTTTGGTTTTAGGTTGGCTGATTGCAACGATTATTCGTATAGCTTTAGGTTCTGCCACTGTTGCTGGATTAACAGCAGCAGGAATTGTACAACCCTTAGTTATTCAATCGGGCGTCAGTCCAGAATTAATGGTACTTTCTATTGGTGCTGGTAGTTTAATGTGCTCTCACGTTAATGATACAGGATTTTGGATGTTCAAAGAATATTTTGGTATTAGTGTTTCGGATACGTTTAAAACCTGGACATTGATGGAAACCATTATTGGTGTTATGGGATTAATAGGTGTATTGTTATTAAATGTATGGATCAAATAAATAGAGCGCCTATGTATTATGTTGGCATTGATATTGGCACTACAGCTACAAAAGCAGTTTGTTTTGATATCCAAGGAAATGTTGTCGATGAGTTGTCTATTTCGTATCCTATGTTTCATCCCAAACCACATTGGAGTGATCAGGATCCACAAGAAATACTAAACGCTGTTGTAACATGTATAAGCACTATAACCAAAAACATTCGACCAGAATTTATTAGTTTTAGTGCAGCCATGCAAAGTGTTATTGCCATTGATTCTTCAGGAGAGCCATTGTCACCTGCTATTTTATGGGCAGATAATAGAGCCATAACTTTAGTTGAGGAGCTCAAAGTTTCCAATAAATCACAATGGTTGTATCAGAAAACAGGCATTCCGACGCATCCTTTTTCGCCTTTGGCCAAAATAGTATGGTTCAAAGCGTTTGATACTGAAACGTTTTCCAAAACCTACAAATTCATAAGTATAAAAGAATATGTTTGGCATCATCTTACAGGTGAATATGCTATTGATACTTCAATGGCATCGGGCACTGGGCTAATGAATATTCATACTTTGCAATGGGATGATGAGATTCTTACTTTTTTAAATATACAAGAGGCACAACTTTCTCCAATTCATGCAGTGACCCATTGTTTAAAAGGGATTTCGGATGATTTTTTATATGTGATTGGAGGAGGAGATGGTGCTTTGGCAAATCTAGGAACTGGTGCAATGAATGATGCATGTATCGCTTTAACCATTGGTACCAGTGGAGCGGTTCGACTCCCAATTGATCAGCCCTTACTTGATTCCCAAATGAGAACACAATGTTACCATCTTAAAGACAATCAATATCTTACTTTAGGAGCTGTAAATAATGGAGCAATTGTGTTGCAATGGCTTAAGGAAACGATGCTAAAAACAACAGCTTCTTATGAAACTCTTTTTCTTGAAGCTGAAAAAATCCCTGCGGGTGCTGAAGGATTGCTTTTTGTACCTTATTTACTTGGAGAGAGAGCGCCAATTTGGGATGCATCAGCACAAGGGACTCTTTTAGGAATGCAAATTACACATACTCAATCGCATTTGGTCAGAGCTACTCTCGAGGGAATTTTATTTGGATTATTTCAAATTACAGAAATTCTGATTCCTGATGCAGAAAAGAGAAAAAACACTACGGTTATGGTTAGTGGAGGATTTGGTAAAAGCGAATTTTGGTTACAAATAGTTGCGGATATTTTTCAAATGAAAGTAGCTATACCTAATACCATTGAAGGTGCTGCTTGGGGTGCTGTTTTAATTGGTTTGGAGGCCACTTCCGGAATAGTTAATACGAAGCAAAATATTGGAAAAACTTTTTTTCCAAATAAGACAAATGCAGAAGTATACAAAGAAGCCTTCATTAGATTTAAAAAAGTGTACACTTTGCTAAAAGAAATATAGTGTTTGCTGTTTTTTAGCGGATTAGGTGTCTTTAAATGAAATCATGTTTAATTGTGGCTATGTCTAAAGTAATTTTCCCGCCAAGAAAAATGCCGAAACAGAAAAGTAAATAATCAATCCCGTAACGTCCACCAAAGTAGCTACAAACGGAGCCGAAGCCGCTGCAGGGTCGAGTTTCATTTTGCGCAGCAAAAACGGAATCAATGCGCCTGAAAGCGTTCCCCATAAAACGATAAATAGGAGCGAAGTAGAGACACTCAGCGCAACCCACAACCAATACGGACCATAATCATAAATTCCTGCTTCTTGCCAAATCACAATTCGAATAAAGCCTAGGAGTCCTAGTATGCCACCCAATAATAATCCAGAAACAAACTCTTTTTTCATCACATACCACCAATCCCGCAATTGCAATTCTTTTAGTGCCATAGCACGAATAATCAAAGATGCCGCTTGCGAACCCGAATTTCCTCCACTAGAAATAATCAACGGAACAAACAAGGCCAAAACTACGGCTTTGGCGATTTCGTCATCATAATGTCCCATAGCCGAGGCGGTGAGTAGTTCGCCTAAAAACAAAACGACCAACCAACCCGCACGTTTTTTTACCAAATCGGAGAGTGAAGTTTTGGTGTACGAAACATCCAATTCTTCCATACCCCCAAATTTCTGCATATCTTCGGTATCTCGTTGTTCGATTTGTTCCAATAAATCGTCAAAAGTCACTATGCCCACCAAAATGCCTTTTTCGGTCACGATAGGCAAAGCTTCACGGTCGTATTTGTCAAAAATGGCCAAGCTTTCTTCAATTTTTTCGGTGGTGCGAATGGCAATAAAATTTTTATCCATCAACTCCTCAATCAAAGTCGAGTCTTCTGCCATTAGTAACTGACCTATACGTAAATCATCAATCAACTTGTTTTTGTCATTCACTACATATACAAAGTTGAGTGTTTCGGCTTTTTTACCATAAATCTTAATCGATTCAAGTACTCGTTTTACCGTCCAATCTTTTTTCGCCTGAATATAATGAGGCGTCATCAATCGGGCAATACTATCACTTTCGTAGCCCAGTAAATTCAGCGCTTGTTCTCTTTCTTTTTGGTCCAACAAATTGATGATTTCCTTGATGATGCTATCTGGGAAATCCGTCAAAAGAAGCGTTCTATCATCGGGAGCTAATTCGTTAAACAGTTCCTTTGTGGCTTCATTTCCTAAATTCAAAATGAGCTCTTGTTGAATTTCACTGTCAAAATACGGAAACACTTCAGCTTTGGCTTCTCCTGCTAAAAGGAGAAAAGAAAGCACACGGTCTTTACTGCTTTTTTGTGTCAATTGGTCGGCAATATCCGCTGGATGTTTAGAGGTAATGTGATCCATAGCAATAAAATTAATGAGGTATTTACTTTTTGGTTTTAAACAGAATACTATCTGCTTTCGGGTGGTATTGCTTTGTTGTGGTTTTGGAGTGTTTCAAAGCTACTCCAATCAATTGGTTTTATTATCGATTCATTTTGTGCAGGATATTTTGAAAGCAATTGTGCAGGACGAACGGGTCTTTTTTCAAATCCGCCGCCACAATTGGGACAAACATTTTCTAAAACGGTAGTAACACAATCCGAACAAAAGGTACATTCAAAAGTACAAATCATGGCGTCTGTACTCGTGGGAGGAAGCGGCTTTGCACAGTTTTCGCAGTGGGATCTTAGTTCTAGCATAAGCTTGTTTTTTGTTGAGTAGGGAACTAAATCAGGATTTATTTTTTAGGTTCTTCCATAACTTGTCCAGCTTCAAGCAATGCTTGTTGGAGCTTTGCATAAGGTACTTCTTGAACGCTACTTTTGTTTTGTATGGCCAATGCCGCAATTTGTGCACTTGATTCGGCCAAAATCATAAAAATAGGCTCCATGCGAATGCTTCCATAAGCGATGTGCGAACTTGACACACACACAGGTACCACCAAGTTGCTGCATTCGTTGGCTTTCGGTAAAACGGTTCCCATGGCAATTTTATAAGGTCTTGGAGGTTCGATGCCTACATCGCCTTCGTTTTCTATCCAGCCTTCTTTGGTGACATAGCGTTGTACATTGTGGGAATCTAAGTTGTAAGATCCCATGCCAATAGGATCTTCGGGTTCTGTTTCTCCCCTTACTACATTTCCAGTCATGACGTATGCACCAACCATTCGTCTGGCTTCTCTAATGTATAATTGATGGGGAAAGCCACCATTGTCTAGGAATTCATCTTTTGGATAACCCCATTTGAGCATGGCTGTTCTTATCTTTTTGGGCACTCTAGCATCTGTAGCCGTAAAGTAGAGTAGTCCTTTTTGGTAGTTTTCGTGTTCTTTGGCTATGGCTTTTCGGCGTTCGTATGAAGCTTCGGGATAGTCATGGTTCATTCCAATATTGTCATGGCTAAACGGGCCGTGATTGTTCACATCGGTTTTGAAATTGGGAATAGCATCAAATTTTTTGAACGTTTTTTTCCAACCTTTTTGATACAATCTTCCTAATATTTCATAGTCTTTTGGGTCATAACCTTCTGGCTTTTCTATCGGAATTTGGTTTTCTTTTACGGTGGTTAGGCATAAGCGGTAACAGTAGGCTTCCATTTTATGATCGCCCGTTCCATTTTTGCTAACTGGGTCTGGTGAAATTTTGGGCAACAAGCCTGAGGAAGCGTCACCGGGAATCCAATACGGACTTATCTTGAAATTTTTGAAATTATGATCGTGTTGGTATAACTTTTTTTGAACACCGTTAAATTTCTCAAAGTAAACGGCAATAGATTCTCTTCCTACATGATAAGAAACACCAGCTGCCGCCATTAAATCGCCTTCGTAGGTGGCATCAATAAACACTTTTCCTTCAATTTTCTTTCCGCTTAGGGTATAGAAAGCTTCGATTGTAGTGCCTTTTTTGTCTATTTTTTTGTTGCGATCCAGCCATTCGTTTTTATAGACTTTAATCTTGTGGTCAGCAATCCATTGGTCGAAAATATGTTCTGCTACATGCGGTTCAAAAACCCACATGGTTTTTGATTTTTCGTCTATAGCAGGTGTGCCTTGACCTTTGGCATTAAAATTTGATTTTTTTTGCCATTTCCATGCACTTTCGGCTTGGTAGTAGTTATATACTTTTTTATAAAACATTTTGGATAAACCACCTATGAGTTGTGTTTTTCCTGCATCGGTATAGCCAAGTCCAGCAGCCGACATTCCTCCCAAATGCTGATCGGGTGAAATAACGAGTACTGATTGCCCAAGTTGAGCCGCTTTTACTGCAGCGACCACTGCTGCCGATGTTCCACCGTAGACTACAATATCCGCCTGAAGTGTCGTAGTGTTTTGTCCCCAAAGCGAACCACCTAGTAGTAAACTATAAAATAATACCTTGATTTTTTTCATATGATTATAGTAAAGTTTTACTTTGGTTAATTAATTATAACTAATTGATTATAAACCATATATAATGTTATTATTCCGTCCAAAAAGAACCTATTGCATATGTTTTGGCTTGTCCGCTAATGATAACACGATCGCCACGTAATTCACAATTCAGTTTCCCCAATCTTTCAGAAACTTGAAGCGCAAAGAGTTCTTTTTTACCCAGTCTTTCTGCCCAAAGCGGAATCAAAGAGCAATGAGCTGAACCAGTTACAGGATCTTCGAGTATTGAAGCTTGCGGTGTAAAAAAGCGAGAGACAAAATCGCTGTTTTTTCCTGGTGCGGTTACAATTACCCCTCCAGTTTCCATATTGATTTGGTCAAATAAATTGCGATCAATTTGAAGGTTTTTGATATCCTCTTCATTATCGTAAATTAAAACATAATCTCTTGATTTTAAAATCTCTTTTGGTTTTATGTTAAATGAAAGCTTTAAGTTTTCTGTAAGATGAGATGCGACTGGCATTCTGGAAGGGAAATTCAAAAAATAGTAATCGTCTTGTACTAAAACCGTAAGGTCTCCACTTAAAGTTTCAAACACAAAGGTAGTTCTTGGATCATTTAAAATTGTTTTTAATGCATGAACGGTAGCCAAAGTAGCATGACCACACAAGTCCATTTCGATTTCGGGAGTAAACCAACGCAGATGTATTTTTTCTCCTTTGTCTACAAAAAAAGCGGTTTCAGCAACAGCATTTTCTTGGGTAATTTTTAATAAAAGTGCATCGGGTAACCACTCTTTCAGAGGAACAACTACTGCTGGATTTCCTCCAAATAAGGTATCGGTAAAAGCATCGATTTGATAAAAGTCTAATTTCATTGGGATATAAGTTGTGGGATAGTTTTTTATTTTTTACCAAAAATAAGGATTTCTATCGGTCTTATTGTGTGTACGCATTTTTTAAAAGGCTAATTTTTATCCATAAAAAAACCTGATGTTTAATCATCAGGTTTTGAAATTGAAATTACAATTGATATGCTTCTTTCAAGAAGGCTTTTAAAGAAGTCGGTTCCTGATCGATGATTGTTTTTAGACTACTGTCTACTTCTTCAAAATCATTGTTTTTTATACCAGCAGCAAAAAGAACCGACATAGTAATGATGGGCTCTGGAAGTCCAAATCCTTTCAGAGCGTTTTCAAAATCGGCTGAGGAAGGGCTGATGTAGGGTACTTCCTTCCCTGAGAGTTCTGATAAATAGCTAGCAATTTCGGAGAATGAATGCGATTGGCTTCCGGTAAGGTTGAAAATCTTATTTTCATGTTCGCTTTTAGCAACAATTTTAGCAATGGCTTTGGCCAAATCTTTTCGGTTTGCAAAAGCAACTTTCCCTTCGCCTGCTGGGAAAAATACTCCTGTTTCGATGGTATTGGCTCCAATAAACATTGGCACCACATCGGCATACAAACTATTGCGTAAGAAAGTATAAGTTAGTCCGCTTTGCTTAATGTATTCTTCAGTTTCAAAATGATCTCCTAGTAACGGTTTTAAGGGGGAAGTTTCGATATCTTTTATTGCAACTCCAGTGTAAAAAATATGTTGTACTCCGGCAGCTTTTGCGGCATCAATCACATTTTTATGTTGACCAATTCGGTCATTAAAGTCACTTGATGAGATTAAAAGAACTCTGTCGATTCCTTGCATAGCCTCTAATAGACTTGATGGATCTTGATAGTTCCCGATTTTTACGGTTATTCCTTTTTCAGTAAATGGAAGGCCTTTTTCGCTACTTCTTGCGAGTACCGAAAGTTGAGCAATAGGATATTTTGCTGTTAGTTCTGATACAATTTGACTTCCTAGTTGGCCTGTGGCTCCAGTAATTAATAGTTGACTCATTTTTTATTTCTTTAATTATTAATACTTACTTTTGTAGAGCAAATATCTTTTAGTTAGTTTGATTATACAAGACGGTACTTTTTTGTGCTTAACTAACTTAAAAGTTATTATTAATGAAAATCAATGATTTATGGAGGAAATAAAAATAAAAAAAGAAGATTTTAATTTATTGAATTGTCCTATTCGAACGATTTTAGATCGCTTTGGAGACAAATGGTCGGTTTTAGTCTTGTTGATTTTAGGCGAAAAAAAGAAGCTTCGCTTTAATGCAATTAATAAAGAAATAGGCACGGATATTTCACAAAAAATGCTGACGGTTACCTTACGAACACTAGAAGCCGATGGTTTGGTACACCGCACAGTTTACCCAGAAGTTCCACCAAGAGTGGAATATGAAATAACGCCATTAGGAGTGTCTTTGGTTCCTCATATTGAAAGCCTAGCACAATGGGCATCAAGCAATATGGAATCTATTAAAACGTCTCGCGAGCGATTTAAAAATAGTTAAAATACTATTGTTTTTCGTTTGTAGTTGGCTCTTCAAAATTATCGTAGTAGGTAAAATCTTTGGTAATTAGTCCGTTTTCGATGGTGAAAATGGTGCAGATGGGTAAGGTAAATTTTGTGTTATCTGGAGCTGTTCCTGTAGAAACGAATTCAACTACTATATGATTAGCATCAGAGGGATAAATTTGTACAATCGAGTCGTGAACGTCTGGAAAAATAGCTTCTAGTTCCCCATATTTTTTTGCGATTTGCGCCCTGCTTTGTTCTACTACACCCGTTCCTAAACTCGGATCTTTAAAAGCTGCTTTTTCACTATACATTTTAGCCATTTCTTCCCATTGATGTTTGTTAAATAGCTCGTAATAGCGTTCTACTATTTTTTGATTCTCGTTTGAAGAAGTTGAGGGATTTACGCAAGATAACAACAACAAAAGGACCAAAGTAATACCGTATCTATTTTTCATTTTAAAACGTATTTAGTTGTTTTTTAATTGATTATAAAAATAGAAAAAATAAAGCGATTTCTGTATAGAAATCGCTTATGAGTAGGGAAGAGGAAGAATTATTGATTTTGTAAAAATGCTTTCAGTTCCTCGTATATTTTGATTTTGGTGCTTATTTTTTCTTTGTTTAAGACACTTTCTATTTGTGGCGGAATGGGTAAAGTCACGCCTAATGCTGGTTCTACGATGTCTAGAAACTTGATAGGGTGGGCGGTTTCCAGAAAAATTCCCAAGGCATCGGGATGGTGTTGCAACTCTTTTTTCAATCCTAAATAACCTACTGCTCCGTGTGGTTCTGCGATGTAGCCTTTTTGCTTTTGGATGGTTTTCATAGCCTCGAGTGTAGCGGCATCGCTAAAAGTGTAGGACGAAAAGTCTTTTTCGAATTGTTTCAAATCATGTTGATACATTTCTTGTATGCGCACAAAATTACTCGGATTACCCACATCCATAGCATTCGAAATCGTGGCGATGGAAGGTTTTGGGTCGTAAACGCCATTTTCTAGGAAACGCGGTACGGTATCATTGGCATTGGTCGCGGCTACAAAATGTTCGATAGGTAAGCCTAATTTCTTAGCAATGATGCCTGCGCAAATGTTCCCGAAATTTCCGCTCGGACACGAAAAGACCAAGGGTTTTTGATGTTTTTTCAAGGCTTTGTAAGCAAAGAAAAAGTAGAACATTTGAGGTAACCAACGCGCAATATTGATGGAATTCGCAGAAGTTAAATGAACATCGGCCAAATCTGGATCCAAGAATGCTTTTTTAACCATATCTTGACAATCGTCAAAAACACCGTCTACTTCGAGTGCTTTGATGTTCTGTCCCAAAGTGGTCAATTGACGTTCTTGGATGTCACTCACTTTACCTGATGGATATAAAATTACCACTTCTACGCCAGTCACGCCCAAAAAACCACTCGCTACGGCGCCTCCTGTATCTCCAGAAGTGGCTACCAATACTGTGTTCTTTTTGGAAGGGTCGTTTCGGTTGAAATAAGCGATGCAACGCGACATAAAACGCGCTCCAACATCTTTGAATGCCATCGTTGGGCCGTGAAATAATTCTAACGAATAAATACCTTGTTCGACTTCGATTACTGGGAAATCAAAGCAAAGCGTTTCGGCTATGATTTGGCGTAGCGTGTCGGCTGGAATTTCGTCACCCACAAATTGCTGAATGGCTTGAAAAGCAATCTCCTCGTGAGATAGCTTTTCGATGTTTTCAAAAAAGTCAGCCGCTAATGGACTAATTGATTCCGGAAAATATAAGCCTTTATCAGAGGCCAATCCTTGTACCACCGCTTCCTCAAAAGAAACGTTGGGTGAATTATGATTTAAACTGTAGTATTTCATTTTTAGTGAATAGTCGCTCTCGACTGCGCTCGAGCTGACAGTAATTAGTGATTAGTAATTAGTGTGTTGTTTTGCTTGAATAAATAGTATTCCCCTTCGGGGGTTAGGGGGCTATGCAATTATAGCAACTCCATCTGGATTAATTTTCGACACGTGGATTTCGTAGGGCAAATTCATTTCTTCATAAACTTTGCTCATTGCATCGGCAATCTTTTTGGCTGTTTTTTCACCTCTACTCAACGCAAAAATTGAAGGGCCAGAACCTGAAATTCCAGATCCCAAAGCGCCGTTTTCGTAGGCAGTTTGTTTGATGGTATCAAAACCTGGAATCAACATACTGCGAACGGGTTCTATGATTTCGTCATGGAGTGATCGCCCAATAAGGTCATAATCTTGGGTGTACAAACCAGCGATTAAACCACCCACATTGCCCCATTGAGTAATAGCACTTTTTAGGGAAACAGTTTGTTTTAAAACCGAACGCGCATCCGAAGTCTTGAGTTCAATTTGTGGATGAACTACCGTAGCGTATAATTCTGTCGGACTGTCGATTTTGATAATGTCTAAAGGATTGGAACTTCTCACTAAAGTGAAACCACCCAAAAGGCAAGGAGCGACATTGTCAGCATGTGCATTGCCACTGGCTAGTTTTTCGCCTTGCATTGCAAATTGTACCAATTCTTTGCGTGAAAAAGGCCTTCCAAGCAATTCGTTAATTCCGAAAACGGCTCCAGCAGAACTTGCGGCGCTGCTTCCAATGCCACTTCCAGCTTTAATGTTTTTGTAGATTTCGATTTCAAAACCCATTTCTGTTTCAAAAGCTTCTAGTAATGCCAAAGCAGCAACTCCTGCTACATTTTTCTCGGTTTCTAAAGGCAAATCAGCGCCTACGATTTTGGTAATTCGAACCCCTTTTTCGGAAGAAGTCCGAACAATCATTTCGTCGCCTGCAGTGGCCAAACACAAGCCCAATACATCAAATCCACAAGAAAGATTAGCAATAGTAGCTGGACAAAATAGTTTTATTTCTTTCATTTTTTTTAGTTTCTTAGTTTCTGAGTAGCTAAGTTTTTATTGTTCTAAGTTTGAATTGTCTTAGAGGCTAAGGAACTTAGTGTCTCAGTAACTCTTTTTACACATTTCCAATACGAATTACATCGGCAAAAATTCCTGAAGCAGTAACAGCTGCTCCTGCACCAGCACCCTTAATCAATAAAGGTTGGTCTACATAGCGATCGGTGTAGAATAACACAATGTTGTCTTTTCCTTCTAAGTTATAAAACGGATGATCTTTGGCGATGAATTGTAATCCGACATTGGCTTTGCCGTTTTCGAATTGGGCAACAAATTTGAGACGGGATTCTTTTTCGTTAGCTTCTTTTAATAATTCCTCAAAATGTGAGGCATTTGTAAGGAGTGATTTGAAAAAATCTTCATTGTTAGTTGTCTTCATACATTCATCTGGTAAAAAAGAAAGGTTCTCTATATTTTCAATTTCCATTTGATAACCGCTTTCTCTAATAAGGATTAAAATCTTTCTTGCTACATCAACTCCGCTCAAATCGATTTTTGGGTCAGGTTCTGTGAATCCTTGAACGCCTGCTTCTTTTACAACATCGTGAAAAGAATAATTTGGACCGAACTTATTAAAGATAAAATTCAAACTTCCGGATAAAACCGCTTGAATTTTGTGCACTTTGTCTCCTGATGCAATTAGGTTTTTGACTGTGTCAATTATTGGTAAACCTGCACCTACATTGGTTTCGAATAAGAAAGGAGCATTGTATTTTCGAGATAGATTTTTAAGGTTTTGATAATTGGCATATGCCGATGAACATGCAATTTTGTTGCAAGTCACTACTGCTACGTTTTGTCTTAAAAATTGTTCATAAAGCTTAGACACACTTTCATTGGCAGTAATGTCGACAAATATACTATTGCGTAAATTGAGTTCTTTTACTTTGGAAATAAAAGCCTCGGCATTTGCAGGTTCACCATTTGCTAAAAGTGATGACCACTCTTTGAGCGGCATACCATCTTCATCAAAATACATGTTTCTAGAATTAGAAACAGCTATTAAACGCAAATTGATTTTTAGATTTTCTTTTAGGAATTTCTTTTGTTGGTGAATTTGTTCCATAAATTTTTCACCTACATTACCCACGCCCATCACAAATAAGTTGAGTTGTTTGGTGTTTTCTTCAAAGAAATTTTCGTGCAAAGTATTCAAGGCTTTTTTGACATCTCTTTCATTGATAACCACAGATATATTTCTCTCTGAAGCCCCTTGCGCAATGGCTCGAATATTGACATTGTTTTTTCCAAGTGTACTAAACATACGTCCGCTGAGCCCTTGATGGTTCTTCATGTTTTCGCCTACTAAAGCAATAATACAAAGGTTTTTCTCAACGATACAAGGTTCGACTTTGTTTTGAGTAATTTCAATTTCAAACGCTTTGTTGATGGCGATTTCTGCATTTTCTGCATCAGAATTCAAAATACCAATACAAATCGAATGTTCTGAAGAAGCTTGTGTGATGAAGATAACATTGATACTTTCATTCGAAAGTACTTCAAAAAGACGTTTTGAGGAACCCGCTACACCAATCATTCCAGAACCTTCGAGAGTAATAAGAGTGATGTTATCGATATGACTGATTCCTTTTACAGGTGAACCATTAGCAGCAATTGTATTCGAAATAAAAGTTCCTTCTGCTTGGGGCTCAAAAGTGTTTTTAATAAGTATTGGAATGTTTTTTCTTAGTACTGGCTGAATGGTAGGCGGATATAAAACTTTAGCCCCAAAATGAGACAACTCCATAGCTTCTTGATAAGAGATAGTGGCAATAGGTTGTGCTTGTTTTACCAATTTAGGATTAGCAGTATACATTCCGTTTACATCTGTCCAAATTTCTAGCTCGTCAACTGCTAATGCACTAGCAAGAATTGCTGCCGAATAATCTGAGCCTCCACGTCCAAGAGTAGTAGTGATTCCATCCTCAGTTGCTCCAATGAAACCAGGAAGGAGTACTACTTTAGAAGTATTTGTTGTAAAGTAATCCTGTATAAGACGATTGCTTACTTCAAAATTCACGCTTGCTTTTCCAAAAGTTGCGTTGGTTTTAATGAGTTCGCGACTGTCTTTGTAATTGGTGCTTTTTGGGTTTTGTTTCAAAGCTTCGGCTATGATAAATGAAGATAATAATTCACCAAAACTTAAAATGGTATCGGCTGTTCTCGGGGATAATTCACCCAATAAGAAACAACCATCCAACAATGTTTCTAAATGATTAATAATGCGCTTGATGTGACTCAATAAAGCACTTTGTTCGCTTACTGGAATTAATTGTTTTAAGGTGTCTAGGTGTTTTTTTTCTATTTCTAGAACAATTTCTCTAAAGTTTTCGTCATTATTAGCAGCTTTATGGGCGGCTAGTTGTAGTAAATCTGTGACTTTGCTCAAGGCGGAAACGACTACTGCTAGTGGTTCTTTTTCTGCTTTTTTAGTTATTATCGCAATTACTAGTTTTATATTATCTGCATTGGCTACTGAAGTTCCGCCAAATTTTAATACTCTCATTGTATATTTTGTTTAATTGAATGCTAAAGTTTGCTGCCTCCCAAAAGTCTATTTTCTAAATAAAATAGATGGAATAAAATCGGATGATATGTAATAAAGTATACCCCTAAAGGGTAGTAGTGGTTGTAGTTGTAGAAGTAGTAACAGCAAATGCAACCCCAGTTGGCGTTGTCATTAGTAGTGTGTATGTGCTGTTTTTATTTTCCATTTTGATTTTTCAAAAGTACAGTTTTTTTGTAAAGATTTGGAACTGTTTAGTCTTTTTACGAATATTTTAAAAATATCGAATCATAATTCATAAAATTACATATAATTTATTTTTACTTGAGAATGATTATGATTTTTGCTTTGTTTAACATAGTTATCCGATAGGGTTTACTTTTTTTATTATTTATTTTTATTTGTTTTAAGGTTGTTTTTTGTAAAAGAAGCTCCATAATTATAGAATGACTTAGTAAAAATGTTGATAATAATGATAATGTATTCAAGCTACAGATTATTATACTTTTTTAAATAGTTAGAGTGGTATATTTTTTTAAATTATTTCTATTTTCAGTTGGTTTTTAATGTGAATTTATTCAATTTTGGAGCTTAAACGATTCTTAAAATGGATAATACGCATTATATTTCTACCGAACTCCTTACTTTTGAAGCATTACAAGAGATTATTACCTTTCAAAAGACCATTGCCCTCTCTGAAGAAGCTAAAGTAAATATTCAGAAATGTAGGGATTTCTTGGATAAAAAAATGGCCACTCATAACGAACCTATTTATGGCATAAATACGGGTTTTGGTTCTTTGTGTAATGTGAAAATTTCGAATGAAAATTTATCGAAGTTACAGGAGAATTTAGTTAAATCGCATGCTTGTGGCACTGGTGAAGAAGTTCCGACTGCTATTGTTCAATTGATGTTGTTATTGAAGATTCAATCATTAAGCTATGGTCACTCTGGAGTGCAATTGCAAACGGTTGAGCGCTTGGTTGATTTTTACAATAATGGAATCTATCCTGTTGTATATACATTGGGATCTCTTGGAGCATCAGGAGATTTGGCACCTTTAGCACATTTGTCATTGCCTTTAATTGGTGAAGGTGAAGTGTATTTTGAAGGAAAAAAAAGGAACTCGTCTGAGATAATGACAAAGTTTCAATGGGAGCCAATTGTTTTGCAGTCCAAAGAAGGTTTGGCTTTGTTAAATGGGACACAATTTATGGCTGCTTATGGCGCGCACATTCTTATAAAAGGATATAAATTATCTTATTTCGCTGATTTGATAGGAGCGATTTCTCTTGAAGCTTTTGATGGACGAATTGAACCGTTTAATGAATTGATACATTATATTCGACCACACAAAGGTCAAATTGTAACAGCACAACGTATAAATGAATTCTTAGAAGGTAGTCAGATTATTGAACAAACCAAATCGCATGTGCAAGACCCTTATTCCTTTCGTTGTATCCCACAAGTGCATGGAGCGTCAAAAGATGCTATGGAATATGTGAAGAAAGTTTTTAAAACTGAGATAAATTCTGTTACTGATAACCCAAATATTTTTATAGAAAGTGACCAAATCATTTCTGGTGGTAATTTTCATGGACAACCTTTGGCTTTGGCTTTAGATTTTATGGCGATTGCATTGGCTGAGTTAGGAAGTATTTCAGAAAGGAGAACTTATCAATTAATTTCAGGCTTGCGAAATCTTCCAGCCTTTTTGGTTGACAATCCAGGATTAAATTCTGGTTTTATGATTCCACAATACACGGCTGCAAGTATTGCAAGTCAAAACAAGCAATTGGCTACTCCTTCAAGTGTTGATAGTATTGTTTCTAGCAATGGTCAGGAAGACCATGTAAGTATGGGGGCTAATGGAGCTACAAAATGTTTGAAAGTGCTAGATAATTTAGAACGAATTTTGGCAATTGAATTGATGAATGCTTCACAAGCTATTGAATTCAGAAGACCTTTGCAGTCAAGTGAATTTATAGAAATGTTTTTAGCTTCCTATAGACAAGAAGTTCCTTTTGTAAGCGAAGATAGAATATTGCATTACGATATTGAAAAAACCATTTTGTTTCTTGACAGTTTTCATATCGAAGATGATTTGTTAACGTTAAATTAACATTGGCTTAAAATAATGAACTAATTTTGCAATTCTAAATCCTTATAAAATGACATTAAATAGTGTTTTCCAATTTTTAGTACCAAAGGACAAAAAGTTTTTTCCTTTATTTGAAGAGGCATCAAGTAACTTAATTGAATTAGCTTCTAACTTGCACGAAGCAGTGAACTTACCTTTAAAGGAAAGAGAAGTTTTGTTTTTAAAAATTGATGAATTAGAACAGCGTGGCGAAGATTTAACGCGTCAAACCAATCTAGAGTTAAGTAGAAATTTTATTACTCCTTTTGATAGAGAAGATATACACTCATTGATAACTTCAATTGATAACGTGGCCGATAATTTACATGGTGCAGCTAGTAGAATGCGTTTGTATCAAGTAGATAAAATCACTAAATCTATTCGTAAATTAACAGAAATTAACCTTGAAGCTTGTCAGCATATTGACGCTGCTGTTAAAGAGTTGAAAAATTTAGAACGAATGAAAACCATTACTACGGCTTGTGCTAAAATCAATAAATTAGAAAACAAGTCGGATAATGTATACAATAAAGCTGTTTTTGAAATTTTTGAAAACGAAACTGACGTAAAAAATATTATTAAATATAAAGAAGTACTTTCTGTATTAGAAACTGCTACGGATAAATGTAAAAGTGTAGCTAGTGTATTGGAATCAATCACTGTAAAACACTCGTAAATTTATTTATTCCCTATAGAAAATACAATTATGGAATTTACTTTATTAATAATAATTATTGTTTTAGCATTAATTTTTGATTACATCAATGGTTTTCATGATGCAGCTAATGCAATTGCTACCGTGGTTGCGACAAAGGTACTTTCTCCTTTTCAAGCGGTATTATGGGCAGCTTTCTTTAACTTTTTAGCCTATTGGGTATTTGGTTTTGGTGTAGCTGACACCGTTGCAAAGACAGCAAGTACAATGGATATAAATCTTGTTGTGATTTTGGCTGGGGTTATAGCAGCGATTTGTTGGAACTTACTAACTTGGTGGTTAGGTATTCCTTCAAGTTCTTCTCATACTTTGATAGGTGGTTTTGCTGGAGCAGCCATAGCTCACGCAGGTTTTGGCGTGGTTACTTGGTTCAAAGAAGGAAAAGATGGAGGTTTGCCTTCTGGTGTTTTAATCGTTATAGCATTTATCGTTTTAGCGCCTTTGTTGGGAGCTTTGATTTCTTATTTAATTTCAATTTGGTTATTAAATTCTTCTAAGAAAAGCATTTACCCAAAAATATTTACCTTGTCAATAATGGCAGTAACTGTTTGGTTTGTTGAAAAACAAATGAAGTATTATGCAGATATTGAAAAACCAAGATTTGATTCACACTTTTGGAGCGTAGCTTTTGAAGCGCACAATATCAAATGGTTATTAGTTGCATTTATTGTTTTGTCAATAAGTACTTTCTGTTTGATTTTTAGTAGTTTAAATATTCATCAAGCGAATTCGTGGTTGAAAAAATTTCAATTACTGTCTTCTGCGGCTTTTAGTTTAGGACACGGTGGAAACGATTCTCAAAAAGTAATGGGAATTATTGCAGCAGCAGTAGCCGTATATATTCATACTAGTGGAGTGGCTCAAGAATCTTTGCCAGATTGGTTGCAAGTGATTTTACCTAATGATGATAAAGAGATAAAAGGAGCAATGCCATCTTGGATTCCTTTAGCTTGTTATACTGCTATTGCGGCAGGTACATTGAGTGGTGGTTGGAAAATTGTGAAAACAATGGGTTCTAAAATCACTAAAGTATCATCCTTCGAAGGTGTTGCTGCCGAAACAGCTGGTGCTTTGACCTTATATTTCACAGAACATCTTAAAATTCCAGTTAGTACTACTCACACCATTACAGGTTCTATTATTGGTGTAGGATTGACCAAAAGAGTTTCTGCAGTGCGTTGGGGGGTAACCGTAAGTTTAATGTGGGCTTGGGTATTAACCATTCCTATTTCAGCATTGTTAGCGGCAATTACTTATTATATACTAAGTATCTTTTTGTAGTTAACAAACAATATATAAAAATGGGCTATGAAGAATTTTTTCTTGATAGCCCTTTTTTTTGCTGTTTAACGTTCACTATATTTTTTTAACGAATACAATGCTTTTTCTTGAATTTTCTTTTGGAAAAAGCCTGTCCAGCCTAGTAAATATCCTTTCCATCCCATCGCTTGTTGCGACCATTTCCATACATTGAAGTTATCGGTATGTTTGTATATAAGCCCATCTTTGAATTCAAATTCAGCGGCAATATGATTAACTACTTTTCGGTTAGTTTGTGAAAAAGTGTAATGTGCAACCCATTTTGCTGTGCCATAAGTATCATCTGCTTTAACTTCATTGTACTCAATTTTTATAGCACCTTTGGCTCTTTCTAAAAGCATTTTCCACATCATACTGGCTTGTTCTTCTTTTAAAAGTCCAAAAGCAGGGTCACGAAATTGAATGTCGGGATGGTAGCATTCTTTCATAGTAAGGGCGTCTCCATTCTGAAAAGCTGTGTAGAATTTATGGATGAGTTGTTCGTTTGGATGCATGATTATGAGTTGATTTTTAATAATAAATTAGGGTCTGGACAATTGGATAAATAAAAAGAAAGCATACTTTGACTACATACTCCTGGATAATCACCTTCTTTATCCTGAATATCTTTTATGATTTGGAAATGCAAATGAGGTGCATAGTCGCCATTTACGCTTGCTTTTCCTAATGTGGCTATTTGTTCTCCTTTTTTTACAATTTGTCCTTTGGAAAGGTTTTGAATGCTCTCTAGGGACAAGTGTCCGTATAAAGTGTAGAAATGGTGGTCGTCAATTTGATGTTCTAGAATAATAGTTGGGCCGTAATCTCCTAATTGATTATTGAATTGAAAGCTGTGAATTTTTCCATCTAACGCAGCTAGAATAGGGGTATTAGCAGTTGTCCATAAATCTAATCCAATGTGTATATTGCGTTCCTCTTCCTCTGAAGTATTGAACACGTGGCTTCTTTTATATAAGTTTCTTGTTTCGTTATATCCGCCATAAGCGATGTTAGCTTGATTTTCCTTTAAATAGTTTTCGATATAATTTTCAAAACCGACAGAAGTAGTTAGATTATAGTTTGTTAATTCTTGATTGTGAATAGATAAATCTAAGGCAACATAGGAAGAATAAGGGACTGCTGGAGCAATTACTTTTATTCCTTCGAGTTTTTGTAGTACTTGTTCAAGTGAGGTCATTCCTTTTTTTATTGAATTTTAAAAGTAATAAAAAAAGTATATAACAAAATGTTTATTTCATAAATAAAAATGCCGTTCCTATTCGAAACGGCATTTTTTTATAAGTGTTTATTTTTTAGTATAAACTAGGAAATTTAGCAGGATTACTTTCGTGCATCATACTGTACACTTTTTCGAAAATATCCTCAGCAGATGGTTTTGAAAAATAATCTCCATCGGTTCCATAAGCTGGGCGATGTGCTTTGGCAGTAAGTGTTTCAGGCTTGCTGTCTAAGTATTTGTAACCATCTTGAATTTCTGTAATTTGTTGTAAAAGATAAGCCGAAGCACCACCAGGAACATCTTCGTCGATGACTAAAAGGCGATTCGTTTTAGCTAAACTTTTTACAATATCATGATTCAAGTCAAAAGGAAGTAATGACTGCACATCGATAACTTCGCAATTGATTCCCACTTCTAAAAGTTCGTTAGCGGCTTGTTGTACCAAACGCAAAGTTGAACCGTAAGATACCAAAGTGATGTCTGTTCCTTCTTTCAGTGTTTCAACAACTCCAATTGGTGTTTTGAATTCACCATAATTAGTTGGAGCTACTTCTTTCAAGCGGTAACCATTTAAGCATTCAATCACTAAAGCCGGTTCGTCACATTCTAAGAGTGAGTTGTAAAATCCAGCAGCTTGTGTCATATTTCTAGGAACCAATACATGCATTCCTCTAACAGCATTGATAATCATTCCCATTGGAGAGCCAGAATGCCAAATTCCTTCTAAACGATGACCACGAGTACGAACAATAAGTGGTGCTTTCTGTTTTCCAACGGTACGGTATTGCAATGTAGCCAAGTCATCACTCATGATTTGAATAGCATACAATAAGTAATCTAAGTATTGAATTTCTGCGATAGGACGTAATCCTCTTAACGCCATACCAATCCCTTGGCCAAGTATGGTAGCTTCACGAATACCTGTATCGGCAACACGTAATTCTCCATATTTTTCTTGCATACCTTCCAATCCTTGGTTTACATCACCAATAGTCCCGGCATCTTCTCCAAAAATTAAAACTTCAGGATATTTGTTGAAAAGAGCGTCAAAGTTGTCACGTAAAATCATTCTTCCGTCAGTATCAGCAGACGCATTTTCGTTATACGTTGGCGCTATTTTTTCTACTGATTGAACATTGAATTTTGATTCAGAGTGAAGATTGCTACTGAATTTTGGTTGCGTTTTATTGATGTAAGCTGATATCCATTGAGCTAATTCAGTGTGTCCTTTTTGATTGATTAGCAATCGCAATGATTTTCTAGCTGCAATTAAAATTTCCTTTTTTAATGGGTTTTTAATGGCTTTTAAATCAGCAATATGTTTTACGATAAAATCTTTATTGATGCTTGAAGGTGCTAATTGTTCTAATAAATTAATTAGCTCTTTTTGTTCATTAATTATTGGTTGAATGAAGTTATTCCAAGCTTCTTTTTTGGCTTCTAAAACCTCTTTTTTTGCTTCTGCATCAATCACGTCTAATTCTTCTGGAGAAGCAATATTAATTGCAATCATCCATAAACGCATTTGACGTAAACAGTCATATTCTTTTTCCCAAGCCAATCTGTCGCTGTTTTTATAGCGTTCATGAGAGCCTGATGTAGAATGACCTTGAGGTTGTGTAAGTTGTTGTACGTGGATTAAAACAGGAACGTGCTCTTCGCGTGCTATAGCTGCTGCTTTTTCGTAAGTAGCAATCAATTCTGCATAGTCCCAGCCTTTTACTCTAAAAATTTCGTAACCGTTATTTTTTTCGTCTCTTTGGTACCCTTTTAGAATTTCCGAAATGTTTTCTTTTGTAGTTTGGTATTTGGCGTGGACAGAAATTCCATATTCGTCATCCCAAACACTCATTACCATAGGAACTTGTAGTACTCCAGCAGCATTGATGGTTTCAAAAAACAAACCTTCAGAGGTACTTGCATTACCAATTGTTCCCCAAGCAATTTCGTTTCCGTTTTTAGAAAAATTAGAAGCGTTACTTATCTCAGGTATGTTTCTGTATATTTTTGAAGCTTGTGCTAATCCTAACAGTCTTGGCATTTGCCCTGCTGTTGGTGAAATATCGGCACTTGAATTTTTTTGTTGTGTTAGGTTCTTCCAGCTACCATCCTCGTTCAGACTGTGTGTAACAAAATGGCCTCCCATTTGTCTTCCTGCCGACATAGGGTCGTGGTTCAAGTCTGTATGACCGTATAATCCAGCAAAAAATTGAACCGGAGTTAATTCGCCTATAGCCATCATGAAAGTTTGGTCTCTGTAATAACCTGAACGGAAATCTCCGTTTTGAAAAGCCTTAGCCATTGCTAATTGTGGTACTTCCTTACCATCACCAAAAATACCAAACTTAGCTTTCCCGGTAAGTACTTCTTTACGTCCTAAAAGGCTACATTCGCGACTGGTAATGGCTAATTTGTAATCGTTTATAACTTCTGTTTTAAAATCTTCAAAAGTTAAAGTAGTGTTGTGTTGTTCTTTTACCATGGTGTAGTAGATAGTAATTTTATGCAAACTTACTTAAAAACAAGTGATTTTCATAATTCGTTAGATAAAATAAAATTAAATTATTTTCAATCAAAACCGTTTTTTAAGGGTTTTAAATTATTTAATTATTCGTTATTTTATTAAAATAATAGTAAATTACTATTTTATTGTTGGTTTTTAAGTGTTTTTAAAACCATTTTCTTGTAAAAAGATTGATTAGTTTACTTGGGTCAAATGTAACGACAAAGCGAATTTTTTGATTATAATTTCTTTGAGAAATTTCCCAACCATTACTTGAACGAACTGGAAAATAGAGTTCAAAATAATCAGTTAATAGATTCAGTCTAACGCCACTATCATAAACAAATTGTGCTTGTGTACCTTTATTTTTAACAAAACCAGCATCACCATAAAGTTCAATCCAATTCCATATATTGAAGCTTGCATTAAAAGTAGTCAACCATTGGTTGGCATAAGGTGTGTTGAGTTTTGATTTAAATCCTCCTTCGGCCAAGATAAATTGTCTGCTAAAAAATCCGGTACTTTCTGAACGTCCGTAATAGTTGTAATCAAACAAATAATCCGTTGGGCGGTCTAGTGCGTAGCTGAAAAAATCTGTACCTGTAGAAGTATTATACAAAAAACGCCCAATGAACAATCTTAAATTCAGTTGTCGATTGCCCCGAAACAATTTTCGGTAATCAATCTCTACAGATGTTTTACCAAATTCTTTTGCCAATTGTAAATCTGTTGAAAAACTCAAATGATTGGTTATTTCAGTTTTTGAATTGATGTATCTGGCATTAAAAACCGAATAGTTTAGCATAGAATTATCCACGACAATCGCGCTTTTCTCTCTATCGACCATAACATGCCGAAATACTAAAAGTTGCTTCCGATTGTCTCTAAAATCCCTGCTTCTAATTTGCATTTGTATCATTGGATTGAGTCGTAGGTAGGTAGCGTCGGGAGCATAATGAAAGTAGGATGCTCCAAGCGAATAGCGAACATTGTACAACCTACTTTCTCGATAGTTTTCATTCACTACAAAAAATCCAGAACCCGAAAAAGTCTTTGCTTTTAAGGAATACATCGGACTCATATCGAATGTAAATGGCTTGTTTAAAATCGTTTTGTTATGAAAACGTATGCCAGGAGAAAAACCATCATATACATTAAATCCTAATACTGGAGTATACAACACTTGATTGTAATACGGGTCTTCTAGGTCTTTTAGAAATACAAACTTTAAAGGGCGATTATTTGGAAAAAAACCATTCAATTTTCTCCAATTATTTCTTAAGTTAAATTCGGGAACTTCATTGTTTAAGTTCAAAATTATTTTCTCGGCATTTTCTCTTGGGATACTGTAAATAGTATCTGGATTTTTCGGGATGTCTAACCATTTGCTAAAAACGATGTTTCCTTTTTTGGTCCCATAAATTGGTACAGGTACAAAAACATTTGTCTTGTTTTTGATAGAAAAACGAATACTGTCTTTTGTTTTGCTTACTAAATCAATCTTAAAATCAAGTAATTTTCTGGAGTTAATGATTGTCTCAAAAAACCAGTCAATGTTTTTTGTTGTATTCGATTTAAGAATGCTTATTAAATCATCATCATTGGTTTGTTTTCTTTGATTTAAATCATAAAAAGCCAATATGCTTTTAGGTACAGTTGCTTCTTTTAAATAATTATTCAAGTACTTAAAACTCAATCCAGCTCTGTATTTACTTGCAATTTGTTCATTGAATTTTATTAAAGTATTTTTTGGGTCACCTAGTGGTTGGTCTAGATTTTTTCTTGCCATTAGCATATAGAAGTAGCTGTATTGGTCATTAAAATCGAGATTAAATAGATTGTAACTTTTTAATACTCTTATCTTACTTATGGTTCCAAACATTTTGCTATCAGGATGGTAAGTATCAATATAATTCATCATAGTATAAATTTGTATACCATCATAAATCCAATTGTCTTTTCTGGGGTCTAATCGCAAAGTGTTCTTTAAATAATTATTCAAAAAAGTTTTCAAAAACTGCAATTCAAATATAAATTCATTGCTAAATGGACTCAAAAAAGAGGGTAACTGATTCAATCCATAAAACTGATTGTGTTCATAATCAGATTGGCTAACCGTAATTTTAGTATGTGGATACAAGCCTATTTCATTTTTTGCAAAATGTACAATTCTATCAATAATAATTGCTTTTTGAATAGGGTCAATAGCATTATCTTTTAGGTTTGTGTGTATGTCAATAAGGTCACTTTTATAGTTTGTAAAGCTGTTTTTTTCCTCAACAAAAAGACTAAAATCAGTTCTATTATTGCCACTCAAAGAATAAGTTGTAGCGTTGCTATCTGATTCTTTTTTTGTTGCTATCAAGTCTGTAGTCACAGCATAATTTAGAGGAACTTTTAGCGTAACTTCAAAGGAGCTTAATGCGTTCGCAATGTCTTCTAAGTTTGCATTACTGTTCTTTGTAAAGGCTTGATTTTCATATCGAGCTGGCGACAAAAACCAATTTTTAAGGTTCATTTTTTTGGCAGAATAGCCAATACCGGTAAATCTATCACTTGGTATTTTTGCCAAATAATTAAGTTGAATTGTAAGGTTTTCGCCGGGAAGTAGTGGTTTTTTTAATTGTATTTCAATGACATCCGGCTTTTTATTCAAACGTTCCCAAAGCAACTCTTGTTGTTCTCTATCTCGAATACTTAAATTAAAAGTCCCGCCTCGTTCTTCTTTTTTAGACAAATGAAAACCGCGATAAAATTCATCAGAAAAACGTTTGCTAAGCGGAGTCGATAGGTCAGAGTAAGCGTGGTTCCAATCGTTCAAAACAATCGTTTTTAAGGTGTCGTCACTATCATTATTAAAATTGATTTCTTGCTCTACATAAAGTGATTTAGTAGTCCAATTTACTGTGGCTTTAAGATTTGTCTGATGTTGCCCTTTTGCAGAAAAAGAGAAGAACAACAGTAACAAAAAAAATAAACAAGTAGATTGGCGCATCAAACAGCTTTTGGATTTAGGGGTAAACTTACATTCAATTAAAATAGAGTTGCTTTTTTTTGAAGCAGAAAGAATAGGCTTTTCAGGAAACAACGTCCCGCTATCCGCTATATCTTTGTTTTTTTAAAGAAAAAAACAAAGGATGCCGCTACTATCGGGGCTAAAGATAAACATTTAGCTTTCTTGGTTTCATTTCAAAACAAAAATCTAACTCTTCCACATAAAAATACATATTCTCCTTGAAACGAACTACTAATTGTAAAAAAAAACTGTCCGACAGGACAGTTTTTCTATTAAAAATTTGGACTCAAATCATACTTCTTATAAAACTTATCCAATACATCTAGGACTTCATCTTCGGTATCCACGAGTTTGAATAAGTCCAAATCATCTTCGCTAATGGTATGTTCTCTTTCCACCAATACACTTTTAATCCAATCTATCAAACCCGACCAGAAACTAGTTCCTACCAAAATGATTGGGAACTTTCCAATCTTTTTAGTCTGAATCAATGTAATAGCTTCGAATAGTTCATCCATTGTACCAAAACCACCTGGCATCACAATAAATCCTTGCGAATATTTCACAAACATTACTTTGCGCACGAAGAAATAGTCAAAATTCAGGTTCTTATCGTGGTCAATATAAGGATTGAAATGTTGTTCAAAAGGCAATTCTATATTCAATCCTACTGAAGTACCTCCACCTAAATGAGCACCCTTGTTTCCAGCCTCCATAATTCCAGGTCCACCACCTGTGATGATGCCGTAACCAGCTTTGCTAACTTTATAAGCAATTTTCTCAGCCAATAAATAGTAAGGGGTGTCAGGTTTTAAACGTGCCGAACCAAAAATAGTCACACAAGGCCCAATTCTACTCATTGTTTCGTATCCATTTACGAATTCGGACATAATTTTGAAAATCGCCCAGCTATCATTCGTACGAATTTCATTCCAAGTTTTGCGTTTCAATTTGTCTTGAATCACTTTGTCTTCGTCGTTATCAAAATCTTCTAATTTCATATGCTTTCAATTTTATTATTTTTTCAACGGATAAAAATCTGTTATTATTATGTTCTTGTTCTTTTCTGTTGTTGAGGGGAATTATACCAATTCTTTTTTCAAAAATTCTCCTGTATAGCTCTTTTTTACTTTAATGATTTCCTCAGGTATGCTTTGATTAGAGTTTTAAATCAATATTATGTTAAATTAATTAACTTCTAGAAGTTTCTGAATACTGTTATTTAATAATCGACTTTCATTTTCAAAGTTTAATCCAATACTACCAATTGATGGATATACAGGGTTGTCGCTATCTAAATCATATTCCTTATTTTGATAAAACTCTATTGAATCTTCGATTCCTGGATATAATACAAATAATCCTAAAGGATTGAAAAAACCACCAGATTTATTTCCTATACCGTGAAGATATTTTAATGTTAAATCAGGATAATCAAATCTATTAATGATGTCTAATTTCTTGTATTTTGCATCAATAATTATGAATTTACCATTCTCCAATTCAATAGTAAAATCAGGTTTTAACTTTCCAGAATTATTTCGGACTGTTGTAAGTTTGTTTGGTATTGTTTCAAAATACAAATAATGAACAATACCTTTTTTAAATAATTTAATTTTATTAGGGAACCCATCTTCATTTCGACTAATTTCTTCAGCTTCATATTCTAAATTTATGAAAGAATCTATTAACTTGTAAAAACAAGCTTTTTCAAATAGTTGATCCATTCTGTTTATTCCTTTGAATAGTTTTTTATCTTTAGAATAGGTAGCGTTTTTATAAAGTAACCATTCAATTAGCTTTTTGTATACAAAATTATAATGTTCTTTAGATTCTATTTTGTTGGTATTGATAAAATCTAAAGTTTCATTAGTTACAGGTATATATCTGTCTAAATAAAATTTAACTTCAATTATGTTTTCAATTATGTCTTGCAAACGTTTTAGACTTCTTTTGTAAGAATAGAAATTTAAGCGACCGTCGAAAGTAACTTTGGAACAATTTTTAATATTCTCTTCAAAAGAGTCTTTAATTTGATTTAAGAAAAGTTTTAACTCAGTTAAAAAACCGTGTATTATTTGATTTTCGTTTGTGTCAGTACTTTCTTCAAGTTCATTTGAGAGTATTTCTAAAGGAGCAAAGAGTCTATTATTTATTATTATTTTATTTACATCGTAGGATGTGGATGGATATAAAGTGTCTAAGTTATTTATTAGCCAAAATAATGATTCATCTGATATATTTATTTCTGCTGTATAGTTTACAATTTCATTTTTTTGCTTGATAATTTTAATTTTATCGAAACTAAAAAAATGAAGATGTTCGTTTTTTAAATCATTAACAAAATTTTCGCAAAAATTAAGTAGCCATTCTATTTTATCATCTGCATTCAATGGAGCTGCTGTATGCTTTAATAAGGAATGTTTTGTCCATATTTTTGTTCTTTTTGATTCAATATATTTAACTAACGAATCGAACTCTATCTCATTTATTTTTGATGAATTAATATTCAAACTAAAAGATTGTATTATTCTTTCGGTTGTATTCTCAATTAACAGAATGTCGCAGCGACCAATAGGATAGTTAACAAATAATCTATAAAACCAGATTTTTTTTTGGAGTGCACTACAATAAATTTCTTTACTATAACTATCAATTCTAAATTTTTGGCTTTGAAAATAATCTTGAAGAGAATTGTAATCAAGTACATAAATATATTTATGTTTAATTTCAGTCAGCCTATTAAGTTTAAAAGGTATATCTGTGATGTCAATTCTTACGTCACCACAATCGGAATCACTTTCTAAGTAAAAAGAAAAATTATCAGTTTCATCGATACAGTCACCTTGGTTTAACTCAAAGTTTTGATTTTGATTGTTTTTTAAGCAATGTAAAATACAATTCATCATAAATTAACGATTAATAGTAAATGTATCTGAAGTGTTTTAACACTTTGCCTCTTTCAATTATTTTGGTCAATAATTTTTCTGATTTGGTCATTCCTTTATCATTCAAATCACTTTTCAAACCTTCTAGTAACTTTTGAAACGATTCTCCCCTCCCGTTAATTAATGGGAGAATGTGTTGACATATGGCATAATCAAGTGCAACATAACTATTGCCTTCTAATAAGCCAGTAGCAACTTTACAATACTTATAAATTGCAATTTCTTTTCGTGGACTAATTAAGATAGTATGATTAGATTCTAATCTTTCTTTTATTTTATTGAATGTATCTTTAATTAATGTTTCTTCTGTTTGCCATTTTTGTGTTTCCGTAAAAATATTTTCTACTTCTTTAAAATTACAAATTGAATCAATGTTGATTGTTGAATCATCAGTAATAATATTTGTTTTATCTAATTGTATTATTGCAGCTCTATCTATCAATCTGTTTGAAAGTGCTTCCGTCGTGTAGTCGTGATTTATGGTTGCAACAAATCTAAAACCATCTCCAAACTGAATTTCTTCATCATCTGAAATTTTTATTTTTCGTGAATAATTGCTATCGGCAAGCTTAATAAAATCAGACCAATAATGCTCAATTGGACTCAAGTTAGCTTCGTCGAGCAGAACAAGATAAGGAGCATTTGGATTTTCTTCGGATTTTTTTAAAGCTTCTCTTAATTTGGTTTTGGCTGGTTGGAATTTATTAGTTAACGGATTAAAAAAACCAATCAAATCTTTTGAAGATGTCCATCCTTTTGCACAAGCAATTTCCAGATAACCATAATCTTCGTTTAGTCCATAACTTTTTGATAATTTTTCAACCAATGAAGTTTTGCCAACTCCAGGAGCACCAGCTATAATGGTTATAAATGTTTGGTTGATTGTAATTATTATATTTGCAACATCGTTAAAAGAATATTCCCTCCCTTGACTTGACAATCTTTCTTTAATTTCAAGGATGTATTTTTTTGCAGTTATATCAGGATTCAATGAAATTATGTTTGCTTTTATTATTTCTGAAACCTTTTTTTTATCCTTGTTTGGCAAGATTTCAATACCATTTAGTAAGTCGTTGTACGTTTTAGCTTCTTGTAATTTTGCAGTATGTTCAGATGCTGTTCTGTCAAATATATCTTTAATCTTTTTTACAGAATCTTCAACTCCTCTTAATTCTTCTTGCTTCTTTTTGATTTCCTCGTCTAATATCTCTATTCTTACAGAGAGCCTTTCGTTTTCCTTTTTTAGATTTGAAGAAGTTATTTTTTCAATTAAAATTTTTTCAATTTCATTAATTTCATTTTCAATATCTAAAACTTTGAAAAGGTTTGGAAAGCGAATAGCATCTACTTTACTATTTTCTTTTACCTTACTTTTTTCTTCTTTGAGTTTATCTTTTAAAGTTCTATTTGCGTCAATTAAAGCTAAATTTGCATTATCTTTTAGTTTTAAATCATTCTCAATATTTTCTATTTTTTTATTTAATTTCTCTATTTCAGAAGTATCAATTGTTTCCTTAATGAATTTTTTGTTAAATAATAACTTAACTAAATTTTCAATCTCAACTTCTTCATTCTTAATTGTTTCTAAATAATCAATATACTTTTTCCATTTGAGATTTTCAGCAGAAGAAATGGCTGATGATGATATGTTTTTAATCTCTTTTAAGAAAGGAGAAATACTTGGTGAACTTTGTTCTAGTTTTTCTAGAGCCCATTTATGAAGTGATGCAACGGGAGTAAAGTCAATTGCAATGCCAATTTTACTATCTATAAAAAATTTAAAATCTTCTAGATACTCAAAACCTTCATTATCTGAAAAAATGAAGTTTGATGCTTCTTCTAGTATTATCTCAAATATTGTTGAAGTGTCATATTTTCTTTCATAGTCTTCAATAAAATTTAAAAATAATTGATCGTTAAAATTTTCTTCAAATTCTTTAAAATTTATAGCTTTAAGCTCTTTACCATTTCTTTCAAAGGGACCAAATAATTTTGTCTTGTTTTTAAGAAAGAATATTTTACTTTTTATATTTTCTGGAAAATCTACTTCATTATTTTGTATGGAAAAACTATTTGTATAAATAGGAATGAATTTTGTAGGCTCAATATTTTTGAAATAACTACTTATTCTAGTATTGTAATTTATTCTTTTTTTGCAAGCTCCACTTTCCGTTTTTTTATCTTCATAGTTATTGTCTTCTGATATAAAAAAACAATTATCCATTAAAAATATTTCTTCTTTTATATCATTATCTAATAATTCATAATCACTAAAAAAAATATGTCCACTATTTGGATATTCTTCCAAAGAAATTGGTGATATGTTTTGATTATCATCAATTTTAAATATTGGTTTTATTAGTCCATTTTTGTAACCTATAAATTGTCTAACTTTTTTTGCTATTATTTTCATTTAATTTTATATTTCTTTAAAAGTAATTTTTTTAAATTAAACTTTCAATTCTTTCTTTAAAAATTCTCCTGTATAACTCTTTTTTACTTTAATGATTTCCTCAGGTGTTCCTTTGGCTACAAGCTGTCCACCACCTTTTCCGCCTTCGGGACCAATGTCAATGATATAATCGGCGAGTTTAATGACGTCCATATTGTGTTCGATAATCAAAACGGTATTTCCTTTGTCCACCAATCGATTAATCACATCCATCAACACCCGAATATCCTCAAAATGCAAGCCTGTAGTAGGTTCGTCTAAAATATAAAACGTATTTCCTGTATCTTTTTTAGACAATTCACCCGCTAGTTTAATACGTTGTGCTTCACCACCAGAAAGCGTGGTACTTTGTTGTCCAAGCGTTATGTAACCCAAACCAACATCTTGCAAGGTTTTTACTTTTCTATATATTTTTGGAATATTTTCGAAAAACGGTACCGCTTCATCAATAGTCATATCCAATACATCCGAAATCGATTTGCCTTTGTAGCGAATTTCAAGGGTTTCTCTATTAAATCGTTTGCCCTGACAGCTTTCGCATTCTACATACACATCAGGTAAAAAGTTCATTTCGATAGTTCGAACACCAGAACCTTCGCAGGTTTCGCAACGCCCCCCTTTTACATTAAAACTAAAACGTCCCGCTTTGTAACCCCGAATCATACTTTCGGAAGTCATCGTAAACAAATTGCGGATTTCGGTAAAAACCTCAGTGTAAGTCGCAGGATTAGAACGCGGTGTTCTTCCAATTGGACTTTGGTCAATATCAATTACTTTATCGATATGTTCCAAACCTTCAATCTTTTTATAAGGTTGCGGTTTTTTGACCCCGTTAAAATAATAAGCATTCAAGATAGGGTAGAGGGTTTCGTTGATTAAAGTTGATTTTCCACTCCCCGAAACACCTGTTACACAAATCATTTGCCCTAGCGGAATTTCTATAGAAACATTTTTTAGATTGTTTCCCGTTGCTCCAGTTAATTTAAGGAACTTTCCATTGCCAGTTCTGCGCTTTTTGGGAATGTCAAATTTCATTTTTCCATTCAAATATTGTGCAGTTATAGTATTGGATGCTAAGGTTTCTTGTGGAGTACCAATGCTGATGATTTCGCCTCCATATTTCCCTGCTTTTGGACCAATATCTATTACATAATCGGCACGTTCAATCATATCTTTGTCGTGCTCAACGACCAAAACGGAATTGCCAATATCACGCAATTGCTCTAGCGAATGAATTAGTTTTTCATTATCTCTCTGATGTAAACCAATACTCGGTTCGTCTAAAATATAAAGCACACCAACCAATTGCGAGCCAATTTGGGTAGCCAAACGAATGCGCTGTGCTTCACCACCCGAAAGTGATTTAGAACTTCGGCTCAACGCCAAATAATTTAAACCAACATTCATCAAAAACGCTAATCTGTCTTTGATTTCCTTGATGACTTCTGTTGCAATTCGTTTTTGTTTATCGGTCAAATGATTTTCTAAATCCAAAAACCAAGCCGTCAAATCTGAAATGTCCATAGTGCACAATTCAGAAATATTCTTTTCGTTTACTCTAAAATAATTAGCTTCTTTTTTAAGGCGAGAACCTTCGCAAACTGGACAAGCAATTTCGTCCATAAATTCTTTAGCCCAACGCTTGATAGCAGTAGAGCCGCTTTCATCGTGTTGGTTTTTGATGAAATGTGAAATGCCTTCAAAATCAATTTTGTACTCTCTCGTGACGCCCAAATCCTTGGATTGAACAGCAAATTTTTCTTTACCACCATTCAAAATCATTTCAATAGCTTCTGGAGGAATTTTTTCGATGGGGTCCGTTATTTTAAAATTAAATTTTTCTCCAATAGTTTCAAGCTGCTTAAAAATCCAAGACGACTTGTATTCTCCAAGCGGAGCAAAACCACCTGCTTTGATAGATAATTTTGGATTGGGAATGATTTTTTTGGTATTGATTTCATTAATAGTCCCTAATCCATTACAGTGTTCGCAAGCTCCTTTTGGTGAGTTGAAAGAAAACAAATTGGGTTCAGGATTTTGATACGAAATTCCAGTAGTTGGACACATCAAATTACGACTAAAAAAGCGTACCTCATTCGTATCCTGATTCAAAATCATCAATACATTTTCACCGTGATGCATAGCAGTGTTGATACTTTCGGACAAACGTTTTTGTATGTCATCAGAAGTATCAACAACAATTCTATCCACTACAATTTCTATATCGTGTGTTTTGTAACGGTCGAGTTTCATTCCGGGAGTAATGTCTACAATTTCTCCATTTACTCTTACTTTTAGAAAACCTTGTTTGGTAATTTGTTGGAAGAGTTCGGCATAATGTCCTTTTCTCGCTCGAATGATTGGAGCCAAAATATTGATTCTTTTTCCATTAAAATCCTGAATGATTAATTCTTTGATTTGCTCATCAGAGTAGGAAACCATTTTTTCTCCCGTATTATAACTATAGGCATCAGCACCACGCGCATATAACAAACGCAAGAAATCGTATATTTCAGTAATTGTTCCCACGGTAGAACGCGGGCTTTTGCTAGTCGTTTTTTGTTCAATAGCAATCACAGGCGAAAGACCATCGATTTTATCAACATCTGGACGTTCTAATCCTCCTAAAAATTGTCGGGCATAAGCCGAAAATGTTTCTACATAGCGACGTTGTCCTTCGGCATAAATAGTGTCGAATGCCAAAGACGATTTTCCCGAACCCGAAAGTCCTGTTATGACAACGAGTTTTTCTCTAGGAATAGCAATGTCGATGTTTTTTAGGTTGTGAACGCGAGCGCCTTGAACTTCAATAGTATTGTTTGTATCTAGCATAATTTTGCAAATTCCGAATAGGTCGGAAGCAAAGTTACTATTTTGATTTATTCTTTTGGTAGAACACTATCGAAGATTGTGTTAAAAAAGGGATACAAAAAAACGCTAACTTTTTGGGTTAGCGTTTTCTTTTTCTGGTACTGATATAGGCTTCAATGGCCTCTTTGGTGGTGTACCAATTTCGCCCTTCTTTGTAGGCGTCTATTTTTCCCGTTCGAGCTAATAAACTAACATATTCTTGTCCGTAAGGGCTACTTGGTTCACTAACAATATTAGCTATTGTCTGAAAGTCGTTGTTACTATCAGGCATAGCATTTAGGTAAATATTCAAACTTCGCTCAAGTGCTTGACTCATCAAGAGTATTAATTTTTGATAGTTACCATTATTAGCTTGATTGAGGGCTTCATAGTATTTTTTTCTATCGTTCTTGAGAATAATTGCTGGTGGAAAACCACATCGCATCAATAACAAATTCATACTTAAACGAACCGTTCTTCCATTGCCATCAAAAAAAGGATGAATCCAAACTAATTTATGATGAAAAATAGTAGCCAACTCAATATCGTTTAGATGTAAAGGGTTGGTGTTAATGAAGTCAATCAATTCATCTAGTAAATCCGAAACTTTATTCGCATTGGGTGGAATAAAATTGGCTCCCGAAATACGGACACCTCCATTACGTAATCTACCTGCAAAATCATCTTCAATCGAGCGTAATACCAAACCGTGTAACGATAATATATCAATACTTCGCAATACATAGTTCTCATTGATTATCGAAAAAAGGTAATCAATGGCTTTGTCGTGATTGTGTGCTTCGAAATGTTCTCTTAAAGAAATCCCTTTTATAGTGATGCCTTCTTGCAAAACCATTTGGGTTTCTCTTAATGTTAAGGTGTTTCCTTCTATACTATTGGAATTGTAGGTCCATTCTATGGATAAACTTTCTTTTATTTTATTCAAAGCGATAGTAGGCAAGGGTCTGCTGTTTTGCAAATCTTGTTTTTTTTGGTACAATCGTTCAAAAGTTGATTGAAATTCTTCGCGATATCCTAAATCTATTTTCCACATAACCCCACAAAAATACAACTAATATCGGATAAATAAAAATATTTACCCATCCGATAATAAAAAAACGCTAACCGAAGTTAGCGTTTTTAAATATCAAAGTATTGTGAAATTATTCTGCTACAAACTCTGCATAAGTTTTAAGTGTAAACGGAATATTCTGTTCTTTTGCTTGTTTTAAATAAGCAGCTTCGTTTTTCGTTTTTAAGTTTTTAAATTCGGTCATTGAAGTGTCAAAACGTTGCAAAATAGCATCTTTGTTTTCTAACTGAGAAGGTGATGGAGCAGTAAAATTCCCTGCTACAGAAGCATAAAGTTCGCCTAATTTTTCTCTCAATTGCGGTTCAGCTGTTGCTACGTATCCATCGCCGGTAGTAACTACCATTTTTGCTTTAAGACTTTCAAAGTCAGTTTTTATCTTAGTCCCTTGTTTGCTAAAACTTTTGTTTTTAGCAATCAATTGATCTAATAATTTTACAGTTTCATCAATCTCATAAACGGTATAAGCCAATTCTTCGTTTTTGTTAAACAATTCACGAGTGGTTTCTTTTTGTTTCAAACGATCAGCTGCAGAGATACTACTTTTCGGATCGTTTAGTACTTTAAGATTGTGCGTATAGGTTTCTTTACCTTTAGTTAATACTACTTTATAAGTACCTTCTTGTACTCTAGGAGCAGTAAATCCTGCAAAAGAAAGCGTTTTGGCAGCAGCAATTTTTGGATTTTTCATATTGTAATCCCAGTTAACTACATTAATTCCTTTTTGCTTACCGGGTGCCAATGAAATGATTTTATTCCCTTTTTCATCTTGAATTTCAATATCCATTTTACCTAATGTGTGTCTTTTCTTAAGGTAATAAATGATTTGAGCACTTGTAGATGGATTTCTACCCACAAATTCAAGCTCTGTTGCTGTAGTTCCAAAGCTGGATTGTTCCTCAATAATTGCAGGTTTTAAATCAAAAAAGTGTACATCTTTAGCTAAAACCTCTTGATTAATTTGACGTAAAGGAGTGATGTCATCTAAAATAATAACACCTCTACCGTGTGTAGCCATAACTAAGGAATTGGTTTTTTTATTAATATCCATAAAGTGAACTGCTACTGATGGCATATTATTGGTAAAATGAGACCAGTTAGCTCCTCCATCAATTGTGATATACAATCCTTTTTCTGTTCCTAAGAATAATAAATTTTCATTCTTGAAATCTTCTTGAATGTTACGAACAAAGCCATCAACATCTGGAGTTATGATTGATTTCCAGGTCTTTCCATAATCGGTTGTTTTGTAGGTGTAAGGAGTGTAGTCGTTTTTGGCGTGACCTTCAAAAACAGCATAAGCAGTTCCTTCTCCAAAAACACTTGCTTCAATATGATAGCACCAAGTATTTTTTGGCAAGCCACTAATATTAGCTACCACATTAGTCCAAGTTTTTCCTCCATCTTTAGTCACTTGTACATTACCATCGTCAGTACCTGCCCAAATTACTTTTTCGTTCAAAGGAGATTCTGCAATGGTAAAAATGGTACAATGTTGCTCAGCACCTGAATTGTCAACAGATAAACCACCTGATTTTGTTGTGTCCATTTTCAGAGGGTCCTTGGTGGTCAAATCTGGTGAAATTTTAGTCCAAGTTCTTCCCATATCTTCTGATTTGTGCACGAATTGGCTTCCCATATAAAAACGATCGGGTTGTTTTTGGCTTATTTCCATCGGAGCGTTCCAATTGAAACGCAATTTTGGATCCCCTTTTACTGCCAATGGCTGAATCGTAATCAATTCTTGTGTATCTGTATTGTAACGCCAAACATTTTCAGCACCTTGCATTTCGCTGTAAATAATGTTCTTGGTTGGATGTTTTATTACTCTAAATCCGTCACCTTGACCAATTCTTGTCCAATCACGAGATTCCACTCCGCCTGGACTTTTAGAAGGACCATACCAAGAACCATTGTCTTGTAAACCTCCATATACATTGAAAGGTTCTTTGTCGTCTATACTTACGTGATAAAATTGAGAAACAGGTAAGTTGCTTACCATTTCCATAGTGTTTCCGCCATCCCAGCTTCTATACACACCTCCATCAGTACCGCAGAAAATACGATTGCTGTCTAGGTTGTCAAAAGTAATGTCATGAATATCTGAGTGCATAACACCTAAATTTTTAAATGTTTTTCCACCATCTCTACTTATGGAACCATTTAAACCACCTTTAACTACGATATCTGGATTTCTAGGGTCAACAACAATTCTTGAAAAGTAAAAAGGACGTACTACTAATCCAAAATCACTATTCAAGTGTTTCCAAGTAGCCCCAGCATCTTCAGAACGATACAATCCGTTCAATTCAGCTTTTTCGGTTTCTAAAACAGAATATAAAATGTTAGAGTTCGAAGGGGCTACAGCAATAGCAATTCGACCTAATTGTCCAGCAGGGAAACCGTTGTGAATTTTATTCCAAGTTTTTCCTCCATCGGTAGTTTTGTACAAAGCTGATTTGGTTCCTCCTGAGCTGAATGACCAACCTGTTCTTCGGAATTCCCAAAATGAGGCATACATAATGTTGCTATTTTTTGGATCCATAATCAAATCTGAACAACCTGTTTTGTTATCTACAAATAAGACTTTATTCCAAGTAGTTCCTCCATCGGTGGTTTTGTATATTCCGCGTTCGTCGCTATCACCCCAAAGTGCACCAAGAACAGCCACCCAAACTATATCGCTGTTTTTAGGGTTGATTACGATGGAAGCAATACGGTCTGATTTTGGCAATCCCATATTTTTCCAGTTTTGGCCTCCATCGGTAGATTTGTATATTCCGTCTCCCATAGAAACACTATTTCTAGTCCACGTTTCTCCAGTTCCTACCCAAATGTTTTGGTCAGGTTTTGAAGGGTCGATAGCTACACATCCAATCGATTGAATATGATCATCGAATACAGAATTGAACGAAGCACCGCCATCGTTACTTTTCCATACACCACCGCCAGCTGTGGCAGTAAAGATTATTTTGTTGTTTGTTGGGTGCATTTCAATATCTGTGATCCTACCGCTCATTAATGCTGGCCCAATGTGTCTGGCTTGAATATCACCAAACAATTCTTTGCCTTTTAGTACTATTTTGTCCTGCGCAAGTACTGTAGTTGCTGATAGTATTCCTAAACAAGCAACCCAAATAGTGGTTTTTTTCATAAAGTTAATAGTTAAAAAAAGTCCTTACTTTTCAATAAGGACTTTGAGTTGGTTTTGTTTTATTTATTGAGCTGGAAAAGCATAAGCTTTTGCGTCTACAGTTGGATTTAAAGTGATTTTTTTAACTTTCATTGCTTGACCGCCTTGGTTCATTGCAAAAGGAAAGTAAATACCATCCACTTCTTGATAATCACTCATAGTAGAAACTGATTTTTGACCTTTAGCAGGACCTTGTTTGATTTCTGTTTCAGTAGCAATTGGTAAATTATTTTCGGTATCAAAATAGTAATAGTTTACATCATCTGTTTTTACTCCGTCAACCGTGATAGGTTTTTTTGTTAATTTTATTTTGTAACACTCTGTACCTTCTTTGGTTTCTTTACCCATTAATTCTATTGAGTACCCTTTTGTTTTGTAATCTAAAAATGGATCTGGAAAATCAGCAGCGCTTAATTTTGCATTAGCGGTAGTTTCAGCATCGGATTTTTCGGCTTTCATTGTCATAAAACTAGTACTCCAAACAGTTTCCCCATCAGAAGCCATTTGAGTCATTTCTTTTCCTTGAATATTGATTTTTACGTACATTTTTCCACCTGGTTCTTGTACGATTTCAACAGGAATTTCCATTCCTTGGGCATTCACAACCATTTCCATTTTTACTCCTTTTAGTGCTTTTAATTTAGCAGCACCACCAATTGTAGTAATGTATTTGGATACAATTTCGTCAGCAGTTTGCGCAATAAGTGAGGAACTACTTGCAAGAAGAAACAATGCTAAAGCAGTCAATTTTAATGTTTTCATAATTTTTAAGTTTAGTTATTTGATTTTAATTGGGTTAGTAGGCACTTAGCCTTTTTTGTTACAAAAAATAGTATATTTTTTTTTGATTAGTCAATAGTCATCGCTTTCAGTTTGGTTCTGTAAGCCTCTAAAGCGACTGATTTTGAGATGAAACCAAAATATTTTCCATTTTGGACTACGGGCAAAAATGCTTTTCTGGTTTGTTCAAATTTATTCATCACAATTTCCATACGATCGGTTGGTGCAATTAATGCAGCTGGTGCAACCATAATTTCTTTGACCAAAGTATATTTTACGCGATAGCTATTAAATATGATTTCTCGGATGTCATTAAAATGAACGACACCTAATAATTCATTTTCTTCATTGACTACTGGAAAAATAACTTGATCCGAGTGTGAAATTAAATCCACTAAGCGTTCTAAGTTTTCGTTTGGAGAAATAGTGAGATAACTAGTGTCAATGATAGTACTTGTTTCTAAAGTTGATAAGACATTAGCATCTTTATTACTGGTGAAGGCGTGTCCTTTTTTGGCCAAATTCTTCACATCCATCGAATGTTTTTCAAAGCGTTTTGAAATGGCGTAACTAGTTGAGGCTACAATCATCAACGGAATCATCAGTCCATAACCACCTGTAATTTCAGCAATCAAGAAAATGGCTGTAAGCGGAGCGTGAAATAATCCACTCAAAATACCTGCCATTCCAACGATGGTGAAATTACTTACTGGTAATTTTGCTATACCAATAAGATTGAGTAATGATGAAAAGAAAAAACCAACATAAGAGCCTAAAAATAGAGAGGGAGCAAAATTTCCTCCATTTCCTCCACAACTCAAAGTAAATCCAGTGGCAAAAACTTTGAGCATCATACTGGCTCCAATGAATAAAAGTAACACCCAATTGTTATTACGGAATCCTTTGAAGAGTGTGTTTTCGAGTAATTGTCCGGGGTCATTTTGAGACAAAATACGGATGCTTTCATACCCTTCTCCAAAAAGTGTTGGGAATACAAAAATCAGCAAAGCCAAGATACTTGAGCCCAATAAAGCCTTTTTGTAAACAGAAAGTTTTGAAATATGAAAATAACGTTCTATTTTTTGAAAATATCTTGAATAATAAACAGAAACAAATCCTGTAAAAACGCCTAAAAAGACATAATAAATGATATTCAGATGATGAAAATGCTCTTGCTGTTTGAAGGATAGTAAGATGCTTTCATCTAATGCAACCACAGAGACCATCGCACCTGTTGCAGCGGCAATCATAATGGGTGTAAATGCAGAAATGCTTACATCAACTAACAAAACTTCCACAGCAAATAATACACCGGCTATGGGAGCATTAAAAGCTGCCGCAATTCCTGCTGCAACGCCACAGCCAATAAGTAAAGTTCTGTCCTTGTAACTCAAATGATATTTTTGTGCATAATTGGAACCAAAAGCTGCACCAGTAATCACAATGGGACTTTCTAAACCAGCCGAACCTCCCAAACCAACAGTTAATGAACTAGTCACGATTTGTGCATACATTTGTTTTTTGGGGATAATACTTGCTTTTTTAGCAACGGCATATAAAATCTGAGAAGTCCCTTTTTCTATACTCCCGCCAAGTAATTTATTCACAACAAAAACAGTAAGCAAAATTCCTATTATAGGTAGAATACTGTTGATGTAGTTGAGTTTTAAAATACCATTGACATAGGTAGCAAACGTAAAAACCGAATGCGCAAATGATTTTAGGATAATAACCGCCAAACCAGCTGATATTCCTACCAATACACTCGATAAAAAAATGAATTGTTTATTAGTAAACTTACTTTGACTCCATACAATTAGTGATTCGAAGCGATTTATCACGCTAGTAATAATAGTGCTGAAATTCATAGTTTTTGTTTTTCAATAATTCGTAAGGCTTCTTTTGTACTTAATGGTTTTAAATTGGTATTAATAACATAGTTTTGGACAGCTATCGGATTGATTTTACTGTATTCTCTTAGTGCCCAACCCATTGCTTTTTGAATAAAAAACTCGTTACTTTCTTTAAAGTGTTCACAAACAGCTTCTAAGATAGTAAAATTGGTATTCTTTTTATAGTCTAATTGAAATAAAAGTGTACTTCTGTTCAGCCAAATATTTGAAGCATTAGAAAATTTCTCAATCACCTTATTCGTTTGTTCAGGGAATTGAACCAAATAGCGTCCCAATAAATATTTGCTAATCGTATCGACACTGTCCCACCACGAGTAGGTGAGTAATAGTTGTTCTATCCAATGAATATCATCTTTTTGTAATTTTTTGCTACAATGCTGAAGTAAAAGTTCAATTGCGCAATAATGAAATTCTCTTTGTGGTTTTTCATAAAGCTGAAATGCCAGCGCGCGAGCATTTACTTTTATTTCATCCGAAAATTCGGCACTAACCGATTTTAAAATTGCTCTTCGTTGTGGCATAGCAATACCAAAAAACGGAAAATGATTTTTCATATACGCTTCCATAGCACTACTTTGTGCTGTATTGGCCTTCGCTATAAATTCTTTTTCTAAGGCTGTAATGAAATCCATAATTAAAAGCCAACCGCTGTATCGTCACCTCTAAAATCAGCTCCACCTTCAAGTTTTTTATTAGGTAAAACCAAAATAGCATCGACTTTGCCAATGACAGGAGTCGTTTTTTCGTTGATGATATAGCCTTTTGTTTTTAGTTTTTCAAAAGTAGTAGTGTCGAATGTTTTTGGTTCAAAAGTAATTATATCAGGCAACCACTGATGATGAAAACGTGGCGCATTTACAGCTTGTTGCATATTCATTTTATATTCGTAAACATTTAGAATCGTTTGCAAAACCGAAGTAATAATAGTAGAACCACCCGGCGAACCTACTACCATAAATAATTGCCCGTTTTTTTCAACGATAGTTGGAGTCATCGAACTTAGCATTCGTTTTCCGGGAGCAATACTGTTGGCTTCGTTTCCAATTAAACCAAACATATTTGGTGTTCCCGGTTTGGCGCTGAAATCATCCATTTCGTTATTGAGGAAAAAACCTAAAGCATCACAATAGTATTTGGAACCATAGCCATCATTTAAGGTTGTGGTCGCAGCCACGGCATTTCCAGCTGCATCCACTATAGAATAATGAGTGGTCTCGGTACTTTCGTTATAGTTCACTTTTCCTTCTTTGATTTCAGAGGACAACGTGGCTTTTTCAAAACTAAAAGTGCTCATTCGTTGTTGTAAATAGTCATCAGCTAACAATGCTTTAATTGGGATTTTAACAAAATCGGGGTCGCCAAGATAGTGACTTCTGTCTGCGTAAGCCCTGCGTTCCGCTTCAACAATTACTTGTATAGATTCTGTTGAGTTGTGTCCCATTTTCGATAAATCAAAGGGAGCAATCATTTTAAAAATTTCAGCCAAACAAATACCACCGCTACTTGGTGGAGGCATAGAGATGATTTTTAAATCTTTGTATTGAAACGACAACGGAGTGCGCCATTTGGCTTCGTATTGTTTTAAATCTTTCATCGTAATGATGCCTCCTTTTTGTTGTAAATACTGCACTAACGTTTTTGCCGTTTGTCCTTTGTAAAATTCATCACGACCATTTTTTGCAATTCGCTTTAGCGTTGCTGCTAGAGCGGGATATTTTATAGTATCTTTTTCTTTAAAAGGTTTTGCAAACAAGGTGTTTGTCCCATTTACTTTTATAATTTCTTCTCGATAATCATTTAATCGGCGCTCTTGTTTGCGCGTAACGACAACTCCTTTTTCTGCCAAAGCAATTACAGGTTTTAGTATTTCTGACATAGGCAGACTTCCCAGTTTTTTATGAACGGCAAAAACACCAGCGATGGTTCCCGGTACGCCAATAGCCAAAGGTGATTCTGTGCTTTTACCTTTAATGACATTACCTTCTTTATCCAAAAACATCGTTTTATGAGCTGCCAAAGGAGCTTTTTCTCTATAATCCAAAGAACCAATTTCGCCATTTGCTTTGCGATACACCATAAATCCACCGCCACCTAAATTCCCTGCATACGGATAAGCAACTGCCAAAGCCAATTCGGTAGCCACCATAGCATCAAAAGCATTGCCGCCTTTTTGCATAATTTCGACGCCTATCTTGGAAGCTTCTTCTCGTGCAGACACCACCATAGCTTTGTTAGCGATTAGACCGGTTTGCGCATCGACATTTTCACTAAAAAAACTACAGAGAATAGAAAGAAAAAGAAATTGAAAAATTTTCATATAGGTAAAAGTTATTTATTAGTTGTCATATATGGTGTCGCCTTTGATTTATCGGTGTTTGTTTTCAACAAACCTGTTGTTAATGGCGATTTCATAATTGTTGCATTTTTATTGTCACTTGTTCTTGTAAGTCTTGGAAAAAGATAGTAAACTCTTCTTCAAATTCAGGATAAAATTCAACCAATTCATTCGAGGAAAACCTCATTTTGGATGCATTTTTGGTTCTATTATCCATTTGTGTCAAAATCCGACCAATCCCTTCTACTGTTTGATAACTCAATAACCAATTGTGCTCTATTAAGTAAGGCATCATTCCTTTGGTTCTTTCGGATAAAATATCGTAATTGTCTCTTAGCGATTGATAAAAAGTTTCGGTATACTCCTCTAAATTTTCATCAGAATAAGTACTCCAATTTTTGGCCAAAAAATGGTCGTAAAACAAATCAACAATGACTCCAGCATAGTGATGGTATTTGGAGTGCAGTCTTTGTGTACTCTTTCTAAAAACAGGATGTGCGTCGGTGTAAGTATCAATGAAGCGATGCAAACGAATGCCCTTTTGTATGGACAAAGGGAAGTGCTCGTACTGTTTTCCACGAATGCCATCGGCCATAAAATTGCCTATTTTGAGTAATTCATCATCACCCGAAAGAAAAATGTGCGCGAGAAAGTTCATTGTTTTGATTTGACTATTTTCAAAGATACAAACTTTAAAAAGCCTCACAATAGAAGCCTCATTTTCCTTAACCAAAAACTTTTCGTTGGAAAGACTATAAGCCCATACAACTTTTTTATATTTGTAGCTATAACCAAATTGTAATAAAATGACATTAATCAAATCAATATCAGGTATTCGAGGAACCATTGGGGGAAAAGTTGGGGACAATTTAACTCCTGTAGATGCAGTAAAATTTGCTTCGGCCTACGGAACTTGGTTAAAAAAACATAGTAATAAAGAAAAAAATACCGTTGTAATTGGTAGAGACGCTCGTATTTCTGGACCTATGATTCACAATTTAGTGGTGAATACTTTATTAGGTTTAGGCATTGATGTAATCGACTTAGGATTGTCCACGACACCTACCGTTGAAGTCGCAGTTCCTATGGAAAAAGCTGATGGTGGAATAATTTTGACCGCGTCACATAATCCAAAACAATGGAATGCCTTGAAGCTTCTTAACGAAAAGGGTGAGTTTTTAAGTGGTGCCGATGGCGAGAAAATATTAGCCATTGCCGAAGCGGAAGCTTTTGATTTTTCTGACGTGGATAGTTTGGGAGAAATCACAATCAATGACGCTTATATGGATATTCATATCGATGAAGTGTTGAACTTACCATTAGTAGATATTGAGGCAGTAAAAGCGGCCAACTTCAAAGTGGTGGTCGATGGTGTAAATTCATCAGGTGGAATCATCGTCCCAAAATTGTTAGAACAAATGGGGGTTGAAGTAGTAAAATTGTACTGCGAACCGAATGGTCATTTTCCTCACAATCCAGAGCCGTTAAAAGAACATTTAACGGATATTTCAGCTTTAGTAGTCGAAGAAAAAGCGCATTTGGGAATCGTCGTAGACCCAGATGTTGATCGTTTGGCGTTCATTAGCGAAGACGGCGAAATGTTTGGCGAAGAGTACACTTTGGTAGCTTGTGCCGATTTTGTGTTGAGCAAAACGCCTGGTAATACGGTTTCTAATATGTCTTCTTCAAGAGCGTTGCGCGATGTAACGGTTGCTCACGGTGGCAGCTACGAAGCGAGTGCAGTGGGAGAGGTGAATGTAGTGGAATTAATGAAAAAAAATAATGCTATTATCGGAGGTGAGGGCAATGGCGGAATCATCTATCCTGAATTGCATTACGGACGCGATAGCTTGGTGGGTGTGGCTTTGTTTTTGACGCATTTGGCCAATAAAAAAATGAAAGTATCAGCCTTGCGTGCTTCGTATCCTGAATATTATATGAGTAAAAACAAAATCGAATTGACACCTCAAATTGATGTGGATGCGATTTTGGTGGCAATGGCCGATAAATATAAATCAGAAAACATCACGACCATTGACGGAGTGAAAATTGATTTTGCCGAAAATTGGGTACACCTAAGAAAATCAAATACAGAGCCAATTATCCGTATTTATACCGAAGCCGCTACGCAACAATTGGCAGACGATTTAGCGTTGCGAATCATTGACGAAATCAAAGCAGTCGCTGGAATCTAAAAACACAAGTTTAGTTTTTAGAACCGAAACAAAAGGCTAATTAGGAAACAAGAATCCCGCTATCCGCTATATCTTTGTTTTTTAAAGAAAAAAAACAAAGGATGCCGCTACTATCGGGGGTAAAAGAGTCACAATTGGCTTTTTTGGTTTCATTTTTTAGCATTCTAAATCAAGAAAAACCTTTTCAGTAGCAGTATTGAAAAGGTTTTTTTATTAGGGTTACTTTTTAATAATTTTAAAGTGCTCTACAGTAGTTCCATAGGAAACGATAACAAAATAAATACCGCTTGTAAGTTCTTTTCCTAAACTGATTTCTTGGTTGGTAAAATACCTGTCGTTTGAGTAACAGATACTTCCTTTTGTATCTAAGATTTTTATTTTAAGCGGAATTGTTTGCTCTGTTTTACAATGAAAAAAGAATTCTTTCTCAAATGGATTAGGATACACCATACTTTTTTTATCTTTCATAAAATCATCAGTATCAAGCGTATTCGTTTCTTTCACTTCAAAAAAATTAAAATTGAGGTCGTTGGTTTTAAAAAGTATTTTAAACAAGACTTCTCCTTTGGGCAACGTAATAGAGGAAACAACCTTATCTCCATAAGTTTGCCAACCACCAGTACTTTCAAAGGTTTCATCATTTTTTACCACTACACCATTTACACTTAAATCAAATTTTACAGCTATAGAAGGCGAGGCTAACCTGAATTTCATATCGTAGAGTCCTTCTTTAGGTACTTCAATCAAATATTCTGTCCAATCTCCTTCATTGATAAAGCAAACATTTTGTCCAGTAGTTCCGTCACTAGTATTTTGTAATCCTGTTCCTTTTCTACGATAATGGGTTTTGGCTGCTATTGTCGCAGGAATAATAGTTTTTTTTGAGGTATACGATGCTGTTGTGTAGGCAATCCCAATGGGTTTCAAAACGCCACTATTCGGACCAAAGAGTTGTCCCTCTTGCATATCGAGCCAGTTATCAGGAACGCGACCTGTGAACCACGAGTAACGATAAATATCGGGGTCGTTTTCAAAACTTTCTACAATCGTTTTCATAAAATCAATCTTTTCTGTACTAGTCTGAATAACTCTGTTCGCAAATTCGGTCACCCATACTGGTCGTAAGTATTTTTTTAATCCATTGGTAACACCAATAACAGAAGCCGCAGTAGCATCATAAGTATGAAAAGCAATGAAATCGACTTTGCAAGTTGGACATAATCTGAAAAATTCGTCGTGCCAAGCAATCGGACTTTGGTATCCGCCATAATTATCTGGGCCATTGTAAGCTGGAGAAGCACTCACAATTTGCAAGTTCTTCGCTTGAGCAATTTTTTCTAATGCAGGCCAAGCTGTAACTGCTTCTTGTGGTGTGAGTCTAGCACCATCATTAAAGTTAGGTTCGTTAAACGCTAACAAATATTGGGTTCCTGTTGGAATAGTGGCGATAAAGGCGTCGGGGTCGTTAATTTTTCCCCAAGCCATCGGTACAAATTTTACTCCTAATGTGTTATATGTACTTATTAATTGTGATTCGGGAGAGGGAGACCAATTATACCACCACGAAATTCCAGACTTCAAAGCGTTCATATCTTCAACCGAATGATGTCCATAAGCGATTCCACGTTTTGGACTTTGGGCATAGACAAGTGCAACTAGCAAATGAAAAAGTAATAAACTGATAAAAAGGATGATTTTATTCATAATAAAAGAATACTTGTGAATTACAGTTAATGATTCTCAAATGTAAATGTTCTCTTTAGATGTACCTTTTACTTTTTCTACTACAAAAACACATCAAAAGTATTTTTTAGAGCAAGATTATTCAGATACACTCTACTATAACTTAAATAAGCAATAATCCTTTTTTATTCTTTAGGTTTAACACTTTTGAAGATAAGTTTTTTTTAAAAAGGAATATATTTGCAATCAAATGAAAGATATAATGACAAATAGCACAAAAGAGACGGCTTTAGAACAGTATTTTCAACAATTTCGCAAAAATATTATCGGAATTGAGCAAGAATTTGAATCTCCATTTGGACAAAAAAAAATTATCTATACTGATTGGACCGCAAGCGGAAGATTGTATCGCCCCATCGAAGAGAAATTGATGAATGCCTTCGGACCTTTTGTTGCTAATACACATACTGAAACTACCGTTTCTGGAACAGCTATGACCAAAGCGTATCATCACGCTAGAAATATCATTAAGCAACACGTTAATGCCAATCAAAATGATGTTTTAATCACAGATGGTACAGGAATGACTGGAGTTGTGAATAAGTTTCAACGTATCTTAGGGATTAAAGTTCCTGAAAACTTAAAAGATTTTGTAGCTATTCCAGCCGAGAAAAAACCAGTAGTTTTTATTTCTCATATGGAGCACCATTCCAATCAAACCTCTTGGTTAGAGACCATCGCTGATGTTGAAGTAATTCCTTCAACCGAAGACGGTCTTTTTTCATTAGAAAATCTAAAAGTATTACTCGAAAAATATAAAGAGCGAACGTTAAAAATTGCTTCAATTACTTCTTGTTCCAATGTTACTGGTATTCGTACGCCATATCACGAGGCTGCAAAAATGATGCATCAGCATAATGGAGTTTGTTTTGTGGATTTTGCTTGCTCAGGTCCTTATGTATCCATTGATATGCATCCTGAAGATGAAGAGGCGTATTTGGATGCTATCTTCTTTTCACCGCACAAATTTTTAGGCGGACCAGGCACTTCGGGGGTATTGGTTTTTAATAAAAAATTGTACAACAATATGGTGCCAGATTGCCCAGGAGGAGGAACCGTTTCGTGGACGAATCCTTGGGGTGAGCATAAATACATCGATAATATTGAGGACAGAGAAGATGGAGGTACGCCTGGCTTCTTGCAAGTGATTAAAACCGCTTTGGCCATTCAGTTAAAAGACGAAATGGGTATTGACAATATTTTGAAACGCGAACACGAAATTGTGGAGTATGTGTTTGATTCACTACAAAATGTTCCAAACATCAAAATTTTAGCTGGACAACATCAAGAGCGATTGGGAGTTATTTCGTTTTTTATAGACGATTTGCATTTTAATTTAGGAGTAAAACTACTCAATGACCGTTTCGGAATTCAAACAAGAGGAGGATGTAGTTGCGCAGGAACTTACGGTCACTTTTTGTTACACGTAGATCAAGAAACGTCTCATAAGTTGGTTAACGAAATCAGTTTAGGAGATTTAATTCGTAAACCGGGGTGGATCAGAATGTCTATTCATCCGACTACAACTTCAGCTGAAATAGAATACGTTTGCAATGCTATTAAATCTTTAGCGGAGAATCATAAAGAATGGGCGTTAGAGTATCGTTATGATTCAGAAACCAATGAATTTATTCATCAAAAAGCAACTTCATTCGAAAATACATTAGTTGAAAAATGGTTTGCTAAGTAGACTTTAAATTATTCTTATAAAAAAAACTCATTACAGTTCGTAATGAGTTTTTTATAGACTAACGCTTGTGTTTCCATCTTTTATGTGTCCACAAATAATATTCTGGTGCATCTAAAATTTGCTGCTCTACCAATTTCAAAAATCGCTCGGTGATTTCAAAATCAGGCACACTTCTCGCATCCGATGAAAGATCAATAAAAGTAGCTTCGTAAAAACCTCTTTTTACTTTTTTTACATCAACAAATAGTACATTCATATCGTAACGCTTGGCAAGCATTTCGGCACCAGTGTGAACAGGAACTTCAACGCCCATAAAAGTGTGCCAATGAAAAGCACGATCCAATTTAGGTGATTGATCACTTACCAAACCATACATACACATTTTTCCGCTCTTTTGATTTTCGCGCATCATTGGTATTGCTTGTTTTGTTTCTGCCAATTCAGCATTAAATTTGGATCTAATATCGCGTACCAATTGGTCAAAATATTTATTGCCAATTTTTTTATAAACACCAATTCCAAAAAAAGAAGTTTGATTATTAAGAGTCATTAACCATTCCCAACTTGCATAATGTGAGGTCAATAACGCAACACTTTTTCCTTTTTTTTCAAATTCTTTAACCAATTCGATATTAGTTATTTTAAAACGTTTATCCATTTCTTCTTTAGAGATAGATAATGTTTTGACCATTTCTAAAAACAAATCACATAAATGATGGTAGAATTTTTTCTCAATAACTAATCGTTCTTCGGTACTCAAATGTGGAAGCGCCAGAGCCAGGTTCTCGCGGACAGTTTTTTTACGATACCCCACAATTCGATAAACGATGATGTGCATAAGATCTGAGAACCAATAAAAAACGCGAAAAGGAAGGATAGAAATAATCCAAAGAATAGGAAAAACTATAATGTAAACCAGAAACTGCATGCTAATTTTTTATGCAAATATAGCCCAAAAAAGGAAACAATTTAATGTTGGCACAACTAGGGTTTAAAAATGTAAGATTACTATCTTTACCATTATATATAAAAAGTTTACTATGAATATGATTTTGCTAGTCCTTATTTTGGCTAATGTGGTAATAAGTTACAAAGGTTGGAATGACCTTTATTTCTTTAGAAAATACGAATTCCATATAGGAAGTATTCGAGCAGGTGAACAAATCCGAATGTTGACTTCTGGTTTTCTACATGTAGATGCTTCTCATCTTATTTTTAACATGCTTACGTTGTATTTTTTCGCCCCAGTAGTAATAGGCTTTTTAGGGACTTTTTCCTTTGTTTTGGTGTATTTTGGAAGTTTGGTTTTTGGAAGTTTACTTACGATGTCTTTTCACAAAAACGACTACAGTTACAGAGCTGTAGGAGCTTCAGGTGCCGTTACAGGGGTGTTGTATTCCGCTATTTTATTGCAACCGGATATGATGTTGGGATTGTTCTTTGTAATTCCAATTCCAGCGTATCTTTTTGGAATATTGTACTTGCTGTATTCTATTTACGGAATGAAAGCTCAAAATGATAATATTGGTCATACGGCACACTTTGGTGGGGCTGTTGGGGGCTATGTGATCACTTTGGTAAAAGAACCGCAGTTATTGGTCGAACACACTTTGATGGTGATTCTTTTGGCGATTCCAATTGTTCTTTTGTTTATTTTAGAAAAAAGAGGAAAATTATAATGGCATTACTTTTGTAATATGCCATAGCAATAAATAATTAATTATAAATTAAATCCCATTCTTATGAAAAAAGTACTTATCCTATTGTTTATCTTTTCAGTGTTTGTTGTTCAAGCTCAAGACATTAAACCAACACCTCAAATTAGTGTGAATGGAGAAGGAAAAGTAAAGGTAACTCCTGATCAAGCAGCAATTGTAATAACTGTAGAAACCAAAGGAGCAAATGCCAAAGATGTTAAGAAAGAAAATGACATAAAAGTAGAGGCGGTTATTAAATTTATAAAAAAAATAAATTTACCTGCAGAAGACTACAAAACTCGTCGAGTGGCGCTAAACCCACAGTACGAATATGAGTCCAAAAAGCGTTCGTATAATGCTAGTCAAACCATTGAAATTTTATTGAAAGATTTGACTAAATATGATGGTTTAATGGAGGGCTTGGTAGATGCAGGAGTTAACCGTATTGATGGTGTTACGTTTCAATCATCAAAATTAGAGCAATATCAAGCTGAAGCTCGAAAATTAGCGATGAAGGATGCCAAAGCTAAAGCTGATGATTTCGTGTCTGTATTGGGACAAAAAGTAGGTAAAGCGTTAATGATATCTGATAATTCTCAAAATTACTATCCATCACCTGCACCAGTGTTTGCAATGAAGACCACTATGAGTGATGCCGCTGAGTCTACGCCAAGAGAAACATTGGCTATTGGAGAAATTGCAATTGTAGTAAATGTGAGTGTGAGTTTTATTTTAGAATAAACCAGAATTTTGTATAAATAAAAAGTCCCGATTTGCATCGGGACTTTTTTTGTGGGGAGAGCAGGATTCGAACCTGCGAAGTTTTCACAGCAGATTTACAGTCTGCCCTCGTTGGCCGCTTGAGTATCTCCCCAAGACTCATAAGCTGTTGCTTATTGTGCTAACCGGGTGCAAATATAAGAACACTTTTGAGTTCTCCAAATAAAAAATACACTTAATTTTTGGATATTTTTTAATGTATTGGTAGTGAATAAAATAAAAAAATCTCCACTAGGGAGATTTTTTTATTTTTTAGTAGTTAGGACTATTTTTTAGCTAAAAGTTCCACTACTTTGGCTTTTAGTGCAGCACCATTTAATCCTTGTGCTACTATATTTCCTGAAGCATCTAGCACAAATGTAGCTGGAATGGCTTCAACTTTATATTGTTTTGCAATCGGTTCATCCCAGAATTTCAAATTTGAAACTTGTGTCCATGTTAACCCATCTTTTGCAATCGCTTCTTTCCAAGCTTTAGCTGATTTGTCTAAGGAAACACCAATGATATTTAATCCTTTTGCGTGTAATTCTTTGTATAAGGCTACCATATTTGGATTTTCTTTGCGGCATGGAGGACACCAAGACGCCCAAAAATCAACTATGGTAACTTTTCCTAAACTTTGTTTTAAGCTAATCACTTTTCCTTGCGGGTTAGGCGCAGAAAAGTCGGCTCTTCATTTTGCTGAACCTGGAGCTGCTGGTGCAGCTGGAGTAGCTCCAACAGTTGGCGCTTTCATTTCAGTCAAACGCGCTTTGATTGCTTTACCTGGTTTAGTGTTTTTTAGAGATTCCTCTAAACTTTCGTATAGTTTCTCTGCTTTTTTAACATCAGTAGATGGGTCATTCAACATTCCTTGAACGATTAATGCACTAATGAATGATTTTGGGTGAGTTTCTGCATAAGAAACATATTTAGTTTTTGATGCAGTACTAACTTCTTGTTGGATCGTCATGAATTCTTTCATCAAGCTGTTGATAACTGCAGTATCTTTTTTAGCTTGAGCATCATTCATTTTTTGAGTGTTAGCTGTTTGAAAATCTACTAATTTCTTTTGAACTTTTGTAATTTCTTCATTGAAAGTAGCATATTCGTCATTATTGTAAGTTCCAGAAATTTTAGATTTTTGAAGGGTATCTTTGTTGATTACGATTTCAATAGATCCGTTTTCTAGGATGAATGGTAATTTTCCTTGAATTCCTTCAACAGTAATTAAATGGAATGCTGGTTCTGTAGCTTTACCTTCGATTTCAAATTTACCATTTTCTACTTTTACAGTATCAATAGCAATTACACCTAGTTTCTCATCTTGACTTTCTAAAATGATAGTTTTTCCATTTTCAATTCCTTTGGCTGTACCAGAAATTGTGTAGGACGTTTTGTTGCATGAAAACAATACAACAGAAGCAGATAATAATAAAATGATTTTTTTCATTTTTGAGTTATGTTATTAGATTTTGTTTGCAAAAGTATTTAAATTTATAAATTACACATACTATTGCGACCTAAATTTTTGTTATAGTCTATTTTTTTTAAGAAACATTTATGAACTCAAAAAAAAAGCACTCAAAATGAGTGCTTTTATAGAATATTTTTGAAAATAATTAATCTTGATTGATGGTTTTTCTCCAAGTGAACGCATTAAGAATGTGTCTTTTGGCAAAACGCCCTGGTGAATCAGCATTGACCATTTTTACGTAAGTTGCTTTTGGTACACTAATGTATTCGTAAACACTTCCGTTAGAGAAATTGATAATCAAACGTCCTTCTACAAATTTGTAGTCAGTAATGGTTGATGTTGCAATAGTCTCAGTATATTCAGGTAAGTTTTGTTTAATTGTCTCTGGATTGATGCTTACTAAGAAATGGTAAGCTTCAATGATTTTTTTACTGTTTTCTTCAGCAGCTTTTAATCCTTCTTCATCGCCTTGAAATTTATCAGGATGCGCGTCTTTCATCGCATTGCGATAAATAGTTTTTAACTCTTTAAGGTCTACGTTTTTGTCTACATTCAGTAGTTTGCGGTATTCAACGATTTTTTTCATAAATAAGGTAACTTATTGTCTTTTAATGTGAAGTAATGAATTAGAATTCAATTTTGACAAATTTTTTGCAAAGGTACACTTTTTTTTATCTTTTTAGTTTCGGACCAAAAAAAAATCAAAAACTAGCTAAAGTTTTTGATTTACAATGTGTTATTGGGAGACTTATTGTTCTGGTTTCATATTGGCTTTATCGAAATTTTTCGATTTTTTGGGATACTTGTCATAACTTTTGTCACTTGGGTTTTCTATAACCGACTTGATTGTGATGACGTCACCTAATTTAAATTGTAAAGCCATTTTATAATCAAGTAAATAAGTACCACAAAAAAAGTTGTTGTCTTCGTCTTGTTCTATTATTCCTGTATATACTCCTTTTTTTAGCATTTTGCTTGGTATTCCTTTTTCCATGATCCTGAAACTTCAAATTTATAAAGGGCAAAGATACACAATAATTATGGCTATTATATTGGTTTTGGTTATTCTGCTTACCTTTGCAGCTATGAAAAACGTTTTTCGACCCGCACCGCAATCTTTTAAAAACACTTTTTGTGTGTTTTACGAGGTTGCTTTGGTGCAAATTGAAGGATTGGTTTTACAATATCATAGTGCCTCGGGGAGTAAGTACTATTATACTCCAGAAGGAATGTATCGTTTGTCGAATCATTGGGGACGATTTGCCAATAGTAAATGGCGTTTGGAACCCTTGGAACCCGCCACTAGCTCTAAATTTAAAGTAGGATTTGCGCGATGGGAGGATTTTTATCCCGATAACGCAGAAGAAAAGCTGTATTACATTGCAGCAGATTACGCTAAGAGAACCGTAAATTATCAGCACAAACAAAATCCTAATTATGATAAAAAAGCGGTGCTTCGAACTAGTTTTGAGACGACAAAAAAGATCAAGCAAATTCGGAATTTGTTCGAATTGACCAATTGGGCGAAGTATTTTGATTATGAAGATATAGACGAATTAAGGAAAAGAATAATTGAGCAAATCATATACACCGAGTGCTCTCTTGAAGAAATAAAACGTAGCATACAATGGGAAGAAATAACGAAAGAAACATAAAGAAACACAACGATAAGTTGCACAAAGCCCAAGATAAGGCCAAGAAAGCAGCTATGGAACGCAAAGAGAAATTGAAAGAAATCGTAAAAAAGTTTAATGAAGACCAAGCGTCTAAAAATGAATAATATGAGCGAGAATCCGTTTGACCAATTGAAAATACAAGTGCAAGAAATCATCGGCTTGATGGCACAAAAACAAAACCGAGAAGCCAATAACAAATTGACCGAAGTAAGTGAAGCTTTGGACGAACTTCTAGACCATTCAGAAGATGATGCCGATTTAATCGAAATAAGTAAATATCAAGTGTTGCTGAATCAGTTGTTTCAAAAAATCAACCCAGAGGATGAACAATAGTGTTTGCCCTTGTGGTTCTGAAATGGTTTTTATGGACTGTTGTCAAAAATACATTTTAGGCTACGAAAGCGCGCCAACTGCTTTGGCATTGATGCAATCACGATATAGCGCTTACGTGGTTAAAAATGCGGACTATTTGATTGCGACTACATACGAAAGTACAAGAAGTCTTTTTTCTAAAGATGAAATTTTACGTTGGGCTAGCGAAAACCAATGGCAACAATTGAAAATCATAGCTTTTGATGCTACAACTGTTGAATTTCAAGCTTTTTTTAGAGGTCCCGATAGCAAAGATTACATCCATCACGAACGCTCTACTTTTGAAAAAGTGAAAGGACATTGGTACTATATAGACGGTGTTTTTTTCGAAACTTAGTTGTTTTTTTGCTAAATTTAGGGGTTACTTTCTAAAACAATTGCCTTATGTTACACTACAGCCGTTTACTTTTTGTTATTGTATTGTTTTTGGGTTGTAAAACTGCCATCAATGCTCCAGTCGATACTTCTTTGAACACAAAACCAACCAAGGCCTATCAGGAGCAAATAGAAAATATGGAGCAAGGAATTTATTTTCGTGCGATGGGGAATGAACCTGAGTGGAGTTTGAAAATTAGTTCAAAACAAATTGAGTTTACTTCTTTATCACCCGATTTTAAGTCATTTACTGCGCCTCATATTGATCCGATAAGAGTAATGGACGCCAATGTGAAAACCTATCGGTTGACAACTTCTAATGGAACGGCAGCCATCACCATTGAGCAGCAAAAATGCGCCAATACAATGTCTGGCCAAGAATTGCCTTATACTGTTCGTGTTGAAATGACGAACAATTCTAATACCTCCAAAATTTTTTCAGGTTGTGGGTATTATGTGATTGATGCTAGGCTACACGATATTTGGGTATTGGAAAAAATGAACGGTGAGAATGTTTCAATAAATAAATTTGCCAAACAATTACCTTATATTGAGATAAACAGCACCAATGGAACGTTTATGGGATATGCTGGATGCAATCGTATGAATGGAACTGTTTTTTTTGAAAAAGGGATTTTACGTTTCACAAATATAAGTACTACTGAAATGGCTTGTGAACCTCAAAATAGAGAGAGTGAGCTGCTACATTCTTTAGAAAGTACTACCACCTATCAGATTGCGAGTATGCGCTTAATACTTACCAATCCTTCTGGAATTGAGTTGGTTTTCAAGAAAGTAGATTAATTCTACACTCTTGCTTTTCCCTTTTAACTAAAAATTAATAAACGTTAGACCAGCCACCGTAACAAAATACTGTACTTTTAAAATTCTAAAGCATCGTTTCAAAATGGTATTGGCTTTACTGCTTACCAAAAAGCGATTTGCTGCTCTTTAGCCCCGGCAGTAGCGGCATCCTTTTTCTTTTATCTTTAAAAAGAAAAAGATATAGCGGATGACGGGACGATGCTGGCTAAAAAGCCCATTGTTACTGCTCCTAAATTAGGATGTAGTCATAGTTAAAAGTAAAAATTCATAATCCAATTTTGTTGTTTGCAATGAAAAACCAAAACCGTGCTGGATTTTATTTTAAGACCTACGAAGCGCCATTTCAGTCGCCGTTTGATCGTTTGTTCCCTATTTTTAAAGAATTAATTACGCATACTTCGGGCGATTTTGACGAAGCGATTGCTTGGTTACGCGAATTGGACAAGGAGTATAAATTGACCGATGCTAGTTATACTATCGATGATTTTATTGAGGATTTAAAGAAAAAAGGGTACATCCGTGAGGAATTGAAAGACGACGGCACCACTGGAACGGGTATTACAGCCAAAACCGAACGCGCTATTCGTCAGCAAGCGTTGGATACCATTTTTGGTACTATGAAACGCTCGGGAAATGGCAATCACAAAACGAAACACAGTGGCAATGGGGATGAACATACAGGTGAGTTTCGAGAGTTTCATTTTGGAGATAGTTTGGAACGTATTTCGCTGACTGAAAGTTTGCGCAATGCCCAAATCAATAATGGGGTTACCGATTTTAAACTTACAGAAAACGATTTGGTTGTCGAGGACACCCAATACAAAGCCCAAATGAGTACGGTTTTGATGATTGACATTAGCCATAGTATGATTTTGTACGGCGAAGACCGCATCACGCCTGCCAAAAAAGTAGCGATGGCTTTGGCTGAATTGATTACTACTAGGTACCCAAAAGATACTTTGGATATTTTGGTTTTTGGAAATGATGCTTGGACAATTGCGATTAAGGATTTACCTTATATAAAAGTCGGACCTTATCATACTAATACTGTTGCTGGTTTGCAATTGGCAATGGATTTACTCCGAAGAAAACGCAACACCAACAAGCAAATTTTTATGATTACCGACGGGAAACCAAGTTGTGTACGGGAGAAAGATGGCTCGTATTATATGAATAGTAATGGCTTAGACCAATACATTGTTGACAAATGCTATACTCAGGCGCAACAAGCCAGAAAATTACACATTCCTATCACCACTTTTATGATAGCGAATGATCCGTATTTGCAAAAATTCGTGACTTATTTTACCGAAGCCAATCAAGGAAAAGCCTTTTATACGGGTTTGAAAGGATTGGGTGAAATGATTTTTGAGGATTATGAAGCGAATCGAAAGAAGCGGATTAGGTAATTGTCGGTTATCAGTTATCGGTTATGGGTTATCGTTTAGGGTTTAATAGAGCAAGCATAAATTAAGATCAAAATAAAAATACCATCAATGAAGGATATAACAACTTTAGGCGCATTAAAACAATCGGGTTATCAGCCAAGAACGATTAAAGAAGAATTGCGCGATAATTTGAGGAAGAAATTGCAAGCAGGTATTCCGACTTTTGAAGGGGTACACGGATTTGAAAATTCGGTGATTCCAGAGTTGGAGCGCGCTATTTTGTCGAAGCACAATATCAATTTGCTAGGACTTCGCGGGCAAGCAAAAACGCGTTTGGCTAGAAAAATGGTAGAATTATTGGACGAATACATTCCATTTGTGGCGGGTTCTGAGATTAATGATGATCCTTTCCGCCCAATCTCTCGTTACGCCAAGGATTTGATTGCCGAGTTAGGCGATGCAACGCCCATAGATTGGTTACCTAGAAGTGAGCGTTTTTATGAAAAATTAGCTACGCCAGATGTAACAGTAGCCGATTTAATTGGTGACGTCGATCCTATTAAGGCGGCGAATCTAAAATTGTCGTATGCTGATGATCGTGTGATTCATTTTGGGATGATTCCAAGAGCGAATCGCTGTATTTTCGTCATCAATGAATTGCCCGATTTACAAGCTAGAATTCAAGTGGCGTTGTTTAATATTTTGCAAGAAGGTGATATTCAAATTCGAGGCTATAAGTTAAGAATGGCTTTGGATATGCAGTTTGTTTTTACCGCCAATCCAGAAGATTATACCAATCGTGGGAGTATTGTTACGCCATTGAAAGACCGAATTGGTTCTCAAATTTTAACCCATTACCCAGAAACTATTGCTATTGCTCGCACCATTACGCAGCAAGAAGCCAAGTTAGAAAGCAGTCAAACTGATGTGGTATATGTGCCTGCTTTGGCCAAAGATTTGTTGGAACAAATTAGTTTTGAAGCGCGAGATAGCGATTTTATTGATCCAAAAAGTGGCGTGAGTGCTAGAATGAGCATCACTGCCTACGAAAATCTGATTAGTACGGCTGAGCGTCGTGCTTTAAAAGCAGGAGAAAGCACTACAGCAGTGCGTTTGTCTGATTTTATGGGTGTGATTCCTGCCATAACCGGAAAAGTAGAATTGGTGTACGAAGGTGAGCAAGAGGGCGCTGCGGTGGTAGCCCAACATTTAATCAATGATGCGATTCGTACGTTTTTCCCGGGCTATTTTCCTAAGATTGAAAAATTGGAAAAACAAGGAGAAAAAACAGCTTATACCGATACTTTAGAATGGTTTTTTGCCGAAAGTGGTTTCGAATTATTGGATGATGCTACTAATGCTGAATATCAAACTATTTTGAATAGTGTTACACCACTAGAAGTCATCATCAAAAAATACCAACCACAATTGCCCAAGGAGGATTATTATTTTATGAAAGAATTCTTATTGTGGGGTTTGGCTTCCTATAAAAAGTTGAGCAAAGATCGATTTTCGGAAGGGTATCAGTTTAAGGATCCGTTTGGGAGTTACATCAGTAAATTATAATTTGGAAAGGGTTTAGATTAAAGCTAAACCCTTTTTTTTATTGCAGTTTTTCGTTTTTGTAGCGCAGTTTGATTTTAAACGGAGCATTGCCTTCTTCAATGGCTTGTAGATGCAATGTGATTCCTTTTTTTCTATTCTCCCTTATTGTTTTTTTATTGGATATTTCTTTGTCTTTTGCAGGGTCTCTCAAATGAACATCGAGTTGCATATTAGAATTTCCATAAAAGCCATAAGAACCCGCTAGGTCTAAATTGAGAACGGATGTGTTTATTGGAGTGGGTGCGAGGTTGGCAAAACCATTTTTAAAAACAATATTGATCGCAAGAGGATCAATGGTTACGCGATCAAAATTCCGAAAAGGGAAGGCATATTTTCCAATTCTTCGCAAAGGTTCAAATTGGTTCAAAGCGCCATTAATCAAGTTAAGTTTTAAATTTCCGGTTAGAGAACGTTTTACTATAGTAATGTTATTATCAAAGTAGCCATCCAAAACACCCGAAACAGAAATTAAACCCGAAACGGATGTTGGAGTAAGTGCTTTGGAACCAAAATTATCAAAAGCCCTCAATAGTTCTGCACTATTTACTTTACTTGCGTTAAGTTTTATGTTGAAGTGGTTGTTTTTTTTCTGTTGCGAAACCATTCCATTTACCATTAATGAACCACCACCAAATTGCAAAGAAGCCTCTTTTAATATGGTGCGATCGGGAACTACATTAATTTGTGCTATCGCATTTCGAGCCCTGAATTTTTTATAAACAATGTTTTCGGCTTTTAAACGAACTGTTGCATTGGATTGGTGTAAGATATTGATAAAGTTAGGCGTAATTGTAGTCGATTTTTTTATGCTTGCCGTTTTTCCACTTACAAAACTGAAGTCTTGTAGGTCAATTGTTTTAGCTTGAATATCCCAATTTACCACAATTTTTTCTGGAGTGTCATAGTAAAAATTTAAAAAATTAGCAGATTCACCTTTCATTTTCAAGGAGCTATTTCGGGTGTTCAACACGATTTGATTGACTTTTAATTCTTTTGAAGTAAAGGACAAATCAATCTTGCTATTGTTAAATTTTTTCTTGGAATCTACGTGTGTACCACTTGCGTTTTGAATCACAACTGAACCAATAAGTAACGGTTTTTGCATTTCTAAATTCACCACATCAGCTTTAAAAGCAAGACGCAAATCGGCTTGACCGCTTCCAAAGGTTACCGTTTGTTTCACTATCGTTTGATTCAGTTGTTCCATATTGAAACGGCTTACAAATGCGCCAGAAGCGATGGGTTTTTTCAAATCCAAAATCATCATATTTTTGGTAGTAAACGGAATCGTATGGACTTTTCCCCGAAAATCATCAAGCAGAATAGCTGAATTTTCATCGCTTACGCCTTTGTTCTTTTGGTATTCGTTGGTAAAAACGCCTTTAAAAGTACAGTCGGTTACTTGATGGTCAAAGTAGCTCAGTTCATTGTCCTTGAAGATTGCTTCTACTCGAATGTTGGGGTCACCTTCTTTGTTCAAATCACCATTAATAGTGCATTGTACGCCAAATGGATTCTTAAAATCAAAGGGTTTGAGTTTGCTGCTAATGTTGTCAGACAGCAGTTTATAAGCCGCTTGCCAGCGAATTTCTGGATTGGTAATTGCAATAGAAAAGGAACTGTTGGTCTTGCTAATCCCAAAATACGACTGAATTTGAAAAACGTCTTCTCCAATAGACAAAGCTGCGGTGTTAATGGCAATTGAGCCTTTGCTTTCGGAATATTTTGCTTGTAAAGCTCCTTGAATGACTTTGTTTTTGGCAAAACTTCCGTGTTGAGTATTAAATGTCAAACTTTTTACTAAGGTGTTTAACGCAATATCAGCTTCCCAACCTTCTGAAGTAGTCTGTTTTTCTATCCGAAGTTTTTCGATAACAAAATCAAATTTTTTATGCTTGTATTGGTTGTCAGAAACAAAGGAAACATTATTGAATTTTAAATGATTCAAATCCAATGACAAAGAACTTGAACTTGTTGTATCGGTTTTTGGAGCACTTGAAAAAACAGCTGTGTTGCTATAGCCGTTGGCGTCTACAAACAACTGAATTTCGGCATCATTGATGGACAGATGGTCAAGTTTTATTTTCTTTACAAAAATGGCCCAAGGTTGAATATAGGCATAAATCGAAGGCGCCTTTAGCAATGTTTTTTTATGTTGTGCCCATAAACTGTCTTTTATGCTGACTTTTTTTATGGCAATGGTCACGTTGGGAAATCCACGAAAAAAGAGCACTTCTAGGTCGCCAATTTTCACCTCGCCTTTACAATTTTTATTGGCAATTTCTCTAAATTCTTGTAACAGTTTGTCGTGATGCGTGCCCACATACCAGCCCAAAATGCCGTATATACTCATCAAAACCAACACGATGATTAGGAAAAATTTACCAATTTTTTTACCCAAGGACAACCATTTTTTAGTCATAAATGAAGGTTTTATGCGGTTACAAGTCGTTCATTTTTAATCAAATATAAAAAACAAAACCCATTTAAGGAAGTAAAGCGCAAACTATGCCCTTCTTTGCAGAAAGAAAACCCCCTCAGAATTTGTATTTTTGGGCAATAAACTCATCCTTATGTTCTTTTTAATTCTAAGTATCGTTTGTAGTGTTACCGTGGGCGTACTTTTCAAGTGGTTCAGAAACCACCCAGCGTTTAACAGTAAAGCCATCATTGCGACCAATTATGCGATTGCCTTGTTGCTGTGTTACTTTTGTTTTCCGCCTGAATTTAGTACGCTAGTTGAGCAAGCGCCTTGGCCTTTGTATCTCGCTCTCGGACTCTTGTTGCCGAGTGTTTTTTTATTGCTTTCACAATCCATTCAGCATATAGGTATTGTCAAAACCGATGCAGCTCAGCGCCTATCGTTGTTTATTCCGCTACTTGCTTCTTGGTTGCTTTTTGGGGAGCAATTCAGCACACTCAAAGTATTGGCTTTCGGGGTAGGATTTCCAGCCTTGCTGCTTATTTTATCTAAGCCTACCGCCAATAGCAATTCCAATTGGGGCTATCCTGCTATGGTGTTGCTGGGTTTTGGAGTCATCGATATTTTGTTCAAACAAATCGCCTTGCAAACCCAACTGCCTTTTACCACCTCACTTTTGGTCATTTTTGCGCTGGCTTTGGTGATTATGAGTGGAGTAGTGGGCTACGAAATTTTTATCCAACGCCAAAAAATCTCGGGTATCAATGCCCTTTGGGGAATAGCAGTAGGCGTTTTCAATTTTGGAAACATCTATTTTTACCTCAAGGCGCACCAAGCTTTTTCCGAAAATCCATCTACTGTTTTTGCAGGTATGAATATGGGCGTCATCGTGTTGGGCAGTCTCATTGGCGTATTGGTTTTTAAAGAAAAACTTTCCAAGAAGAACTATTTGGGTGTTTTATTGTCCTTATTAGCCATTATCCTCCTCACGTATGCACAATTGAAGGCATAATATTTTGTAGGAGCACCACTTCCTTGTGCACCACACGACTTGTCCCGCTTTCCGCTACAATCTTTTTTTAGACCTGACAGGTTTCTAAAACCTGTCAGGTCTAAAAAAAGGATTTCCACTGCAATCCTTTAGATTTGCTAAATAAATTTAAATTACTTTTAATCAACAACCAAACTGACAAAGTGAACCTTCTCTTCGATCAAAGTTAGCTACTTATGCCCCGATTAGGACTTTGTCAGTTTTATTGA
>NZ_LR733427.1 GCF_902506345.1 Flavobacterium sp. 9R | reverse complement strand
AAGTCCTAATCGGGGCATAAGTAGCTAACTTTGATCGAAGAGAAGGTTCACTTTGTCAGTTTGGTTGTTGATTAAAAGTAATTTAAATTTATTTAGCAAATCTAAAGGATCGCAGCGGCATCCTTTTTTACAAAAAAACCTAGTAGTGGGTTACTACTAGGTTTTTTTGTAAAAAAGATAGAGCGGAGAGCGGGACGACGCGTGTGGTCCTCCGCCTGCGTCTGCTCCTAAAAATTAAGGCAGTGGTTCGAAACTAATGGCGGTTCCTCCCCCAGGGGCTAATTGCAGTTTGAGTTTGCTAGCCGATGTTACCACTTGTGTTTTAATGGTGTAAGCAATTGGGTTTTTCTCCCAATGTGCATTTTTGGCGTCTTCGTAGATGATGGCTTTGTATTTTTTGCCTTTGGTTAAGAAGTCCAATTTGATTTCGGTGGTTCGGGCATTTTCATCGGTGATGGCGCCTAGGAACCAAGTGTCTTTGCCTTTGGTTTTTCTGGCCACGGTAAGATAATCGCCGGGTTCCGCTTCTAGATACAAACTCTCGTCCCAATCCATCGCAACGTCTTTGATGAACTGAAAAGCATCGGGATATTTCTCGTAGTTTTCAATCAAGTCGGCCGCCATTTGCAAGGGAGAATACATCGTCACGTACAAGGCCAATTGCTTCGCCAAAGTAGTGTGAACCTGCTCGGTTTTGTTTTTATCGTAGTAGCTCATTTTGATTTCAAAAATCCCCGGGGTGTAATCCATAGGACCGCCCAACTGACGCGTGAAAGGCAAAATGGTTTCGTGCGCTGGCGGATTTCCGTTGCTCCAAGCGTTGAATTCGTTCCCACGAGCCGATTCGGCCGCGATGTAGTTGGGATAGGTTCGGCTGTAACCAGTTGGGTGCGAACATTCGTGTGAGTTGACCATCAATTTGTTATCGGCAAAGCGACGCGCCACAAAATTAAAGTGATTCACCATTGCTTGTCCGTCGTGGAATTCGCCACGCGGAATGATTTTGCCCACATAACCCGTTTTGGCCGCAGGATAATCGAATTTCTTCATCAAATCCAGTGCGCGATCCAAGTGGCGTTCGTAGTTGCCCACAGAACCCGAAGTCTCGTGATGCATGATCATTTTTACGTTTTTTGCTTTGGCGTAGGCCGAAACTTCTGCCAAATTAAAGTCGGGATAAGGCGTCGTAAAATCAAAAACATCCTCTTTCCAGTTGCCTACCCAGTCTTCCCAACCTACGTTCCAACCTTCGACCAACACGCCGTCAAAACCGTGCTTGGCGGCAAAATCAATATAGCGTTTGGTATTTTCGGTAGTAGCGCCGTGTTTGCCTGTTGGAATTGGATTGCCCGCAGCGTTTTGCGCATTTTGAGAACCCGCATAATCCCAAGTCGATTTCCCCACGTGCATTTCCCACCAAATCCCCACATATTTCATTGGTTTTATCCAAGAGGTATCTTCGATTTTAGAAGGCTCGTTGAGGTTCAAAATCAATTTGGAACTCACAATTTTTCTCGCATCATCGCTGACCATAATCGTACGCCAAGGTGACACGCAAGGCGCTTGTAAATAGGCTTTGTCGCCAATGGCGTTGGGCACCAAATTGGCTTTTAGCGTGTACTTTTGCACGTTGGCATCCAAATGCATTACGGGATAATTCACCACTGCTGCCTCAAAAATATTGAGATACAGCCCTGAAGGCGATTTCATTTGCAAAGGTGTTTGCACCGTGTATTTCCCGGGAATGGATTTTACGCCGATTCCGTTGTTAAGGTTCAGTTTTTCGTTGTCAATTTCGGAGAATTTCGTTTCGTTGTACACGTATTCATTGCTGTCAAAATCACCTGGAATCCAGAACACTTTATTGTTTTCGGTCAAATTGAACTCGGTTTTCTCGTCCGAAATGATAAAATAGTTCAGGTTTTCTTGTTTCGGGAAATCGTAGCGAAACGCCAACCCTTCGTCAAAGGCTCTAAAGACCAAATTGAGTTTCACTTTCGAATCTTTCTGTACCAAAGCTACAATCAATTCGTTGTAATGGTTAGTGATTTGGGCCTGTTCTCCCAATACCGGTTTCCAAGTTTCGTTGACCGCGTGGGTTTTGGTTCCCGTCACTTCAAAATGGTTGGCCAAAGCCGTTTTATCTTTTAGACTCACCCCCAAAGCGCTTGACAGCACCACAGGTTTATTTTTGTAGCTCACCGCATAGGTTGGTTGACCATCGGGCGTGAGCTGAAACGTAAGCGCCAAAGTTCCCGTTGGTGATTCCACCTTTTGTGCGGACACCCAACTCAGGGAACATAGGAGCAGTAAGGAAAATAACTGTTTCATTTGGATTCTATTTTTTTTTGTAACTATAAAAATACGCAAAAAGTCCCGAACCCAGCCACAATAAGGAACGCCTTATGCTCTTTGAAAGTAAAAAATCCCACTCCAACGTTTGCGGACTCATAAGTTTTGGGCGGAAAGAAGAAGTTAGTGGTTAGTGATTAGTACTTAGTGATTAGTCATTAGTGATTAGTAATTAGTAATTAGTAATTAGTAATTAGTACTTAGTAATTAGTACTTAGTGATTAGTAATTAGTGATTAGTAATTAGTGATTAGTAATTAGTGATTAGTAATTAGTGATTAGTAATTAGTGGTTAATGGTTAAAAGTTAGTCCTTAGTGATTAGTCCTTAGTGGTTAGAAGTTAGAAAGTAGAAGACAAAATGAAAAAGATTTGAAGAAGAAAGCTATAGCAATCTCCTTTGCATAAGTTTTGCACTACTAATGTCCGCGCGCAATATGAAGTTTGGAACTAAATTAAGCAACTACCAAATCTGCTTTTAGCGTCTGTTTGTAGATATGCTTTATATTTCGATTTGGATTTTTACTTTTCCTCCAAGTCCTTTTTCAACTATGTCATATAAAGTCTTGAGCGTTAAATTACCTCCGTTATTTTCAATTCTAGAAATATATTCTCTTTTTTTTGCAATTAAATCACCCAATTCAGTTTGTGTCAAATGCTTTTCTTCACGAGCTTTTTTCAAAAGCAAACCAATTTTAAAACCTTGAAATTCTCTTTCAAGTTCATCACGTCTTACAGTTCCCTCTTCGCCGTAAACTTCATTTTTAATTTCTTTCCAACTTTTAGTTTCCATACTTATTTAGATTTTTTCATTGTAATATTTTGTCATTAAACGCAAAGCTTTTTCAATTTCATTTTTTGGAGTTTTCTGCGTTTTCTTTTGAAAGCCATTTAGTAGAATTACAAGTTTCCCATTATCAAAGAAACAAAACACTCTCCAAATATTTGAACCAAGTTGGATTCGTGCTTCGTATAAACCGTTAGTCCCTTCCATAGCTTTCAAATAGTTTGAAGGAACTCTCTCTAAAGTTTCAATAGCTTCAATTATTTTGAATATTTTATCTTGAACTTTTTTGGATTGTTCCAAGAGAAAACTTTCAAAGTGATTTTCATATGCTATGACTTCTCGTACTTTCATTATTCAAAGGTAACTTAAAAGTTACTATAATTGCAAATTTTTGATTTTTTATTTACGTCGCGATACTAAATCTAACAACTATCGACTAAGTACTAATCACTAAAAACTAGCTAGTTAACACTATTTTTAGTATATTTATCACTCTAATTATACGCCTTATGTACTGGAAAGCCGAATTGATTACCCACCGAAAAGAAAAAAGAATTGCCGTTTATTTTGAAAAAGACGCTGCATTAATCTCCCGAATTAAAGCCCTTGAAGGCTCCCGATGGAGTCAAACTTTAGGAGTTTGGCATTTGCCTGACACCTTTGAGAATCGATTGAAATTTCAAATCGAAGTAACTCCCAAAAATCGTCCTTCGCCTGAAGGCATCCGACAGGTAGAAAAGTTCAAAAAATGGTTATTGTCTAGACGTTACAGCAACCGAACCATCAACACTTATTCCGAGGCATTAAAATCATTCCTAACATTTTATAACGAAAAACCAATAGAAGCTATCACGAACGATGATGTTATACGCTATAATAATGAGTATATTTTACAAAATAATTTGTCTTCCTCCTATCAAAATCAAATGGTCAATGCCATTAAATTATACTTTGCAACTATAGTTGAATCTAAAATTGAAATGGACAAAATTCATCGCCCAAAACGAGAAAAAGTACTCCCAAACGTGTTGAGTAAAGAAGAAGTGAAATTGATATTGAACGCCCACAGTAATATCAAACATAAAGCGATGCTAAGTTTAATTTATGCCTGTGGATTACGATGTGGCGAATTATTGTCGCTCCAACCCGTACATATAGATTCTAAACGAAACATCATCATAATTAAAAATGCCAAAGGAAAAAAAGACAGAATTGTTCCCTTGTCGCCCAAAATATTAGTGATGCTTCGCGACTATTATGTAACATTCAAACCACAAACCTATTTGTTTGAAGGCAACATCAAAGGGCAAGCTTATGACGACAGAAGCTTGCAACAAGTGATGAAACAAGCCCTAAAAAAAGCAGGTATAACAAAACCCGCAACATTGCATTGGTTACGTCACAGTTTTGCGACACACTTATTGGAAAGCGGCACCGACTTGCGTTATATTCAAGAATTATTGGGTCACAACAGCAGCAAAACCACAGAAATATATACCCATGTCAGTACCAAAAGCATCCAACAAATCAAAAGTCCATTTGATAATTTGTAGGATAATAATTAAAATGTATATTTACAAAGTATACGCTACTGAATAGCGGGTTTGCCTGCTATTTAGGAGTGATAGTCGCTACAAAATAGCGACTATATACAAGTTAGCAGTAATACTACGTTAATGCTTCTTTAATTACGTTTTCTGCATACTCTAATTCTGCACATACATTGTTTTCTTTGCAAAACATTACTAAATCTTCTAATGCTTTTAAAAGTTCAGGTGCATTCGCAATTAATCTTTGGTCGGCTCTCATTTGTTCTAATTCGGCATCATATCTTTCATCTTGACCTGAAAATCTTGAAGGCTCTGTCAAAATACAAATCAAACCTCCTTTATTCCTAACTGCTCTTTTTTTATTAGATGTGAAAACACACCCCCATTTTCCTTCGCTTCCTTTAAAATTTGTTTTCATAAGTTCTTTTATTTTAAGTTATCAGTACTACTGCTAACAGCTAGTACAACCCAGCAGTAGTATTAGTGATTAATTGTTTTATTTGTGTGTACTTGGTTTCATTTTCGCATATCGGAAGCAATACGGCTTGCTTTCTACTGCCGTGATGTACTAGCGGAACGTTGGTGGCAAGTTGCGCCGAAATTACGCAGGCAAATCCAATTTGAAAGTAAACAGTTGTTTCCGCCGCAAGTTTTCAAAGCAGAAGCGTGAAAATTGAAACGTGCCAACAGAAGCGTGAAA
>NZ_LR733426.1 GCF_902506345.1 Flavobacterium sp. 9R | reverse complement strand
TAATTGCACGAATAATGTTTTTCTAATACTAATTTTACGCATTCAAGTTTAAATGAAGCATCATATCTGACTTTTCTTTCCATAAAAATACCCCCAAATAGTGTCTAACTTTTTGGGGGCAGTCTAATAGATTGGGATTTTTTTTATTTTTACTACAACTGATAGTGCCACAATTCAACATTTTTCTTTATTTTGCGGCAAATTAAAAATTGAAATGAAAAAAACTGTATTAGCTCTAGTAGCACTATCAACAATATTGGCTTGTTCTGAAAAAGAATCAAAAAACAACCTACATTTAACTGGAAATGTGTTAGGGTTAAAAAAAGGAACCTTATACATCCAACGATTAAAAGACACCTCACTTGTAACTATAGATTCCATAAAAATTGAAGGCGATTCAAAATTTGAAACAAATATCACAATAGAGTCTCCTGAAATGTTTTATTTATCATTGAATAGAGGTGTTTCAAATTCGTTAGATAACAATCTGCTGTTTTTTGCAGAACCAGGCGAAATGAACATTGAGACAAATTTAGACCAGTTCTCATATGGTGCAAAAGTTACAGGCTCGGTAAACCATGATTTATACGTAGAATTTGAAAAAATAAACAGTAAATTCAAAGAAGAAAATCTAACATTAATTGAACAAAGATTTAAAGCTACCAAGTTCAATAATGTAAAAAAACTTGACAGCATAAAGACTAAAGAAGAATCTAATATCAAAAGAAAATACTTATACGCTACAAATTTTGCAGTGAACCACAAAGATCACGAAGTAGCACCATATATTGCCCTTTCAGAAATATATGATATCAACATACGCTTTTTAGATACCATTCAAAAATCCATGACTCCAAAAGTGGCACAATCCCTTTATGGTAAAAAATTGACAAAATTCGTAAACGAGATTAAAAAGCAAGAATAAAAAATATTCATCAGATAAAAAGGCTGTCTATACAATATATAGACAGCCTTTTTTTTGGTTAAAAAATTAATTTAAGCTAAAAGATTAAGATGAAAATGATTAGTTAAAGACAGTCAAAAACAATAAGGAGATACTATTTAGCAGACATACTACTTTTAAAATCGCAAGACATAGAAAAATAGTAAAATAAAAGTAAAACAAAGAGTAGACTAAATAATAATTAAAAACATTACTTATAAAAAAGGCATTCTAAAAGACTTGAATGGATAAAAATAATCTTGCAAAAACAAAATAAAAATAAAACTAAATAAAAATACCTAGTCCTTTAGAATCAATAAGACTTATACTCATATAGCTACTGATAAATATGGAGACCTAAAAAATAGCTTATGGAAAAGTCAACACATAACAATGAATTTAATATACAATTATTAAAAGTAAGTGCTACAGAATCGTCTAATCGTTAACACTCATGTAAACCTAAATAAATTAGTGGCATTTACAAATAACATTTACTATCAGCTACTGAAAACAACAACGCACAAAAAAACCCTTCATTTTAGATGAAGGGTTTTAATAAAGAAAGGCGGCGACATACTCTCCCACAAATTGCAGTACCATCTGCG
>NZ_LR733425.1 GCF_902506345.1 Flavobacterium sp. 9R | reverse complement strand
ACCAACACACGCTACAAGCAAGCTGGGCAATTGGCTTAATTTGAAAAAAGTTTGTGTTTGATGCATTTGTTTTTAACCGAAAGATTACGCATCTTTAATCCCAGCCTGCGTGTAGCGCGGGAACGTTAGGCGTTATAAACTCCAAAAGCAATAAAAAACAACAAGACGGGCTGCGTTTGAAGTATACGATGATGGAAGAAAATTATAACCCAATTATTGCTTTGACAAAAGACAAAATCGGATGAAAATTAAAAGCAGTGTAGAAAAATACAGATAGTAAATAAAATGGGTGAAATAGTATTTAGTTTTTTAGCTATAATTTTTGGAGCATATATAATTTGGTCAACATCTAAAAAACCAGTGATAAAGCCCCTTTTTAGTATTACTTGTGGTAGCTATCTCTCAGGGATTGGTTTTATAATAATTGGAATAATCACTATTTTGAAAGTTATCTTAGAATAAATAATGCCAATGTTTCAAGTCCCAAGCTACTCTAGGTAATGTGTGTTTTTCTGAGGATATTATATTGTATTGAAAAAGAATGATTTTTAAAACGTATAAGTACAACGCCTAACACACGCTACAAGCAAGCTGGGCAATTGGCTTGATATGAAAATAGTTTGTGTTTGATACATTTGTTTTTAACCGAAAGATTACGCATCTTTAGTCCCAGCCTGCGTGTAGCGCGGGAACGTTAGCGGTCAGGCAACCAAAAATGACGAAAAATGAGCATTAAAACAATCATAATTGACGGGAAAAATTTTTCAACTCTAAAAACATTTTATGAGGAAATTGATAGAGTTTTGACAAAAGATTTAGATTGGAAAACGGGTCACAATTTGGATGCTTTAAACGATATATTTAGAGGTGGATTTGGTGTTACTGAATATAAAGAGCCTATAATTCTGATTTGGAAAAATATCTCGAAAAGTAAAAATGATTTGGGAATTAAAGCAACCCAAAGATTCTACAAAATAAAAATTTGTACTGATAAATATAACATATCAAATGTCAAACATTGGAAAGTAAAGTTAAAAGAACTTTTCCATAAAAATGGAAAAACGCTTTTTTCTATTATTGTTGAAATCATCAAAGAAAATGAACATATTGAATTTAAATTCGAAAATTAAATCGAAGTAAATGCCCGAACCGCTAACAGCCACTACAACGGATTTGGGCATTAGGCTTAATGGAAAAAATGGTCTTGTATTTGGAATATTTGGCAAATCCGAAAATAGGGCTTAATTTAATCCCAAACCCGCTGTAGTGCCAGAACGTTAGCGGTTATACGCACGAAGAACGAGAAAATTCAGAATCTAAAACATAAATGAAGAAAAAAACACTTTTACTATTAATCTCATTTGCATTCTTGTCGTGTAACAAGACAAGTAAAGTTGAATCCCAAAATACTGAAAAGCAAACTGATTCTTTATCTATAAATAAAGAAACCCTAAAATCAGAAACTCGAACGAAAACTCAAACGAAAAATGAATCCAAAACACAAAATTGGTTCGATGATTTAATTGCTGATTACATAAAAAAATCAGACAATAAACTTATCAAAACGTCTTTAAAAAATAAGGAACGAATTGAATGGCTTTTAGACAGAACTGAAAAAACCGATTCTACAAACTATTATATTTTTAATATTGGTCAAAATGTATCAGAAGAAGACGGTTCTGAATCAAGATTTACCTCTAATGGATGGATATATATTGATAGTATATCTAAAAAAATATACGAATACGACCTACCAAATGATAGTTTAATCGTGTGGAAGAATAAGCACAACCGCTAACAGCTACTACAACGGATTTGGGCAATTGGCTTAATGGGAAAAATGGTTTTGTACTTGGATGTTTAGCGATAACCGAAAAATAAATCTTAATTTAGAACCCAAACCCGCTGTAGTACCAGAACGTTATAGGGCAGTTGAGCCGAAATTACGCAGACAAATCCAATTTGAAAATAAACAGTTGTTTCCGCCGAATGTTTTCAAAGCAGAAGCGTGAAAATTGGAAGTGCTAACAAACGTTGGAAAATCGGATTCTAACGAGAAGCAAACGAAAAACTGATGTGTGAAAATCGAACTTTGCCAACAGAAGCGTGAAAAGCAGAAGCGTGAAAAGTGGAACTTGCCAAGAGAAACTTGAAAAGCAGACTTTAAAGAATGTGAACAGAAGAAGCAAACCTAGAATTGGGACTCTCCTACTCTAACTTGAAAAAGTGTGAAAGCTAGAATTGGCCAACAGAAGCGTGAAAAATTTGCGGTTTAATAGTAATTTCGACTAAACAACCGCCCTATAACACACGCTACAAGCAAGCTGGGCAATGGGTTTAATTTGAAAATAGTTTGTGTTTGATACATTTGTTTTTAACCGAAAGAATACGCATCTTTAATCCCAGCCTGCGTGTAGCGCGGGAACGTTATAGGGCAGTTGAGCCGAAATTACGCAGACAAATCCAATTTGAAAATAAACAGTTGTTTCCGCCGAATGTTTTCAAAGCAGAAGCGTGAAAATTGGAAGTGCTAACAAACGTTGGAAAATCGGATTCTAACGAGAAGCAAACGAAAAACTGATGTGTGAAAATCGAACTTTGCCAACAGAAGCGTGAAAAGCAGAAGCGTGAAAAGTGGAACTTGCCAAGAGAAACTTGAAAAGCAGACTTTAAAGAATGTGAACAGAAGAAGCAAACCTAGAATTGGGACTCTCCTACTCTAACTTGAAAAAGTGTGAAAGCTAGAATTGGCCAACAGAAGCGTGAAAAATTTGCGGTTTAATAGTAATTTCGACTAAACAACCGCCCTATAACACACGCTACAAGCAAGCTGGGCAATGGGTTTAATTTGAAAATAGTTTGTGTTTGATACATTTGTTTTTAACCGAAAGAATACGCATCTTTAATCCCAGCCTGCGTGTAGCGCGGGAACGTTAGCGGATATTTTAGAAAAAAAACGGAGAAAAGAGACATAACAAAGAAATTTTTACTTGAAAAATGCTAAAGAAACTTACAATAATTAGTCTGTTTATTTTATTCCTTCCTTTTTTTCAAACTTGCTCTGACAAAAATATTTCAGAAAATACGTTGCTTAAAAATAGTCCATTAACTGAAGAAGTGAAAAGTGAATTTAAAACTGTACTTAATGGAAAAGATTATAATTTAAGTTTTGAAGAATTAACAAAAAAGAAGAAAAAAGCAATTAATGATTTTGTAAAACTTAAAAAAGAATTGACGCTAAATGGATACCAAATTGGAAAACTATTTATTGAAGATATTGAAACTCCACAATGGCCATTATTACCTTTTACAATTTCAATTTTATTAAATTTATTTTTAATATTCTATTCGTTCAAAGAAAATCCGAAAATAACTTTAATTTTAAGTATTGTAAACTTAATTTTGATAATTATTCCTTTGATTATGTTATACTTTGGAAAAATATTTGAAGATATTGAACAACTAAAAATTGGTTATTATTTACTAGTGTTTAATTTAGTAATAATATCTTTTCAATCATATTCAGAATTGAAAAGAAAAAACATCCGCTAACACACGCTACAAGCAAGCTGGGCAATTTGCTTGATTTGAAAAATAGTTTGTATTTGATACATTTGTTTTTAACCGAAAGATTACGCATCTTTAATCCCAGCCTGCGTGTAGCGCGGGGACGTTATGGTGTATAGCCCCGTTGACGAGAAACAGCCGATTTTAATCAGATGTTTTGTTCGGAAAAATCATAACGAAGCTTAAAACTTGCCCAAAAAGCAATCAAAGATTGGAAAGTCAGGAAACCTTTATAAATTATTTTCAGAATTATTAGCCAAATCTTTTTTTATGTCAATTATAGGAAGAATAAAATTTTCAAAACTACTATCTTTTAATTTATCTAATAGAATCCCTCTAGTTGTTGAATAAACTATCGCAGAAATACTATCGGTTAGCATTTTGTCTATTTCTAGTTCATCATTATTAGATAACTTATGGAGCAAATCGAAGTTTTCGACAAGAATTAAATAAGTTATTAAAACATTAGCCTCTGAAATTAATGAATCATCATTTGAGTTTAGTTTTTTAATAGAAATCTCTAAGTCAGATTTCACAATATTCTTTTCAACATTAAACCCAAGGCTTATACTATTAGATACATCATAATAAGAATCTATATCCATGTTTTGTTCTAATAAATCATGAATATTAATTTTTACTATACGATAATCTATAAAATGTAATAATTCAGGTTTGAAAGGACTATTCATTTACAACTAAATTTTTATAAGTTTTATTATAATTCTCATTATGGAAACTAATGTTCTTAGAATAGGACTTAGTTGATGTATTAATCGTCCAAACTAAGGTTGTTTTGTTATTAATATCTTTTAAACTAAGTTTTTCTTCAACTAAAATTTCTTTTTTTGGTATCTCAATTAGTTTAACTCCTAATTCAACTTGTAATTTACAAATAGATTTTAAAGTTAAATTATGATTCCCATTCAACCATTTAGATATTTCAGAAGGATTCTTATCAAGTCTCTCAGCTAATTCTTTTTTAGAAATATTTTGACTTTTCAATGATTCATTTATGCGTACTACTAAATCTGCATAAAGGCTAGAAAACAATTTAACGTCTTCTGGCATGTTTTTAATCATGTTTTTAACAAAATCACTTTTCATTTTATATTAAATTAAATTTCAAATAATTTATAAATATATTTCATCAGAATCATCAAATGTAAATATTTTATTTCCAACTATTTTTATTGTCCCATCATTTAGATTATCCTTTATTCTTTTGGCATATATCTGAGCTTCTTGAAAATTTACAGATAAATCAGGACTATCTTGTGCATCATTAGAAGATTTAATACCTCCATTAAACAAAACAATTACTTCATCATTTATTCTATAACAATATAACCGCAAAGGAAAATCATCATAAAAAAAATCAATCTCATAAAGATTATTTTTTTTACTCTTTTTATATGGTATTGCCGTAGCTTCTCTCTCTTGCCTGTTAAAAAAGAATTCTAACGCACCATGAACTTCAGAAATTTCATTGATAACAAATTGTAATATTAAATTAACTGCATATGTAATGTTTTCATCATCAAAACTACCATATTTCTGAAAAAAATAATCAACTATACCATATTTATCATCATCTAGTTTTACTGTGTAAATAGTACATTTAGAACCTTGATGCCAAATATCTAGTGCAAATGTACTCATAAATACCCAAAATAAAAGTTAAATTTCACTTATAAGTTAATTTCTGTTTTATAACTGCTCAAATATATGAAAAATACAACACATTGCACAGGTTTTGCAATATTGCAGTTCTAAGCTTAATTTAAAGTTTGTTTTGTACTTTTAAAATCAGTGATTAACCGAAAGTCTAAATATTACTTAATTGGCAACATTCGAAAAAACTGAAGCTGTTATTTTTGCCACTTTTTGATTTTCAATTTCCGTTTTCAAACTCTTTTTTCTGAAAATTGAAAACTATTTAGAACGGAAATCGAAAGCTGAATAAGTTTACTGAAATTGAAATGTCAAATCTTTCGTGCTCAGCATCGTCAAGCTACACACCATAACACACGCTACAAGCAATTTGGGTATTTGGCTTAATTTAAAAATGGTTTTGTATTTGGAAATATTTGGCAAATCCGAATAATGGGTTTAATTTAGTCCCAAACTGCTTATAGCGCGGGGACGTTATGTGCAACCATATGACAACCGCAACAGACAATAAAAAGCCTATAGAAATTGGGATTACTTTGTTGGATGTTACTGTCAAAACTTAGCAAATAAAAGAATTGGCTTTTTAATTGTAATGACAAATGATAAAACTCGAAAATAACTGGCGCCAAAAATCACTAGAAAGCCTTGAAAAAAATACTTGGCCTGCACTAAGTTCTGACGAAAGTTCATATTTAATAAAGACTTGCAACTCGTTACGCAAAAAACAACTTCAGGACTTAACGACCGAAGACTTGAGACTAATGATTGGACAAGATATTGGACTTTGTTTTTTGATACCTATAGCAATTGAAACTTTGACAGACAATTTGTTCTCAGAAGGCGATATGTATGAAGGTGATTTATTGAAAAGTGTTTTGGAAGTGGATACTAATTTTTGGAAAGAAAACAAACATTATTGGCAGCAGCTTAACGACTTAATCAAAGACAGAATGGAAGAAATAGCCAAAATGCAATTTGACATTTCTAAATTTGAAATTTGTAATACACATTGAGAAAAAAGGCTACACATAACAGCTACTACAACGGATTTGGGCATTTGGCTTAATGGGAAAAATGGTTTTGTATTTGGATGTTTAGTGATAACCGAAAAATAAATCTTAATTTAGAACCCAAACCCGCTGTAGTACCAGAACGTTATAGGGCAGTTGAGCCGAAATTACGCAGACAAATCCAATTTGAAAATAAACAGTTGTTTCCGCCGAATGTTTTCAAAGCAGAAGCGTGAAAATTGGAAGCGCTAACAAACGTTGGAAAATCGGATTCTAACGACAAGCAAACAAAAAACTGATGTGTGAAAAATGAAGTGTGAAAATTGGACTTTGCCAACAGAAGCGTGAAAAGCAGAAATGTGAAAAACTAAACTTATCAAGAGAAGCTTAAAAGCAGATTTTAAAGAAAGTGAACAGGAGAAGCAAACCTAAAATTGGGACTCTCCTACTCTAACGTGAAAAAATGAAAAAGTGTGAAAACTGAAATTGGCCAACAGAAGCGTGAAAAATTTGCGGTTTAATAGTAATTTCGACTAAACAACCGCCCTATAACACACGCTACAAGCAAGCTGGGCAATTGGCTTAATTTGAAGATAGTTTGTGTATGATACATTTGTTTTTAACCGAAAGATTACGCATCTTTAATCCCAGCCTGCGTGTAGCGCGGGAACGTTGGCGGTAAGCTTGCCTAAAAAACGCAACAAAAAAAAATAATATGTCAGAAATCGCAGAAGTAAAAGACATTCGATTTGTAATTAAAATTGACAACAAAAACCCTGTTGAATTAGTTGATTTAACAAAGTCTTTATTTTCTTTAGCATCTCAATTCAGCAGTTATGTTGAAAAAAACGGAAATCATAAAGAAGAAAGAGAAGCAAAACTCTATGTTAAAGAAATAAAATCAGGAAGCGTAATTGTTGAATTGGTTGAATTGGCTACAGTTGGAATGATTCCGTTTGTAGAAAATGTAAATACAGTTGTTGGTTTTGCTGAATATTGTAAAAAAGCCTATAATTTTCTATTAAAAGGCGAAGGAAAAAAACCTGAACTAACTCAATCAGATTATAAAGAACTTTCTGCAATTGTAAATCCAATAGCAAAAGACAAAGCATCACAAATAAATTTTAGCACAACAATTAATGGAAATGTAAACTTTACTTTTAATTTAGACTCTACTCAATCGAATGCTGTTCAAAATATCGTAAAAAGGGAACTTGATTTTCTTAAAGTTCCAGAGCAACAAGACGACAAATTTGAAAAAGTAGTGATGACTTGGTTTCAAGCAAGAGGTAATATAAAAAGTAAATCAGGAAATAAAGGAATAATAGAAGAACTTAACAAAAAAGAGTTGAATGTAATATTTGAAGATGATAACGTTAAAGAAAAAATGTTACACAGCGATATAAATCCATTTACTACAGCTTTTGTAGTTGATGTGAAAATCTTGAATATAAACGGAAAACCATCAATATATAAAATCACTAATTTTCACGAACACTTTGAAATTACTGAAGAATAAAAGCCTACCGCCAACACACGCTACAAGCAATTTGGGGATTTGGCTTAATGGAAAAATTGGTTTGTATTTGGAAGATTTGGCAAATCCGAAAATAGAGCTTAATTTAGTCCCAAACTGCCTGTAGCGCGGGAACGTTAGCGGTCAGTTGACACAAAAAAACAAGTACTAACAAAGTGATTACTATAATTGAACTTTCTTAAGAACTAAATTTGATGAATACCGAAAATCGAAATGCTTCATTGTCAATAATATTTTATGTTATTTCCGTAATAGCTATATTGATTATTAATTTATCAGGACAATTTAAATCTGGTCCTTGTACACCAAATTTAGATTTTTTCTCAATTTTCATTGTTGCCATTTTAAACATAATATTATTAATAATTAATGCAATATCAACTTTTGGACTAAAAAGAGAAACAAGATATTCTTATTTTATTCATCTTTTCATATTTATAATTTGGGTAATAGCATTGATTATAAATAGTTAATGTTGTTGTTTTATAAAATAATATTGAAAATTGAATTTTGAAAAGTCTTAGTTTGTAATTGGAACTTGAAAAGCAGAAACTTGAATATTGGGGTTTCTAATCGAAAAGTAAAACTGAAACTTAAATTCTCGGGTTATCTAATTGAAACGAACCAATCGATTTTATTGTGAAATTGACATGGAAAAAGAGAATAAAATTTAGCCGAGATTTGGGCAAGAATTGGGTTTTTAATCTGCCAAGATAAGGCTGAGAATCGATTAATAATTAGGAATATCGGTAAGCAACAACCGAACCGCTAACAGCTACTACAACGGATTTGGGCAATTGGCTTAATGGGAAAAATGGTTTTGTATTTGGCAGTTTAGTGATAACCGAAAAATAAATCTTAATTTAGAACCCAAACCCGCTGTAGTACCAGAACGTTACAAGCAACCCTAGAACTACACAACAACAATCAAATAGTTGAAAATATGCCAGAAAAACTTTTAGACACTATAAATATGACCCAACAAGTTATACCTGTCAAAATTATTTCAGACACGAACAAGTTTGATTGGGAACCATATGTTCTAATTGTTGCGACACTTTCACTTGTCGCCGCTGTAATAATTCCATTTGCTCAAAAATGGTATGAAGAATTTAGGACTAAAAGAAGCTTTCAGTTTTATTTTAAAAAGCAGTTGGGCATAATTCTAAATTTATTGACAACCCAAAAAATAGAGTATATAAAACCAAGTGTAAAAGACAATCCCGAAAAACAATATTTGACTCCAACAGAATTTTCAAGAAAATTAGAAGCAGATTTCAAGGAACATAAAGAAGCTTTACAACCTCGGACTATTTTCTCTCTTTTAATGAACCTTCAGCAATTTATGCAATATGTTTTTCAGCTGCGTTATTCTCTGACGCAAATTGACTTTGAAAAACTTACGGAACGGACTTTAGAACACGGCAAGGAATTATCTAAAGAAGAGCTACAAAAGGCTTACGGAATTATTTTAATTTACGAGAGTTTTATAAGTATTTCTTTATTTCACGACAGATTTGGTGAAATGAAAACAATCAAAAGAGAATTAAAGGACAATGTTTGGGTTGGTTTAAAACTAGACAAGGACTTTTTACAAAATCAAAATTTACTTAACCAAGACTTACTGCACCTCAATAATAATGAACAAAGTATCTCTGAGATTACTCAAATGGTAAGAATCGTTGAAAACAAAACAAAAGAATATTTCGACTTCGATAACTTGCAAAAGAGACGTGCGACTAACAATAATGAAAAAGTATGATTACAGAAAGAAGGGCAGCTTGTAACACACGCTACAAGCAAGCTGGGCAATTGGCTTAATTTGAAGATAGTTTGTGTTTGATACATTTGTTTTTAACCGAAAGATTACGCATCTTTAATCCCAGCCTGCGTGTAGCGCGGGAACGTTGGCAGCTATATTACACCAAACAATGAAAATACTCGACATATTTAGAAGAATAACAATTAATAAATCGGGAAATAAAAATCCCGAAAATAGTGTTTATTTTCACGAAGATAGCTTTAACCAAGTTGAATTTTTACCGCGTGAAAACATAGTTTATCTGGAAAATGAAAACGAAAAAATAGAAAATTTTGCAGTGGAAAATTATGATGGTAATGGATTCTCAAATGTCTATGGACGAAAAGAAAATCCAGTAACTATTGAAACCAAAAAAATTCCTTTTGACAAGGTAGACAGAATGCTTATTGAACTCGGAATGGTAAAAAATTCAGAAGTTTATGAGGGCTATGGTTCGACAAAATGGAAATGTGAAAATACCTTTGCGTATACTTTCGGAAAATCTGAAATATTTATAACCTCAAAAGATGATTATATTAAAGATTTTTGGATTGATGGCTTTAGATTTCATAAGGATGATGAAATCAAATCAAAATTGAAAAATATTCTATTTACTATTGGAAATGAAATGAATTTAATCTTGAACGATTGGGATTTAACAGTAACTATTGATTTGAAAATTGAAACAGAAATCGATAAATACTTAAACGAACAGTTCTAAAAATACAGCTGCCAACACACGCTACAAGCAAGCTGGGCAATTGGCTTAATTTGAAAATAGTTTGTATTTGATGCATTTGTTTTTAACCGAAAGATTACGCATCTTTAATCCCAGCCTGCGTGTAGCGCGGGAACGTTGGCAGTAATGCGAAAAAACCGAAGAGAATTCAATAACCAAACACAACAAATGAAAAATAAAAATATATTTTTAATACTAATATTATTCTCCATTTGTTCTTTAGCTTTTTCTCAAGAATTACCTAAAGATTCTCTTTACGGAAATGTAAAAAAAGTAAAAGAAAAAGTACTTTTTTTGACCAAAACAGAAAATCCTAAATTATTTTATGATGATGCTGATTATGGACATTCAGGGTTTATGGGACCAGAATCAACAATCAAAAGATTTTATGATACGTGGTATTCTACAAACTTCTGTTATTATTTAAATTATGAGCGACATTTTAATACAAAAAGAAAAATTATCAAAGATATATGGTACGGAAAAAACAATGATTTTATGGAATCTTATAGGTATTTATATGATGAAAAAGATAGATTAATAAGTAAAATAGATTCTCTAAAATATTCTGTAGATATCGAAAATCATTATTTTAAGGAATATGGCGAATATGTGGATGAAAGTATTCTTTATGAGAATTTAAGACTCAATTTATTTAGTCACGACTATAAGAAATATAAAAATGGAAAAATCATAATTCAAAAAAACTTTGATAATGAAGGAACTTTATATGAGTACGTGAATAATTATAATGATAACGGAAAACTATCATACGTAACTTTTAAAAATCCCAATAGTTGGAAAAAGTCCGGGGAAAATAGTTGGGGATATGGTGTGCAGGATTCTATTGGAGTAACTTATAAAAGTTTAATCAATGAATATGACAAAAACAACAAACTTATAAAAACTCAAAAATTTGATTTATATTCTGATGAGAATTATAAAAATCCTGTGAAAACTAGTGAATCTATATTTAAATATGATGGTAATAATTTGATGACTCAAATAAATAGTTCTAGAGGTTATCAACCTTTAACTTATGTTCATTATAAATATGATAAAAAAGGTAATTTAACTGAAAAATATTGTTGTGATGAAGATATTTCCAAAGCTAAAATAATTGAGAAATACTTTTACAAAAATGATAAAATTGTCACATTAAATTATAGCGAAGAATCATTTAATAGTCAAAAAAATGATAATTATAACATTTCTTATTCTTACAAATTTGATAATAACAAAAATTGGGTTGAAATTACAAAGACAGTTAATGGTGTTGATCTTTTTAAATGGGTTAGAGAAATCGAATATTACTAAAACAACGCACTACTGCCAACACACGCTACAACGGATTTGGGCAATCGGCTTAATGGAAAGTTGGTTTTGTATTTGGAATGATTTGGCAAATCCGAAAATAGGGCTTAATTTAGTCCCAAACCCGCTGTAGCGCGAGAACGTTATGTGACACCTTTGAAAAAAATGAGAAGAAAATACATTATCTGTTTTTTAATATTGTTAACGATTTCGACAATAAATGCGCAATCGAAAAGACAATTTACAAAAGTTCAAAACTCTGTAATC
>NZ_LR733424.1 GCF_902506345.1 Flavobacterium sp. 9R | reverse complement strand
CAGAAGAAGTATCAGTTACAGGTTTGTCATTTGGGTCTTTAGCAGTTACCAAAGCCAAGTTGTAAACAAATCCTGCATTGATATCATCTTGAGTAATGGTATGTGAAGCTGAGAAGGTAGTGCTATCAGTTGCACCTACAGCAAGAGTTGCAATTGGACCACCAGTTACTATAGCATTATTATCAGTAACTGTCACATTAGTTAAAGTAACGTTACCAGTATTTTTTATTACAAAATTGTACGAAACGATATCACCTACATTGGTAATTCCATCATTATTACTGTCTACGTAATTGCCATCTTTTGTAATCTCAATTCCAGATTCATTAATTGTGTAATTATATTCAACACTACATCCTTTAGTATCAGTAATTAATACGCTATAATTTCCAGCGATAAGATTAGCTATATCTTCTGTTGTAGCTCCATTTGACCATAAAAACTGGTAAGGTTTAGTTCCACCATTTACTGTGATATCAATGGCTCCACTATTACAACCTACGCAGTTATTATTGTTTGTTATGATTGAAGTAGCTGCAATAGCTGCTGCAGGTTGTGTAATGGTTACAGAACAAGTTGTTTTGTACCCTAATTTATCAGTTACTGTTACTGTGTGTAGTCCAGCATTTAGAGAAGTTGCAGTAGCTGTAGTTTCATTATTATCCCAAAGGAAAGTATAGTCTCCGTTTCCACCAGTAGGAGTTACTGTGGCTTGCGCATTGCTATCACCAAAACATTTAGCAGGAGCTACTTGCAGCACGCTGCAGGCGAATACATCAGGTTGTGTGATGGTTACCGAACAAGTAGTTTGACACCCTTTGCTATCGGTTACTGTTACCGTGTGTAGTCCAGCATTTAAAGAAGTTGCAGTAGCGGTAGTTTCATTATTATCCCAAAGGAAAGTATACCCACCATTTCCACCAGTAGGGGTAACGGTAGCTTTACCATCAGAAAGACCATTTGCAGTAACGGCAGTATCTTGAACAACGGAACAAGCAATAGCTGCTTCAGGTTGTGTAATGGTTACAGAACAAGTTGTTTTGTACCCTAATTTATCAGTTACTGTTACTGTGTGTAGTCCAGCATTTAGAGAAGTTGCAGTAGCTGTAGTTTCATTATTATCCCAAAGGAAAGTATAGTCTCCGTTTCCACCAGTAGGAGTTACTGTGGCTTGCGCATTGCTATCACCAAAACATTTAGCAGGAGCTA
>NZ_LR733423.1 GCF_902506345.1 Flavobacterium sp. 9R | reverse complement strand
GGGTTGCTCCTACTTCACATAGTTCATATGTGATAGTATACGTGCCACTTGGAGTGTTTGGAGCAACGGTTAAATTACCATTTGCATCAATACTCAATGGACCTGTAGTGATTGGTGTAACATCAGTATTGGTTGTCGTTACTGCTGCGCCGTTTAGTGTATCATTTGACAAGACATTGCCTCCTGTTGAAGCGATGGTATCATCATTAGCAACAATTAGGTTACCAACTACTACCGTAGCTATTGCTGTATCACAATTCGCTGGGGTTGCACCTACTTCACATAATTCATACGTAATGGTATACGTGCCACTTGGAGTGTTTGGAGCAACGGTTAAATTACCATTTGCATCAATACTCAATGGACCTGTAGTTATTGGTGTAACATCAGTGTTAGATGTACTTACTGCTGCGCCGTTTAGTGTATCATTTGATAATACATTGCCTCCTGTTGAAGCGATAGTGTCATCATTAGCAACAATTGGGTTACCAACTACTACCGTAGCTATTGCTGTATCACAATTCGCTGGGGTTGCACCTACTTCACATAATTCATACGTGATAGTATACGTGCCACTTGGAGTGTTTGGAGCAACGGTTAAATTACCATTTGCATCAATACTCAATGGACCTGTAGTGATTGGTGTAACATCTGTGTTCGATGTACTTACTGCTGCGCCATTTAGTGTATCATTTGACAAGACCTTGCCTCCTGTTGAAGCGATGGTATCATCATTAGCAACAATTGGGTTACCAACTACTACGGTAGCTACTGCTGTATCACAATTCGATGGAGTTGCGCCTACTTCACATAATTCATATGTGATAGTATACGTGCCACTTGGAGTGTTTGGAGCAACGGTTAAATTACCATTTGCATCAATACTCAATGGACCTGTAGTGATTGGTGTAACATCAGTGTTAGATGTACTTACTGCTGCGCCGTTTAGTGTATCATTTGATAATACATTGCCTCCTGTTGAAGCGATAGTGTCATCATTAGCAACAATTGGGTTACCAACTACTACCGTAGCTATTGCTGTATCACAATTCGCTGGGGTTGCACCTACTTCACATAATTCATACGTGATAGTATACGTGCCACTTGGAGTGTTTGGAGCAACGGTTAAATTACCATTTGCATCAATACTCAATGGACCTGTAGTGATTGGTGTAACATCAGTATTGGTTGTCGTTACTGCTGCGCCGTTTAGTGTATCATTTGACAAGACATTGCCTCCTGTTGAAGCGATGGTATCATCATTAGCAACAATTAGGTTACCAACTACTACCGTAGCTATTGCTGTATCACAATTCGCTGGGGTTGCACCTACTTCACATAATTCATACGTAATGGTATACGTGCCACTTGGAGTGTTTGGAGCAACGGTTAAATTACCATTTGCATCAATACTCAATGGACCTGTAGTTATTGGTGTAACATCAGTATTGGTTGTCGTTACTGCTGCGCCGTTTAGTGTATCATTTGATAATACGTTTCCGCCTGTTGAAGCGATGGTGTCATCATTAGCAACAATTGGGTTACCAACTACTACCGTAGCTATTGCTGTATCACAATTCGCTGGGGTTGCACCTACTTCACATAATTCATACGTGATAGTATACGTGCCACTTGGAGTGTTTGGAGCAACGGTTAAATCACCATTTGCATCAATACTCAATGGACCTGTAGTTATTGGTGTAACATCAGTATTGGTTGTCGTTACTGCTGCGCCGTTTAGTGTATCATTTGATAATACGTTTCCGCCTGTTGAAGCGATAGTGTCATCATTAGCAACTATTGGGTTACCAACTACTACTGTAGCTATTGCTGTATCACAATTCGCTGGGGTTGCACCTACTTCACATAATTCATACGTGATAGTATACGTGCCACTTGGAGTGTTTGGAGCAACGGTTAAATTACCATCAGCATCAATACTCAATGGACCAGAAGTTACTGGTGTAACATCAGTATTGGTTGTACTTACTGCTGCGCCGTTTAGTGTATCATTTGACAAGACATTGCCTCCTGTTGAAGCGATGGTGTCGTCATTAGCAACAATTGGGTTACCAACTACTACCGTAGCTATTGCTGTATCACAATTCGCTGGGGTTGCACCTACTTCACATAATTCATACGTAATAGTATACGTGCCACTTGGAGTGTTTGGAGCAACGGTTAAATTACCATTTGCATCAATACTCAATGGTCCGATAGTTATTGGTGTAACATCTGTGTTCGATGTACTTACTGCTGCGCCGTTTAGTGTATCATTTGACAAGACATTGCCTCCTGTTGAAGCGATGGTATCATCATTAGCAACAATTAGGTTACCAACTACTACCGTAGCTATTGCTGTATCACAATTCGCTGGGGTTGCACCTACTTCACATAATTCATACGTAATGGTATACGTGCCACTTGGAGTGTTTGGAGCAACGGTTAAATTACCATTTGCATCAATACTCAATGGACCTGTAGTGATTGGTGTAACATCAGTGTTAGATGTACTTACTGCTGCGCCGTTTAGTGTAT
>NZ_LR733422.1 GCF_902506345.1 Flavobacterium sp. 9R | reverse complement strand
CACAAGCCATTTGTATTTCAGGAACAACGACATTTAGTTCTACAGTAACAGGAGGATCTTGGTCCTCTTCAGATACAGCTATTGCAACTGTAAATTCTAGTACAGGAGTAGTAACAGGAGTAACAGCGGGCACAGCAACCATCACCTATACTGTAACAGGTACAGGCGGATGTGCTAATGTAACGGCTAATTTGGATGTGATGGTAGGTGATACCACAGCACCAGTTGTTCCAACACTAGCAGATGTAACTGGTCAATGTTCTGTTACTCCAACCGCACCAACAACTACCGATGCTTGTTCAGGCACCATCACAGGTACTACCATCACAGTATTCCCAATCACCACTCAAGGCACTACTGTAGTTACTTGGAGTTTTGATGATGGTAACGGTCAAGTAGTAACAGCCAATCAAAATATTATCTTGGGCCCGCTTCCTTCTGCTCCACAAGTAGATGTTGTTGTTGCGCAATGTAATATTTTAGGTACTGTAAAAATCACTAATTATGATAGCTCCAGCCTATACAGTTTTATTCCATCAGGACCAATTGTTGGTGCAGATGGTACTGTAACCGGTGTGGTAAATGGTGTGAGCTATGAAGTTTTAGTTACAAATAGTAATAATTGTAATTCTTTACCAACAACTTTTTCTCAGGCAAGTTTTATTTGTGCTAATGATGACACTATCGCTTCAACAGGAGGAAACGTATTATCAAATGATACACTAAACGGCGCAGCAGTAAGTACAACCAATACTGATGTTACACCAATAACTACAGGTCCATTGAGTATTGATGCTGATGGTAATTTAACCGTTGCTCCAAACACTCCAAGTGGCACGTATACCATTACGTATGAATTATGTGAAGTAGGTGCAACCCCAGCGAATTGTGATACAGCAATAGCTACAGTAGTAGTTGGTAACCCAATTGTTGCTAATGATGACACCATCGCTTCAACAGGAGGAAACGTATTATCAAATGATACACTAAACGGCGCAGCAGTAAGTACATCTAACACAGATGTTACACCAATAACTACAGGCCCATTGAGTATTGATGCAAATGGTGATTTAACCGTTGCTCCAAACACTCCAAGTGGCACGTATACTATCACGTATGAATTATGTGAAGTAGGTGCAACCCCAGCGAATTGTGATACAGCAATAGCTA
>NZ_LR733421.1 GCF_902506345.1 Flavobacterium sp. 9R | reverse complement strand
TAAAAATAACTTATGAAAGGCACAACAAACCTTCGTGTAATTCTTATTCGAAGGCTTGTTATGTCTTTTTTTTAAACTAAAAAATAAATAAATTTTTAGTTTGTATATATCATAGTAATCGGGGCTATTTTACACGTTCTGTCTTCATAAGAAAAAACATATCATATAAAACCAAAAAAACTACAAAATACCCCAACGGTTACTTTGTAGTTTTTTATGATGATTTGAAACGCATATCATTCTAAAGACATTTACTTTAAAAGTCGGGAGACTTTGACACGTTTATGGTTTTTAAGAACTTTTAAAAAAAAAACGCAAAGTTATGAGACTTTGCGGATCGGGGGCATGCCTATCTTAAAATTATGGCTGAGACTTCGGGCAGCTGGGGTCAGGAGACTTTGCCAGCATACGTATCTTTAAATTATAGCTAAGACTTCGGACAGCTGCGTTTTTTTTGTGTTTTGCACTAAGTAAATCTCTAAAGACATGTGTATGAAAAGTTGAGAGACTTTTATCGAGTTCATAAATGTCAACATGATTTAAAATTGTGTGAAGTCAGAGACGTTCTTACAGTACATTTTAACAATATTTATTCTTAGTAGAGCAGTGTTTAAAAACATAATTAATTTTTGTTCACTATTTTAATAAATTTATTCTTTGATCGATCAATAAATAATAGTAAAATGATTACATTTAATAATAAGTTTTATATGAACGTCAATAAATGCAATAAAAAAAATGAAAGAAAAAAGCATATTTGTAAAGTTTTCTCTATTATTTCTTGTTCAGATAATTTTATCAACTGTAGTGATTGTGATTTTTCAACAAACTTTTGATTTAAAACCAATTATCATTATCGGCCATTTATTTGTAATTTGTATTGTTAATTTTGCTTTTATTCTATTTGGGGTTTCATTACATACTATTCGGTTTTTTAAAAACAATAAGTTTATAAAATATTTTGTTTCATTAATTTATGGGATTTTTATCCTACTTATTTCTTATGCTTATTTGTTTGCTTTTTTGGGAAAGAGTTTAAATTCAAGGATTTTCACTGTGCAAATCGTTATTGGATACTTGAAACATCTTAATGGATTAATTCATATGTATTCAATACATCCAATTTTTATATATCTTGGTTTATTAGTTTTTCCTCTTTTCATCATTATTTCTTTTTTATTTTCTGCACAGTTTATTGATAAAGGTTTTCAAGTTTTTAAGCAATTTATTTTAAATCATAACTTTAATAATCCACCTCTATTCATTCGAATTAAGATGGTAGTTTTTTTATTTTTATATGGGTTTGCTTCTGGGGTGTTACTAATTAAATGTTCTTCTATTTCAAGAAAGCTTTTTCAAATAGAAGAGCCCATCGTATCTTTTTTCTTTAAAAATTCAGATCCTTTCCAAGGTCAAATTTTAGCTAATGATAATGAGGATATTAGTTTGCGTAAGAATTATAAAAAGAACATTGATTTTCAGAAAAAAAATGTAATTATAATTGTTGTTGATGCTTTACGTTCGGATCATTTGAGTCTTTATGGTTATAAGAGACACACTTCTCCATTTCTCGACAGTCTTTATGCTTCGGGGGATTTAAAAAAAATTAAAACCTCTTTTTCAGTAGCTTCTGGTTCATTTCCTGGTGTTAATAGTATTTTGAGATCAAAAATATGGGCTAATATGGGATTTAATAATTTTTCTGTTCAGCAATTGTTGAAAGATCAGGGATATGATATTAATTTCCTTGTTTCAGGTGACCATACGCATTTTTATGGACTAAAATCTTTTTATGGAAATGACTCTGATTTTAATTACTACATTGATGGATCAAATACTAAGAAGTATATCGTTGCTGATGATAGGATTATTTTTGAAGGCTTAAAAAATATTAAAAAGTACAATAAAAACCCTTCTTTCTTTTATTTTCATCTTAACTCAGCTCATTCAGCAGGTACAAAAATAGATAGGTATAAAATGTATCGACCTGCAAATGTATATACAATTAATATCGAAAATTATACAAATAGATATGATAATGGAATACTTCAGGCTGATGATTATGTAAAGAAAATTTTTTCTGATTTAAGACTAAAAGGCTATTTACAAAATAGTATAGTTGTAATAACTGCTGATCACGGAGAAGCATTGGGGGAACGAGGTGAGTTTGGTCATGTAAAGAATGTGTATACAGACCAAATTTTGATTCCAATTCTTATTTATGATACAGATAAATTGCAATATAAAAATTTGATTTATGCAACATCAGTAGATATTGCTCCAACAATTATTGATAGGTTGGGGTTGCCAATTCCAGAATCTTGGGAGGGAAAATCGTTACTTAGTGATGATAATAGAGAATTTACATTTCATCAAATGGGAAATAATTATGCTATTATAAATAAAAAAGGAAAATTTTTATTTAAATACATTTATGATAGTAAATTAATGAAGGAAGAACTTTATGAATTAAATGGGGATTTTTATGAAAACAATAACCTAATTAATTCTGTAGATAAAAAATGGATTACTGATTTTAGAAAACGATTATCCGAATTTCGAATTAAACCTTTTTAATGTAGTAATGTACCCCTACCAAGATTTGCTTTTCAAAGTTTTATGATTTCTTTTTTTTATACAATTCTTGAATACGGTAGCATAATTAAACTTTTATGACTTTTCCTCTGAATATTTTAGAATGATTTATTTTTCAAAAGTTATAAATAGCTTTAGAATTGATGCGGCAATTATTTAGTAATACATATTACAGCTGACAGGTTTTTAAAACCTGTCAGCTGTAATATGTATCATAGGACTTTAATCGTGTTTTACTAAATAGTTGTGTTGTAAAAAGATGGCTTATGAAAACCAAACTTTCTAGTCTAGCCCCGATGGGAGCAGCATCCTTGCTGTGCGGGGTTCGCACAGCAAGATATAGCGTACAGCGGGACGACTCGTGTGGTGCGCAAAAAAAACGAGCTGCTCCTAAAAAATAGCAAGCTTATTTTATGAAAACGAAAGTGAATTAACCAAAAATAGAGTTAAGTACTGCGGCTAGTCTAAGCCCAGCATATAACAATTGTTTTTTGATGATTGGGGCTTGGGTGTCTACATAGGTTTCTGGAATGACATTGCTTTTGTAATCGTAAATAGTAGGTAAGTAGCTTCGGGATTCTTTGGCCCATTTTACGGTATTGATTTTGCCCAAGCGTTTGATTTGGTGTTTAGAATAAGTATTGAGTGCCAAGCAATCGCTTAGCGAAATGTTTCTGGCGTTGATGATGCCGCTATCAAAAAAAGAATGCAGGTTGGTGCCTTTTCCGTTGTAGTTTATTTGTTGGGTATTTCCGCCTTTGTCAGTGCCAAAACCAACATGTAGCGGTTGGTGCAAATCGCCAACTAAGTGAAAAATAATGCAGATTTTCATTTTTACGTCTTCGTCGGAGAGGTTTTTGTAGTTTTTTAGTTCCTGTATGGTTTGTGTTAATCGGAAAATGATATTGTCTCCTTCGTGGTTCACTACTTTTGCGCCTTTATCAAAATTTACGTAATGATAGGGTTTTAGATAGTCGTAGGAGTGGTCGTCGCGAAGTTCATCCATCCAATTGGCGGCATCCTGAATAGAGCGCCCGTTAAGGTATTTTGTCACTATGGCTTGTACGGAAGGGTCTAAATAGGTAAAGGCAATTTCGGCCACTAAGGCATGTCCTTTTTTGCCCCAAGCAAAGCTCGATTGCGTGATGAATAAAGCGGCTAATACTAGGAGTGTAATTTGTTTTTTCATGGGTTAAAATAATTTGGAAGGCAAAAGTAAGGTATTGCATCAAGTTTTGGCAAGATTCCAATAGTTACAAACGCTAAGATTTAGTTAAGAAATTCGGAACTTTTGATTCGTAAAGCATATTCTGTTCCCAAATAGCGTGGGTCACCGTGTTTTTCAGACCAAAAACCGTCCAAAACATCTTTGGTAATGCATTGATAGACAGCAACTCCTTTGTAGGTGATTTTGTCATCGCCCTTGTACTTGAAATTAATGACTAAAATATTGTTTTTGAAAAATCCAGAACCCGTTTGTACTTGTTCATCGTTAATCAACCAATGGGCTTGTACGCGGTCATACTCATCAAGTGTTAGCGTTAAAACACCTTGATATGTAATAGCATTGTTCGCTTCCTGATTGCTTCCTGAAATGGAGTAGGTTCCGATTATATCTTGTGGGGTCATTTATTTGCCGATACAGAAATTTGCAAATATATTTCCCAACAATTCGTCATTCGTGACTTGACCTGTAATCAATCCGAATTGGTACAAAGCTTCACGAATATCCAAGGCCATTAAGTCACTTGATAGATTGGTTTCTAGCCCAAATTTCACTTTCTGTATTTCTTCTAAGGCTTTAAGTAACGAATCATAATGTCTTGTATTGGTGACTATTGTTTCGTTATTTCTGAGAGCGCCAGTATTGACGAACGAAAGTAATTGATTTTTTAAATCCTCGATGCCTTCTTTGTTTTTGGCGGAAATTAAAAGGATATTTGGAATTTGATTTTGAATGTTTTGAATTTCAGTTTCGGATAGTAAATCTTTTTTATTCATGATTACTACCAAAGGTTTTAACGGATACTGATTTTTTATTTTTTCAAGTTCCAATTTCACGTTATCTAAAGTTCCTCCTTTGGGGGTTAGGGGGCTTATATAAATCACAACTTGCGCTTGCTCAATTTTTTCAAAAGTCTTTTGAATGCCAATGCTTTCTACATAATCTTTGGTCTCGCGAATTCCGGCTGTGTCAATAAATCGAAAGCCGATACCGCCAATCACCAATTCGTCTTCGATAGTGTCACGAGTAGTCCCTGCAATTTCAGAAACGATTGCGCGTTCTTCGTTTAGTAAAGCATTCAATAAAGTCGATTTTCCAACATTCGGTTCGCCTACAATGGCCACTGGAATTCCATTTTTGATTACATTTCCAACTGCAAAAGAATCAATCAAACGTTTCAACACAAATTCGATTCGGTTGACCAATTCGTGAAATTGAGTTCTGTCGGCGAATTCTACATCTTCTTCTGCAAAATCCAATTCGAGTTCGATGAGGGAAGCAAAATTTAATAATTCTTCACGTAGTTTGGCAATTTCGTTTGAGAAACCTCCACGCATTTGCTGCATTGCAATTTGGTGGCTTGCTTCGTTATCTGACGAAATCAAATCGGCAACGGCCTCGGCTTGGGATAAATCTAATTTTCCATTCAAAAAGGCTCTAAGGGTAAATTCTCCGGCATCAGCCATTCTGCAACCTTTACGCAATAACAACTGAATAATTTGCTGCTGAATATACGTAGAACCGTGACACGAAATTTCAATCGTATTTTCTCCCGTGTAAGAATTTGGACCTTTAAAAATCGAAACCAATACTTGGTCTAAAGTCTTCTCTCCATCCATAATATGTCCCAAATGCAGCGTATGTGTTTTTTGGGTAGTCAAGTCTTTGTTTTTGATGGAACGAAAAACAGAATTGCCAATTTGAATGGCATCTTGACCAGAAATACGAATGATGGCAATGGCTCCAGCACCAGAAGGTGTAGCTAAAGCAACTATAGAATCGTTTGGAATCATAGGAGGTGTCAATTTGTATGCAAAAGTAAGCAAAACTATTGGCTTTGCAATTTCCACTGACAAGCCACTTTACTTGTTAGTGAAGTATTATCTTATAGTTAAATATATGGTAAACTGACAAATATCAGTAGACTTCGGCTAAACATTTCTTAAATTTAAACAACATTTAAAAGGTAATTTCTAAAACTGTATTTACTATGAAAAAGATATTATTTCCAACAGATTTCTCAGAAGTGGCTACGAATGCATTTGTTCATGCCCTGCATTTGGCTGATGTAGTCGATGGAGAATTAGTATTATTACATACTTTTCAGCTCCCAATAGTAGACAGTCAGTTCACACCAGACAACTATTATATGATTTACGAATCATTGCAATTGGCAGAATTTGATGCCTTCAAAGACGAAATACCTAAGCTGAGGGCCATAGCTGAAAAAGAAGGTTTGGAGAATGTCAAAATCACCCATCGTTTGATGGATGGCGATTTGGTTACCACCATTCAAAATGCGATAAAAGAGGAAAATATCAATTTTGTGGTTATGGGAACAGCTGGGGCTACGGGTTGGGAAACCTTCTTTGTGGGCACCAATACGGGGTCAGTGTTATCAGCAGTTTCTGTTCCAGTGCTGAGCGTACCCATTACGGCAGCGTATCACAAAATAAAAAACATTGGTTTTACCACCAAGTTTAGAGAGAAAGATAAAAAAGCCTTAGAATTAGTTTGTAGCATTGCCAAAAAAACTAAAGCACAAGTAAAATGCTTGTACGTAAAAACCAATCAATCTGATGTGAAACCAGAAACCATCAAAGAATGGGAAACTCATTTCGCCAACGAACCTGTACAGTTTACGATTCTTCCGCTAGATGATGTACAAGGCACCATCATAGATTTTGTGTCCCAAAAAAGCATTGATGTTTTGGCTATGGTGACCTACAAACGCAACTTCTTTGTCGAATTGTTTAGTCCAAGTCTCACTCGAAAATTTTCAGATTATTCTGAAATTCCAATATTGGCCTTGCAAAGTGACTCAATAATAGAATAGTTGCTTTAATAGTTCCTATTTGCTATTGAATTTTCTTGTTCAACAAGTTGGTTTTATACCTTTCCTAAGGTGTACAATTGCTCCATAGTTGGAGTCAAGCTTCCACCTTCTGGTTCAAGGGTAATTCCAAATGCTTCTGCATAATCGGTATTGTCAACTTCGAATAATTTTTGTTCGTTATTTTCAAAATCACCTAACAAACCAATGCTTTTTGGAGTAAGTGTTGGACTTAATTTAATAGCCCAAACTTGGTAAACCATACCTTTTGGGGGTTTAGGCAAACCCGAAGCATCTACATAAGTGGTTTGGGTTTGTTTATTCCAATATACTTTGGCGTAAGATGTTGGCGAAACTGTTTGTCCACTCAAGGCAACTAGGGTGTTTTTTACATCTCTAACAATGGCTAAACTATTTTTGATGACTTTGTTTTTTTTATCTAAAACAGAGAATTCTTGTTCAATTTTTTTCTTTTCATTAGCAACAACAACAATCGTTTTTTGGGTTTCATTCAATTTAAAATACTGAAATCCTATACCCACAAATAGTACTGCTGCGGCAGCCCAACCCAAATAAGGTGTCCATTTTTTCTGAGGCTGCATTTCAATCACTTTGCCGTGCTTGAGTGCCAATTGGTTTTTAATTTTCTCGTAATTCGCAACAGAATGAAAAGGAGAAAAACTAGAAGAAAGCGCCACAATACTTTTTTCGATAGCTATAATTTCTTGTTCAATTTCAGGATATTGCTTTGCTTTTTCGGCAACTTCTAGGTTTTCGGCTTCACTGAGCAAACCATACACATAAAGTTCCAAAATACCTGATGCTATATATTCTTTTGTTTCCATTATAGTTTCAAATAAAGTCTTAAATCATTGATGCAATTTCTATTGTTGGTCTTTACAGTACCTAGTGGTATGTTCAGCTCTTCCGAAGCTTCTTGCTGGGTGTATCCTTTAAAAAAGAGCAAGTCTATTATTTGAATACACTTTGGTTTTAGCTTTTTTACAAACTCCTGAATTCCAATAGCGTCAATTTTGTTTGTGAGTTTATTACTGTCATCTAATAGATGTACGAAATTATCAGAAGATAGGTTTTTTTGACTGTCATTAAAGTTTTTAGAGCGTAACTTATCAATAGAAGTATTTCTAGCAATATTGAGAATCCACGTATAGAAACGGCCTTTGCTTTCGTTATACGAGTCTATATTTTTCCAAATCTTGACAAATACTTCTTGTAAGACATCTTCGGCCTCTTCTCTGTTTTTTACCAATACGTTGATAACAGAAAATAGACTTTTTGAATACATATCGTAAAGATAGGTAAATGCTTTTTCGTCTTTTTTGTGAATTAAAACCAACAACTCATCTTGGGTCATACGCTATTTTTTTAGTAACTACAAACATATACATTTCAAATTATATAAAGTAGAATATATTGACAAGCTCGAGAATATTATGATTTGTTGAATTGTTTTGTAATTCTGTTTTGTCTTTTTTTACTGTTGTAAAGCCAAGATTTATTCGCTACTCAGAATATTTTTTAATGATAAAGAGTAAAAATGAAGAGATAGGTTTTTAATTAACTTCTGTTTAACATTTTTTTGTTTTAAATAGACAATTAAATGGTTATTTTTATCAAAAAATTACCATATGAAAAAATTAGTTTCAATAGTAAGCGTAGCATTACTATTTTTTAGTTGTCAAAATCAAGCACAAACCTCAAAAGTTAATTCTACAGTTATGACTACCAATCTTGCCAAAGAAACAATCTATCAATTTAAAGTAACGGATTTATCTGGAGATACCTTTGATTTCGCTACTTTGAAAGGGAAAAAAATTATGATTGTCAACACCGCTTCCAAATGTGGCTTGACACCTCAATACAAAGATTTAGAAGCATTATATAAAGAATACAGCAGTAAGGGATTTGTAATTGTAGGTTTTCCAGCGAATAATTTTGCTTCTCAAGAGCCAGGCACTAAAGAAGAAATTGCTACCTTCTGTCAGCAAAATTATGGTGTAACTTTTCCGATGATGGATAAAGTTTCTGTTAAAGGAAGTGATATGTGTGCTGTGTACCAGTTTTTGACCCAAAAAGCTAAGAACGGACTGAAAGATTCTGAAGTTGAATGGAATTTCCAAAAATACTTGTTGAATGAAAAAGGCGAATTAGTTGATGTTATTTCACCTAGAACCTTACCAACCGACCCAAAAATTGTGAATTGGATAAAAAGTTAGTTTGTTGTTATATATCAGTTTTTAGTAATTTAATTTGTTAAAGAGAGCTTGCCTATTGAGCTCTCTTTTTTTGTAGAAAGCTCAATATTTTGCTAAAAAAACAGAACCGCAAATTCGCAAATTTTATTTTGCTAAATCTGTGTTTCAATTCAAAACTATAAAAAAAAATAGTTTGCGAATTTGCGTTAGAATTACGGCTCTTTCGCTATAATTTCTTTTACCGTAGCTTCATAATTTTTGATGCTCTTGGCTTTTTTGATATTCTTATGCACTTTATGAGGATTCGAAAAAAGTACCGAAAAGTACTCCCACAAATGATGCATTTTTAGGAGAATATGAGTGGCACCAGATAAGGATTCGCTGTAGCCTTCGTAAAGCGTATCATGAAATTGACTAAACACTTCCATTTTATTTTTGGGGTATTCGAAAGTATTGTTTTTAATCATACTAGGAAGGAACGGGTCTGCAATCAACCCGCGGCCAATCATCCAGTGGTCGATACTCGGGAAACGTTGCTGCATCTTTTGAAATTGCGCCACCGATGTGATGTCCCCGTTGTAATACAATTTATGTTTGGTAGCGTCAATGCAGTTTTGAAAACCTTCCAAATCGACACCTCCTTTGTACAATTGTTTCCCTAAACGAGCGTGAATGGCAATGTTTTTTATGGGATATTGGTCCAAAATAGGAAGGACGTCCAATATTTCTTGTGGCGATTCGTAGCCCAAACGCATTTTCATCGAAACAATGATGTCGGTTTCGGTATGCGCTCTGTCGAGTATGTGATTGATTTTTTCGGTATTACTTATGAGACCTGAACCCATTCCAGATTTGGTAACCATCGGGTAGGGGCAACCTAGATTCCAGTTGAGTTCTTTGTATCCCAATTCTTTTACATAGCGGGCAACAAATAAAAATTCTTCAGCATCGTTCGTAATTACCTGCGGAATTACTTCAAGTGTAGCATTGTTTTCTGGGAGTAAATCTCTGTGATAGGAGTTTTTGATAACCAATTTTCCATTCAATCGAATGTAAGGCGAATAGAAAGTGTCGATACCGCCAAAATATTTTTGTTGTGCATTTCGAAATCGGTAATCGGTGAATCCTTGCAAGGGTGAAGAAAGCAATGTAAAACTCATAGTCGTAATAAAGCTGCAAAGATAAGTCTTTCCAGTGGAAGGCGACTCATTATTTGATTTTCTGTTTTTTAGCTACGAATTCACAAATTTGTAAAATAAAAAAAGTCTGCAGATTACTCAAATTCAAGAAAATTTAAAAATTTGTACTGTTTTTAAGCTATGAATTTAAAATTTAATTTGTGCATTCGTGGCTGTTATTTGGAACGAATGTCCGAATAGATAAAAAACAATTCGTGAATTCGTGGCAAAATAAAACTACTTTACTCCAAAATCAATTGCATAAATACCGAATGCAACCAACGATTAAATTTATAGCCCGATTCTTTGATGATGCCCACAGTTTTGAATCCGAATTTTTCATGAAACAAAACGCTACCTTGATTTTCGGCATCGATAACTGCAATCATCGTGTGGAGTTTTTGCGCTTTGGCCAAAGTAATTAATTCTGCTAAGAGTAGGTTTCCTATTCCTTTTCCGTGGTAATCATTGGCTACATAGACAGAATGTTCGACAGTAAATTTATAGGCTTCTCTAAAACGAAACTCGCTGTACATTCCAAAACCAACCACTTGACCATCTGCTTCGGCTACGATTATAGGGAATTTTTTGGCCAATTTATCATCCAAAATGGCTTTTTGTTGTTCATACGTTCGGATGTTGTAATCATACAAAGCGGTTGAATGCAAAATGTTATAGTTGATGATGTCCAATATGGCTTGTGTGTCTTCGGTTTGGTAAGGGCGTATTGCTATCTTCATTTTAAAAATATTTCTATCCAAAAATAGTAAAAAATGATGCTATTTGAAGGAATTGGGCGGTCAAGTTTGTAACTTTGTACTCCAAGTTGAAGTGGTATAACTTCTAACTTTTTTAACATCTAATTTCCAACTTTAAAAATGGTTTATCCCAAAATACCTTTAGCACAAAGCATACTTCAGATTTTTTTAGCCAAAGGAATTCAAACAATAGTTATCTCTCCAGGTTCTCGAAATGCCCCTTTAACGATTGGTTTTGCGAGTCATCCTGATTTTACTTGTTATAGCATTGCCGATGAGCGTTGCGCTGCATTTTTTGCGATGGGAATTGCCCAACAAACGCAAAAGCCAGTCGCCGTGGTGTGTACTTCTGGTTCGGCATTACTGAATTATTATCCTGCATTTGCAGAGGCTTTTTATAGTCAGATTCCGTTGATTGTACTTTCTGCAGACCGTCCACAAAGCAAGATAGACATTGGTGACGGACAAACAATTCGTCAAGAAAATGTTTTCCTGAATCATTCGTTGTACAATGCCAATTTAACCGAAGATGCTTCTTTTGAAAATGATATGAAAATCAACGAAGCGATAAATACTTCTATTACTCAAAAAGGCCCCGTTCATATCAATGCGCCATTTGAAGAGCCATTGTATGAAACGGTAGAAGCTTTTACAGTAAATGCTCATATCGATGCAACCATTCCCGCTACAGTTGATAAACCTTTGGGCGATTTGACGCCTTTTGCAGAGATTTGGAATGCCTCCAAAAAGAAAATGATTTTAGTAGGCGTGAGTGGTTTGGATGCCAATGCGAAGTCGATTAACGTGATTGCGAATGACGATTCGATTATAGTGATGACTGAAACGACTTCGAATATTCATCATCCTAGTTTTGTCAACAATATCGATACGATTATTACACCGTTTACAAAAGAAGACTTCGAAGAGTTTCAACCCGATATTTTGGTGACTTTTGGAGGTATGGTGGTTTCCAAACGCATCAAAGCCTTTTTAAGAAAATACAAACCCAAACATCATTGGCATATCGACCCTTTGAGAGCTTATGATACTTTTGGTGCTTTAACGCATCATTTTGAAGTGCATCCGAATACCTTTTTTAGCTCATTTTATCCTTTGGCGCAAAAGGTAAAAAGTACGTATTCTTCTCAATTGGCACACGTGAAATATTTGCGCAAGAAAAAACACGATTGGTATGTGTCCAAAATGCCGTTTTGTGATTTTATGGTTTTTGATAAAGTAATTTCTAATTTGCCTAAAAATTCACAATTGCAAATCAGTAACAGTTCGGCCATTCGATACGCTCAGCTGATTGATATTGACCCATCGATTGAGGTGTTTTGTAATAGAGGAACCAGCGGCATCGACGGAAGTACGTCTACTGCTATTGGTGCAGCTGTAGCCAATGGAAAACTTACCGTTTTTATGGGTGGCGATATTGGTTTTTTCTATGATAGTAACGCCCTTTGGAACAATTACATTCCGAAAGATTTTAAAATCATTCTCATCAATAATGGAGGAGGAGGTATCTTTAGAATCTTGCCAGGACATAATGAAACTACGGTTTTTAATACTTTCTTCGAAACCTCACATAACTTAACTGCGGAACATTTGGCCAAAATGTATGGTTTAGCATACAGCAAAGCAACGGATGCTGCAAGTTTAGATGAGGCAATTGCTACCTTGTTCCAACATAATGAGCAACCTCAACTATTAGAAATTTTCACCCCAACGGTTGAAAACGATAAAATCTTATTGCAATATTTCAAAGAGTTGATTTAGATTTTTGATTTAAAAAGAGTGATTTTATAATATTTAATTAGAAGCATTGCAAAACGATGCTTCTTTTTTTTTTGTTTATGAAAACCAAACGTTCTATGCTAGCCCCGATTACTATGATATATACAAACTAAAAATTCATTTATTTTTTAGTTTAAAAAAAAGACATAACAAGCCTTCGAATAAGAATTACACGAAGGTTTGTTGTGCCTTTCATAAGTTATTTTTA
>NZ_LR733420.1 GCF_902506345.1 Flavobacterium sp. 9R | reverse complement strand
GATTACAGAGTTTTGAACTTTTGTAAATTGTCTTTTCGATTGCGCATTTATTGTCGAAATCGTTAACAATATTAAAAAACAGATAATGTATTTTCTTCTCATTTTTTTCAAAGGTGTCACATAACGTCTTGGCACTACAGCGGGTTTGGGGTTAAATTAAGCCCTATTTTCGGATTTGCCAAATCATCCCAAATGCAAAACCATCTTTCCATTAAGCCCAATGCCCAAATCCGTTGTAGTGGCTGTTGGGTAGCGTAACTTTATGCGTTATATTTTTAGTTTTCTCTTCTGAGTCTTATTTCAAAATTTGATCAAGTCTTCTTTAAGATATTGTGATAAAATGCGAATTCATAAAGAAATTCTTCTTGTTTATTGTCTTCAATAGGATAAATTAAATTTACATTTTTGACAAAATCTGATAATTGAGTTTGACCTATACTAGACCATTTTATAACAGAATTTTGTCTGTTTGATTCAAAAGATGTTATCCAACTATTGTCTTGAAGAATATCTACCAAATTACGCTCAAATTCAATGTAAGACGATGTAGAAAGGTTGTTTTCTTTTTTAGTTAATCCTTTTACATCTGCATAAGTTGTGTGATTATTTTTAAAGATATTTAATTTTTTATTTTCTTTTTTATTTTCCGCAAACTGTTTTTCTGTTTCGCTAAGTTTGGTTTCGAAATCATCATCTTCAAGATAAAACAACTTTGAATTAGTTTCGCCAGTTTTTGTTATTACCATTATCAATTGTCCAAGTCTAAAATCAGGATTTTCAAGCCATATTTTTTGGAGTTGTTCAATTATCGGATTTATTCTTTTAATATCTCTCATTTTTAAGCGTTCCTTTTTTTGGTTATGCTACCCAACGTTCTGGTACTACAGCGGGTTTGGGTTCTAAATTAAGATTTATTTTTCGGTTATCGTTAAACTGCCAAATACAAAACCATTTTCCCATTAAGCCCAATGCCCAAATCCGTTGTAGTAGCTGTTGTAAGCAGTTTTTATTCGGAATCAATAATTATCGGGTCAGATTCCGCTATTACGCTTATACAATCATTGATTCCAAGAACTAAGTATTCGTTATGACTATCTCCGTGATGTTGTGCTAAGAATCCAGATCTTAATTTTTCAAGTTCAAACCAGCCTCCGCTTTCAATTTTCCAAATCCAACCAGGAACTCTGACAGCTGGATCCCAAAACTCCAAAAGATTTCCCTCATCTAGAACCCTAAATCCAACCACATTTTTAAAAATAACATATATTGGTCTATCGATGTCATTAAATCCTAATGTAATTTGCAAAGTCAATAAATCATAATTTATGTTGTAGATTTCAGGGTTTGAATCAGTAATAGGAGTTTGAAATTCCGCGACTTTTGGCTTTAGTAATTTCTGAATATCTTCCATTTAGTTATGTGGTTAAAATTGCTTACAACGTTCCCGCGCTACACGCAGGCTGGGATTAAAGATGCGTAATCTTTCGGTTAAAAACAAATGCATCAAACACAAACTTTTTTCAAATTAAGCCAATTGCCCAGCTTGCTTGTAGCGTGTGTTGGT
>NZ_LR733419.1 GCF_902506345.1 Flavobacterium sp. 9R | reverse complement strand
TTTCACGCTTCTGTTGGCACGTTTCAATTTTCACGCTTCTGCTTTGAAAACTTGCGGCGGAAACAACTGTTTACTTTCAAATTGGATTTGCCTGCGTAATTTCGGCGCAACTTGCCACCAACGTTCCCTCGCTACAAGCGGTATGCGGACTTGATAGCAGAGTAGTTTTGGTTATGCAAAAAACATTATTAAATAACGGTAATTCCACTAAACCAGCATATCGCTTGTAACGAGTGTTAGGGATATACAACGATAGTATTAACACGTAAAAATTATAAAAAATGAGCATATTTCCAAAAAGATGGATGGGTAGAGGAATACCAATAAATAATATTCCTAAACATTATTTTAAAGACGGTAATATTTACGAAACTAAGACTAACAAACAAGTAAAATCAGAAAAAATGAAAGATAAAAATAAATGGATTGAAGTTTTGTCAGACCACGAGATTTCAGAATATTCTAAAAATTTAGAGCCGATTTGGATAATTTTAGAAGAAGATGAGCATAAAATACCTATACTAGCTCAACCTGATGGGGATGATAATTATCACGGAGAAGATGATTGTGTTTACCATTATTGCGACATTTCTCATTTTATGAAGATAGAACGCCCAAAATTTAACGATTGCTAGGCGGTTATCCCTAACGTTCTGGTACTACAGCGGGTTTGGGTTCTAAATTAAGATTTATTTTTCGGTTATCACTAAACATCCAAGTACAAAACCATTTTTCCCATTAAGCCAATTGCCCAAATCCGTTGTAGTAGCTGTTGGCAGTAGGTTTTTCTGTTCTATTTATGTTCAGCCCAGTTTAGCATATAATAATCTTTTCCAATGAAAGCTTTTATGTCAAATTTATATTTTCCACTTCTAATTTCTTCAACGCCAGTTCCGCAAAGAATATAAGTTATTGTATCTCGTTGCATATTTTTTATTATTCCATTTGGAGTTCCAAAAGGAAGATTGCCTTGGATTGTTAATTTTCGACAATTGATGACTAAAGATTTCTGTTTTGGTATTTTATAAAATTTATCGTCAATATTTAGAGAGTCAATGTCAAAATCAGATTTATTGTAAACTTCTATTTCAACTCTTGGCGAGAAGTAGAAAAAGTAAATTGAAGAGATTAAGCAACAAGATATTGCTATGAAGATTAATTTCTTTAAGCCTTTAAGTTTAATCATCAATATAATTTTGTTTATTTCGTTCGGTTAAACTTACTGCCAACGTTCTCGCGCTACACGCAGGCTGGGATTAAAGATGCGGAATCTTTCGGTTAAAAACAAATGTTTTAAATACAAACTATTTTCAAATCTAGCCAAATGCCCAGCTTGCTTGTAGCGTGTGTTGGCGGTAGTTTTTTTATTTACTCTTCTATTGGCAAAAAATCTAATTCCTTTCTTTTTTCTGTTTCGCAATTATTCTTTATAATTCTGAAACTTTTAAAGTTTTCTTTTGGTGTCATTAACCATTTAATACCGTTAAATTCCCATAAAACAATTCCGTTTTTGTAATCTACAATTCTTGCTTTTATTTCAAAACCTATTTTATTTTCAATATCATAAGCATCCGCTCTGAATGCTTTATTTTCGGTTAATCTTGTGAATTTTTCAAGCTCAAATTTTTGTTGTTCTTCTATTCTCCAATTTATAGTAAGACGACCATCAAGTTTTACTGTTTCAGTTTTTCCATCACAAGGTTGATATATTAAATAACCGTCTTTATCCTTTTCGACTTTAATCCAATCTTTCTGAATTGCATCAAGACTTTTCCAAGTTTGAGGAATTTCACGATGGTTTATTTTCGGATAAGTTATCTTTAAATTTAGTTCAGTATTTTGCTTTTCAATGTTTTTTTTATCTCCAGTTTTAGATTGTCCATTACACGATAATATGACAAATGATAACAAAATGTAAATTAGATTTTTTATATTCATTTTTTTCGTTTTCCTTCAAAATTACTGCCAACGTTCTGGTACTACAGCGGGTTTGGGTTCTAAATTAAGATTTATTTTTCGGTTGTCACTAAACATTCAAATACAAAACCATTTTCCAATTAAGGCCAATGCCCAAATCTGTTGTAGTAGCTGTTA
>NZ_LR733418.1 GCF_902506345.1 Flavobacterium sp. 9R | reverse complement strand
GGGGATTTCTATTCGGGGGTTAGGGGGAATTAAACTTTGCGTTCCTTGCGTAACTCCTTGCGAACTTTGCGGTTTATCACATTGGAATTTGGAATTTATTTTTTTTGAATTTACTTCGATAATTTATTTTGAGCTGATTTGATATGAGTTTTAAATAGGAACAATTTAGTATGGTTGTTTTTTTGTCTTTTTACTAATGTCTAAGCTATGGTATTGCTTTACAATTCTTTATACGTTTTATTTTTGGTTAAAAGAATTGATTTCGTTTAAAAAAGACCTAACTTTAATGCGGTATTGTTAAATTATTTAACAATAATTGGTTGGGACTTTAATTTATATCCTGCCTATAAAATATTTAATCCTATGATGAGAATTACTCCTAATAACGGCGCTGCTTCTGTTACTATCTACAAATATGTCTTGTTGGTTTTCTTCTTTTTCGGATTAGGGAATACATACTATTCGCAAAACCTAGTGCATAATTTTGAGTTCAACGGTAACCTGAATGACTCTCAGCCAACAGGTCTTACATTTTTTGAACCTGTAACTAGTAATAATTCGTTTAGTACCAATCCCAATCAATGGAATTGGACGGCAACCCAAGCTCCTGGTGGAGGATTGTTTATCGCTACGGATAAGTTACCAAATCCAGAAAATTATTCTTTGGCAATAGATTTTTCATTTTCTGATGTATCAGGGAAAAGGAAAATAGTTTCATTTAAGGATGTATTCGAGAATAAAGGAGTGTATTTTTTAGCTGGAGGAATAGATCAGGTAGATGGAAGTATTTATGGTTTAGGAACTTTAAATGCCAATACATTTTATAAATTAATCATAACGAGAAATGCAACGACCAAAGAAGTGAAAACCTACATAATTGGTCCAAGTACAGTACTACAACTGTTGGGTACTTTAACAGACACCAACAATGATGCAGTACCCGTTAATTCTAATCTAGACAAAAGAGATTTTACCTTTTTCTTAGATGATTTATCGACAAATACTGAATATACACCTAGTGGTTCTGTTCGATTTATTAAAATATGGGATGCTCCTTTATCAGAATCACAGTTAAATGCAATTTTTACTGCCAACGTTGTTGCTACTACATTAGATGCAAGCAATATTACATCCAATGCTGCTACCTTATTTGGAGAGGCCAATCCCAATGGTACCAATACCACTTTTTCTTTTGAATATGGTACTACCACAGCCTATGGCCAAACCATAGCAGGAAATCCAGCTAGCAATAATGGTAACGTAACGCTACCAATTTTAGCAGACATTACAGGACTACAACCCAATACTACTTACCATTTCCGCTTGAAAGCAACCTATTCATCAGGAGATGTTTTTGGAGCAGATAAAACATTTACTACCCCAATTCAGTCATTTACTTCGATAGAAGAGGCAAGTACTGTGATTACGGCAGGATTATACCCCTTTAATATCAACGGTACTACATTTAGTGCGTATGTTGATGCCAACGGTTGGGTATTAGTAGCCAATGATGTAGGGACTATAGTCTCTCAAAATTTACAAGAAGTAACTACTTTAGATGCTACGGTTAGGGGTGTTTTAACGCCAACTATATTATCTAATTTAGGAAACTTCAATACCCTAAACCTTAGATCCAGCGATGGAGTATTGGATGTCTTCAGTAATAATGCAACACTTATTTCAAGAGTTAAACAATCGCAAACCCTCCATCAAGGCGTAAATGATAATGCTATTAATGATTCTTGGACAGGGGCCGGTGCTACTAATTTAACTGGTGATGCTACTTGTACTGGAAATCAAGGAACAGCTTTAAAAGGAAATATTGTTCAAGGTTGTGGCAATGTGAATGTTACTTCTTGGATACCAGCTATTGGTGAGCGAAGAATTACTTTTAATGGAGGTAATGTCGCTGATAATATTAGCTTTGGTATCTGGGTGAAAAGAGTTCTCCCTCCAACAATCACTAACTTATCAATTCTAAATGGCTGTGTCGGAACTAATTTAGTCATTAGCGGTACCAATTTGTCCAACGCTCAAACGGTTACTATAGGAGGAACAGCTGCTACTATAATTAGTAATACAGCTACTAGTGTTACGGTCAAAGTAGGGAATGGAACCACTGGAACCGTTCAAATCACTACTTTAGGGGGTACCGCAACTTCTACTGATACATTCACTATTGTAGCAAATCCAGCTGAACCCTTAGGTTCCGGGTGTAATCCATTTACGAGTATACAACAAGTTACTGCTACTACTGCTAATGGGTTGTATTATTTTAACTTAAATGGAAATCTATTCGAGAGCGAAGTAAAAAATGGTTGGATTTTGGTAGCCAATGACGCTGGAACTCCTGTATCGAATAACTTGCAAGAGGTAAATAATCTTGATAGTAGTGTAAGAGGTATTTTAACGGCAAGTGCTTTAACCAATTTGGGATTTATTAAAAAAGTTAAAATTAGCTCCAGCAATGGTGTACTCGATGTTGTAAGTGATAATGCTACAATTATAGCGAGAGTAAAATCAGGGCAAACCCTGCACCAGGGAGTAAATGACAATGCGATCAATGATTCTTGGACGGGTGCATCAGAAAGTAATATTAAAGATGATGCCTTTTGTACTACCTCAAATGGTACAACCTTAAAAGAAAATATCATACACACCTGTGGTAGTGCCAATGGAACCACTTGGATTCCAAGCTCAGGAGTTCGCAGAGTTATTGATGGTAGTGGTAATGTTGCTAATACGGTAAGTTTCGGTTTATGGGTGCAACCTTCAATACCACCAGTGATTTCAAGTTTATCTAGCTTAACAGGTTGCATAGGCTCTACGCTAACCATAAACGGGGCTAATTTATCCACAACACAATCCGTTACTATTGGAGGTATAGCAGTTACTGTGGTAAGTGCAACAGACACTAGTGTTACGGTAAAGATTGGAGTAGGAACTTCTGGTGCAGTTCAAGTGACAACATTAGATGGCGTGGTAACGGCTGCGGATAATTTTACTATTGTTTTTGATACGAACCAGCCTTTAGGGACTGGCTGTAATCCGTTTACGAATACTAATCAGGTAACACCTGCAACCCCAGATGGAATTTATACCTTCAATTTAAACGGAAATATATTTGAAACAAAGGTAGAAGGAGGCTGGGTATTGGTATTGAATGATGGAGGAGCTATTGTATCGGGTAATTTAGCGGAATTATCTAGTTTAGATGGCACTACCAGAGGGCTTTTAAGTGCTAGTGCTTTAGCCAATTTAGGTAATTTAAACGGAGTTAGGATCAAATCCAGTGATGGGGTATTGAATGTGATCAGTACGAATGCTACTATTTTTGAAAGAATTAAACTAAGTCAAACCTTGCATCAAGGACAAGCAGATAATGCGATCAACGATTCTTGGGTGGGGGCTTCAGAAAATAATATTAAAGATGATGCTAGCTGTCAGACCACCTTTGGAAATGATTTGAAAGGAAATATCATTCACACCTGTGGAAGTTTTATTGGCACCAATTGGATTCCAAGCCAAGGAATTCGAAGAATTAGTGATAGTAGTGGTAATGTTGCTAATGCTGTAAGTTTCGGTTTATGGGTGCAACCAGCAATACCACCAACTATTACAAGCTTATCGGCAACCAGCGGTTTTTGTGGTTCTTCTTTGGTTATTAACGGAACATTTTTGGCCAAAACACAAACGGTTACCATAGGGGGTACGCCTGCAGCAATTGTCGGTACTACAGATACTAGCGTGACCGTAACGGTAGGTATTGGCACTACAGGAACCGTTTCGGTGACCACCAATGGAGGTACAGTAATTTCGGCTGAAACGTTTACCGTTCCCATCAATCCTGCAGACCTTTTAGGTTCTGTATGTAATCCTTTTACAAGTATTAATCAAGTAACCTTGGCTACTCCAGATGGTTTATATTATTTTAATTTAAACGGCAATGCATTTGAAACCAAAGTAGAAGGAGGCTGGGTATTGGTTGTGAATGATGCAGGCGCATCCGTTAATCAAGGATTACAAGTAATTAATAGTTTAGACGTAACCACAAGAGGAATATTGAGCAACAGTGTCTTGTCGAGTTTAGGCAATATCAATGTAATAAATGTTAAATCGAGTAATGGATTGGTCGATGTGTTTAGTACCAACACTACCCTCATTTCAAGATTGAAAGCAAGTCAAACCTTGCATCAGGGATCGAATGACAATACCATCAATGATTCTTGGACAGGTGTTGGTGCTGTTTATCTCACCACAGATGCAACTTGTCCTTCTGGTGATGGAAATGCATTAAATGGAAATGTCATCCATACCTGTGGGCCTTCTAATTCACTCAATTGGATTCCTAATAGAGGTGTTCGTGAAATTACCGATGCTGCTGGTTTTGTAGGCGCAGGTGTTAGCTTTGGTATTTGGGTGCAAAGAATAGACCCTCCAACGATTACTAGTTTGTCTAGCTTAAATGGCTGCACTTCATCTACTTTGATAATAAACGGAACCAATTTAGCCAATGTCCAAACAGTAACTGTTGGAGGTACAGCGGCTACTATTATTAGCGCTACTGATTCTAGTGTAACTGTACAAATTGGGAGTGGAACGACGGGAACCGTACAGCTTACTACTGCAGTGGGGACTGTTACTTCTGCAGATACCTATACGGTTAGTAACACATTCAATCCATCAGAACCTTTGGGCACTGGATGTAATCCGTTTACCAGTATTCAGCAAATAACTCCTGCCACACCTAATGGGGTGTATTCCTTCAATTTAGCAGGAAATGCATTTGTAACTAAGGTTGAAGATGGCTGGGTGTTAATAGCAAATGATGTAGGCGCACCAGTGAGTCAGAATTTAAATGAAGTTCAAACGTTGGATGGCACAATACGAGGCATCCTCAACCCAACAATATTAGCTGAGTTGCGTTTTCTAAATGGAATAAAAATCAAATCTAGTGATGGAGTATTGGATGTAACGAGTAATGATCCAACGCTAAAATTAAGAGTAAAATCAGGACAAACCTTGCATCAAGGCGTGAATGACAATGCCATAAATGATACTTGGACAGGAGCGTCTGCTGCAAATATAAAAGATGACGCTTTTTGTACTACCTCAAACGGAACAACGTTGAAGGAAAATATCATACACACCTGTGGTAGTGCTAATGGAACCACTTGGATTCCAAGCTCAGGTATTCGTAGAATTATTGATGGTAGTGGCAATGTGGCTGCAAAAGTAAGTTTTGGTTTATGGGTGAAACCATCAACACCACCAACAATATCAAGTATATCTAATGTAACGGGTTGTATTGGTTCTAATCTAACCATAAACAGCACTAATTTATCCACTGTTCAATCAGTTACTATTGGTGGCACTCCTGTAACTGTGGTTAGTACAACAAGTACTACTGTTATTGTAAAGATTGGAGCTGGAGCATCAGGTGCGGTTCAAGTGACAACATTAGACGGTGTGGCAACCGCTACAGACAATTTCACGATTACATTCAATACAGCTGAACCATTGGGTACAGGTTGCAATCCTTTCACAGAAATAAAACAAGTTAGCGCTTCAACTCCAGATGGTAGCTATACCTTCAACTTAAACGGAAATCTATTTGAAACTAAAGTTGAAAAGGGCTGGGTGTTAGTAGCCAATGATATCGGTGCAGCTGTTAATCAAAATTTAAAAGAAGTAGCTACTTTAGATACTGCAACTAGAGGAATACTAAATACCGTTACTTTAGCCAACTTAGGAGATATCAATAGACTTAAAGTAAGAGCCAGTAATGGTTTATTAGATGTTTCAAGTGCAAGTGCTACTTTAGTATCTCGTGTTAAATTGGGGCAAACATTACACGGAGGATTAGTCGATAATAGCATAAATGATTCTTGGACAGGAGTGGCAGCATTAAATCTTACTGGAGACGCTACTTGTAACACAAATAGAGGTAGTACTTTGAAAGAAAACATATTCCATACCTGTGGTAACGTAAATGGTATTGTTTGGATACCTAGTGTTGGGGAACGAATGATTCTTTATAATGACGACAATGTGGCTAACGATGTAAGCTTTGGTTTGTGGGTAAAAAGTGAGACCTTACTCTATCCAGGAGGAGTTAGTGGAGCGAATCTTTGGTTAAAATCGAACGAAGGGGTAACCAACTCAGGGTCTAATTTAACGCAATGGTTGGATCAAATGGGTGTCAATACCTTTACCAAGAAAGGAACTATTGGGTACAAAAATAATTCCATTAATTTTAATCCGACCGCGAGTTTTTCTCATGATGCAAGGACAAATGTGGAACCTATCAATCGATTGGATGGAAATACAGCTATAGATATTGGTCAGGCATTTGCGGTCTATAGAAACTTTACAACAACAAATAAACGTAACACCTCTTTGCTGAGTAAACTAAATTTTACCAGTTTAGAATCTAAGAGGGGCATTTTTCTCAGTAATAATAAATCTCTAGACTATATTTACTTTGAAAACGCAAACATATTTTTTGCTTATCGAGCCTTTCCTGGTAATATTGGCTACGATAAATTTGCGATTCAAACTTTAGATTATTCTCCTACTGCTGCTCCATTTGCAAATGCTTGGAGTAATGGTAAAAATATTTTAGTGGAACCTGCAGGTGGGGCTCAGGTTGATTACACAGTTTTATCATCCGTGACCCCTTTAATTGGAGGTTATAATAGTCCATTTAATTATAACTTTAATGGAGAATTAGCGGAAATCATTACGTTTCCGTCAGGATTAAGTGCTTTAGATAGAAAAAAAGTAGAAAGTTATTTGGCTATAAAATACGGAATTACATTAGATGCATCTGTAACGAATTACGTTTCCTCTGCAGGAACGCCTGTTTGGAATAACACAACATATTGGCACGATGTTTTTGGAATAGGAAAAGACAGTAAAAGTGCGTTGGATCAAACCCAATCCAATAGCATCAATACAGGAAGTGGTGATGGAATTGGACAGAGTGCTAAGGGTAACATTGTTTTAAGTGCTCCTTCGTCATTGGATGATGGTGATTTTGTAATGATAGGTCACGATAATGGTGCTTTAACCGAACAAACTACTGATTTACCAACCAATTTGAGTGGGAAAAAACGCTTGGGTCGTGAATGGAAAGTAGCTAAAACCAATACACCGGGCACCTATAATTTAAGTTTTGATACAAAAGGGCTGTGTTTGTCTATTGCAAGTAGCAATGATGTAAAAATGTTAGTAGATGCTGATGGCGATGGTGTTTTTAGTACGGCAACTACTATTGATGCAGCATCTTATGGTAGTGGTATTGTTTATTTTTCAAATCTTGATTTGCCTAACAATGCTGTATTCACCTTCTTGACTGCACCACCTACTATTCAGCTGACGTCTGCTGTGGGAACTGATGCGCAAACGCTATGTGCCAATACTGCAATGACCAACATTGTTTATACCACGACTAAGGTTACCAATGCCGTAGTCACAGGCCTACCTGCAGGAGTGAGTGCTAATTTTGCTGCAAATACGTTAACCATTAGCGGTACGCCCACAGCAGCGGGTGTTTTCAATTATACGATTCAAACCAGTAGTGCACAATGCGCAACAGTAGCCAATGTGACAGGAACGATAACTGTAACGGCACTACCAGCAAAACCTATTATTACCCCAGCGAGCAGTACAAGCTTCTGTGCACCAGGTTCGGTAGTATTAAGCAGTAGCGCAGCTACAGGCAATCAATGGTACAAAGATGGCGTAGCGATAGCAGGAGCTACCTCAAGCACCTATACCGCCACGTCTACAGGTAACTATACGGTAGTAGTTACTCAAAACGGCTGTGTTAGCTTAGAGAGCAATCAAGTAGCGGTAACGGCTAATAGCGCTTCAAGTGCCCCAACGTTGAATGCTACGGGCAACACGATTATTTGTGAAGGGGCAAGTGTTCGTTTACACACCTCTTCACTCACAGGTAATAAATGGTTTAAAAATGGTCAAGAGATAGCAGGAGTAACCGGAAGTGATTACAGTGCTACCGAAACGGGTTCTTATACTGTAGAGACCATCAATACGACGGGTTGTGTGAGTGGACTCAGTACACCGATAGTGGTAACAGTAAACCCTAACCGAATAGTAGCGCCTATAACAGGTTCAGACACAGTTTGTGCCAATTCGAGTAGCACACTTTCTAGCACCACCTCAGGAGGTGTTTGGAGTAGCAGCAATACAGGTATTGCTAGTATTGATGGCTCAGGAGTGGTAACAGGAGTGAGCGCTGGTACGGTAACCATTACCTACAGTGTATCCAATAGCAGTGGTTGTGTGACGAGTGTGACCAAAACCATCACTGTTATCGCCCAACCGATACAACCTACCATTAGCGCTTCAGGAGCTACGAGTTTCTGTGCACCGGATTCGGTAGAATTAACCAGCAGCGCTGCGACAGGCAACCAGTGGTACAAAGATGGGGTTGCGATAACGGGTGCTACCGCTAGTGTCTATACTGCCTTGGATGCAGGTTCTTATACAGTAATTAGTACGATAAATGGTTGTGCTAGTGAGGAAAGTGCCGCGGTGGTAGTCACCGTTAGTGTACCACCAGTAGTAGATCCAATCATAGGTCCCGATGTGGTTTGTGCAGGTTCGACGATGCAATTGAGTAATGGTATCCTTAAAGGAGTTTGGAGTAGCAGTAATACAGGCATCGCCACAATTGATGGTACTGGTTTAGTAACTGGCGTAAGCAGAGGTAGTGTCACCATTACTTTTACAGTGACCACTAAGTTTGGTTGCGCCACTAGTGTCACCAAAGACATTACAGTCGATCCTCAACCGACACAACCCATCATTACCCCAGCGAGCAGTACAAGTTTCTGTGCACCAGGTTCAGTGGTATTGAATGGTAGCGCAACTACGGGCAACCAGTGGTACAAAGATGGCGTAGCGATAGTGGGAGCTACCGCTACGAGTTATACCGCTACCACTACAGGTACCTATACCGTGATCGTTACGCAAAACGGTTGTGTGAGTCCAGAGAGTAATCAAGTAACGGTTACGGCCAATGTCACTCCGAGTATCCCAACGCTCAATGCTACAGGCAACACGATTATTTGTGAAGGCGCAAGTGTTCGTTTACACACCTCTTCGCTCACAGGCAATAAATGGTTTAAAAATGGAGTTGAGATTCCAGGGGAAACAGGAAGTGATTATATCGCGACCACCAGTGGATCATATACAGTAGAGAGCATTAATCCATCAGGATGCGTTAGTGGCTTAAGTACACCAATACTGGTAACGGTAAACCCTAACCGCATAGTTGGCCCTATTACAGGCGCAGACAGGGTATGTGCCAATACGAGTAGTACCTTAAGCAGTACTACTGCAGGAGGTGTTTGGAGCAGTAGCAATACAGGCATCGCCACTATTGATGGATCGGGAGAGGTTACAGGAATAATTGGCGGTACGGTAACCATTACCTACAGTGTATCCAATTCAAGTGGTTGCGTGACGAGTGTAACCAAAACCATTACGGTAATCCCAGATCCAGCAACCCCTGTTATAGGAACTTCAGGTCCTACTTCATTTTGTTTACCGGGTTCGGTAGTATTGAGTAGTAGTGCAAGCACAGGAAATCAGTGGTATAAAGATAATTCACCAATAGTAGGCGCAACAGCGAGTGTTTATACTGCTACTGACTCAGGATCCTATACGGTAATTAGCACCCAAAATGGCTGTTCTAGTAGTAAGAGTAGCGCTGTTGTGGTTCAGGCGAATGGTGCACCTTTCTTAGACCCAATAACTGGAGCAGATGCAGTATGCACAAGCACTACGACTTTGCTGAGCAATACGATTCCTAGAGGAGTGTGGAGTAGTAGTAATACAGGTATTGCTACTATTGATGGTTCAGGGCTGTTAACAGGAATCAGCGCAGGTAGGGTAACGATAACTTATACTTTTACCAGCCGATTATCGGGTTGTTCAAGCAGTGTTAGCAAAGAGATTACCGTTAGTACTTTGCCTAGTAAACCCTCGGTTACTACAGCTAGCAGTACAAGCTTCTGTGCCCCAGGCTCGGTGGTACTGAGAAGCAGTGCTACAACGGGCAACCAATGGTACAAAGACGGCGTGGCAATAGTAGGAGCCACAACCACTACCTATACTGCCACCGATTCGGGTATTTACACGGTAATTGTGACGCAAAACAGCTGTGTGAGTGCAGAGAGTAACCAAGTAACGGTAACGGCCAATGCCACTCCGAGTATCCCAACGCTCAATGCTACAGGCAACACGGTTATTTGTGAAGGAGCAAGTGTTCGTTTACACACCTCTTCACTTACAGGTAATAAATGGTTTAAAAATGGCCAAGAGATAGCAGGAGTAACCGGAAGTGATTACAGTGCTACCGAAACGGGTTCTTATACCGTAGAGAGTAGTAATACTACAGGATGCGTTAGTGGCTTAAGTACGCCAATCCTGGTAACGGTAAGCCCTAACCCAATTGTGGCACCTATTACTGGATTAGACAGGGTATGTGCCAATACGAGTAGTACCTTAAGCAGTGCTACTGCAGGAGGAGTTTGGAGCAGCAGCAACACAGGTATTGCCACTATTGATGGGTCGGGAGAGGTTACAGGAATAATTGGTGGTACGGTAAGCATTAGTTATAGCGTGACCAATTCAAGTGGTTGTGTGACTAGTGTAACCAAAATCATTACGGTGACCCCAGAGCCAGTAACACCTATTATAGGAACTTCAGGTCCTACTTCATTTTGTTTACCGGGTTCGGTAGTATTGAGTAGTAGTGCAACCACAGGAAATCAGTGGTACAAAGACGGCATCGCAATAACGGGTGCTACCGCTGGAGTTTATACTGCTACTGACTCAGGATCCTATACGGTAGTTAGTACTCAAAATGGTTGTTCGAGTATTGAAAGTAACGCTGTTTTGGTTCGGGCGAATGGTGCACCTTTCTTAGACCCAATAACTGGAGCAGCTGTAGTGTGTACAAACACTACGACTTTGCTGAGCAATACGATTCCTAGAGGAGTGTGGAGTAGTAGTAATACAGGTATTGCTACTATTGATGGTTCAGGACTGTTAACAGGAATCAGTGCAGGTAGGGTAACGATTACTTATACCATAACCAGCCGAATATCGGGTTGTTCAAGCAGTGTTAACAAAGAGATTACCGTTACTACTTTACCTAATAAGCCCTCGGTTACTGCAGCTAGTAGTACCAGCTTCTGTGCCCCAAGCTCGGTGGTACTGAGAAGCAGTTCGGGTTCAGGCAACCAGTGGTACAAAGACGGCGTGGCAATAGCGGGAGCGACAACTAGCAGTTATGCTGCTACAGTGACAGGTATTTACACGGTACTCGTTACTCAAAATGGATGTGTTAGTATAGAAAGTAATCAAGTCTCGGTAACGGCCAATGCCACCTCAACTGCACCAACATTATATGCTACAGGCAACACGATTATTTGTGAAGGAGCAAGTGTTCGTTTACACACGTCATCGCTTACAGGTAATAAATGGTTCAATAACGGAGTTGAAATTCCTGGGGAAACCGGAAGTGATTATATCGCTACCACCAGTGGCTCTTATACCGTAGAGACAATCAATCCATCGGGTTGTGTGAGCGGTTTGAGTGCGCCTGTATTAGTAACAGTAAACCCGAACCGAATTGTGGCGGCTATTACAGGCCCAGACACGGTTTGTGCCAATTCTAGTATCACGCTTGCAAACACCACCTCAGGAGGTGTTTGGAACAGCAGCAATACTGGTATCGCTACTGTTGATAGTGCAGGAGTGGTAACGGGAGTGAGTGCAGGGAAAGTGACCATTACCTACAGCGAGGCCAATAGTAGTGGTTGTGTGACAAGTGTGACCAAAACCATTACAGTTATAGCCCAACCGCTACAACCTACCATTAACGCTTCAGGAGTAACAAGTTTCTGTTCTCCAGCAACGGTGACCCTAAGCAGTAGTGCTACAACGGGCAACCAGTGGTACAAAGACGGCATCGCGATAACGGGTGCTACCGCTAGAGTTTATACAGCAGTGGATGCAGGTTCTTATACAGTAATTAGTACTGTAAATGGCTGTGCTAGTGAAGAAAGTGCCGCGGTGATAGTAACTGTTAGTATGCCTCCCGTGGTAGACCCAATAGCAGGGGCAGCCGTGGTTTGTGCAGGTTCTACTATCCAACTCAGCAATACCATCCTCAAAGGAGTTTGGAGTAGTAGCAATACAGGCATCGCCAGTATAGATGGTACAGGACTTTTAACAGGAGTAAGTGCAGGTACGGTCACTATAACCTTTACAGTAACCACTAAGTTTGGTTGTTCAAGCAGTGTTAGTAAAACCATTACAGTAACTGCTTTGCCTAAAAAACCAAGTTTGACCACCTCAGGAGCGACAAGTTTCTGCGCCCCAGGATCAGTGGTGTTGAGAAGCAGTGCTACAACGGGCAACCAATGGTACAAAGATGGCGTAGCAATAGTGGGAGCCACAGCCAGCAATTATACCGCTACAGTGACAGGAGTGTACACGGTAATTGTGACGCAAAACAGCTGTGTGAGTGTAGAGAGTGACCAAGTAGCAGTAACGGCCAATGTTATTCCAACTATCCCAATCTTGAATGCTACAGGCAACACGATTATTTGTGAAGGAGCAAGTGTTCGTTTACACACCTCTTCGCTCACAGGCAATAAATGGTTTAAAAATGGAGTTGAAATCTCAGGAGTAACTGGAAGTGATTACATAGCTACCGAAACGGGCTCTTATACGGTAGAGAGCATTAATCCAACGGGATGTGTGAGTGGACTCAGTATTCCAATATTAGTGACAGTGAATCCTAACCGAATAGTAGCCCCTATAACAGGTTCAGACACGGTTTGTGCCAATTCGAGCAGCACGCTTTCTAGCACCACCTCAGGAGGCGTATGGAGCAGCAGTAATACAGGTATCGCAAGTATTGATGATTTAGGCGTGGTAACAGGCATTAGCGCTGGTAAGGTAACTATTACCTACAACGTATCCAATAGTAGTGGTTGTGTTACAAGTGTGAGCAAAACCATAACGGTACTGGCTCAACCAGTGCAACCTACTATTACTTCTTCAGGACCAACTAGTTTTAGTAGTCCTGGTTCTGTTGTACTTTTTAGTAATTATACTCAAGGTAATCAATGGTTTAAAGATGGCGCATCAATAATTGGAGAAACTGGAAATAGTTATATAGCAACATCCACAGGAATATATACTGTGGTGGTTACTCAAAATAATTGTTCAAGTCCAATAAGTTCGCCTATTGTAGTTACATCGTTTTCTTCGCCATCACCTCCTATAATAGAAATAGTTGCTAGTTTTCCGATATGTCAAGGTCAAAATGTAACATTCCATACGTCTTCGCTAATTGGAAATAAATGGTTTAAGGATGGTGTTGAAATACCAGGAGTTATTGATAACTTTTATACTACAAATATAAGTGGGATATATTGGGTAGAAACCAATAACCCTTCTGCAAACATTATAGGTATAAGTAATAAAATTCAAATAGTAATCAATCCAAGTCCAATTTTACCTGAAATAACAGGGCCCAAGAACATTTGTGTCAATGCAACAATTACTCTGAGTAATCTTGTGCTCAATGGTACTTGGAGTAGTGCTAATAAAGGGATAGCTGTTGTAGATAGTATTACAGGAGTTGTTACAGGTATATCTCCAGGAACTGTTACTATTTTTTATCAGGTTATAAATAGTAGTGGTTGTGTATCAACAAAATCAATCGATCTAAGAGTGTTGTCTGTTCCGTCTAAGCCGACAATTATTCCAGCAAGTAATACAAGTTTCTGTTCGCCGGATTTGGTAGTGTTAAGTAGTAGTGCTACAATGGGCAACCAGTGGTACAAAGATGGGGTAGCCATAGTGGGAGCCATCGCAAATAAATATACAGCTACTGATTCAGGTTCTTATATGGTGCAAGTGACTCAAAATGGCTGTGTGAGTGAGAGGAGTGATGTGGTAGTGGTAACAGCAGATTCATTACCGGTACTAGGACCAATAACTGGCCCAAATTCTATAAATACTGGAAGTACGATTACGTTAACTAATGGAGTATCAGGAGGTGTTTGGAGCAGCAGTAATAGTGCAGTGGCTACCATTACGTCCTCTGGAATAGTAACAGGGATTGCTTCTGGCTCAGTAGTCATTAGTTATACCTTGAAAAATGGATTGGGTTGTACTTCAGTAGTTACAAAGACACTCACAGTGTTGGATTATGTACTTAACGCTGTTGACGATGATTATTCAGCAACCCCATTTGATGCGTCAAAAGAACATGTTTTAGAGATTTTGACGAACGATACAGAAAACAATGGCGCCATTAATCTTCCAAGTGTTTTGGTTACTATTGTAGATAATGATGGTTTACCAAACATAAATATTGATAGTCAAGGTAGGTTAGTGATACCACCTGGTTCACCAGTGGGAACTTATGGTGTGTTGTATACAATCTGCGATACTAGTAATCCAAATAATTGTGCAACTGCTGCAGTTACAATAGTTTTGAAAGATCCTTGTGATTTTGACGACAGTGCTTCAAGTTGTGATATAGTAGTCAGAAATGCTATTTCACCTAATAATGACGGCTTGAACGATGTATTAATTATTGATAAAATTGAGAGTTATCCCGAAAATAGTGTTGAAATATACAATCGTTGGGGGCAATTAGTTTTTGAGGTTAGAGGGTATGATAATACGTCGAATGTATTTGTGGGCAGATCCGATAGTAAGACAGCAATCGGTAAGAATGAACAACTCTCACCTGGCACGTATTACTATGTCATCAAATACAAAAAAACAATTAGTGGAGTCAACAAACAAAAAGTAGGATTTTTGTATATTTCTATTTAGCTAGTTGTCTTATTCGAATACCACTAATCTTTCATAGCTAACTAGGAATCTATTAGTAAGTTTTCATAAAAAAGCAGTTTCAAAAAAAAACTTGATATTGCTTTTTTATTTCGTTTATTAAGTCTTAAAGCGTTAGTATTATAGCTAAGCTATTTGTTAATGGGTGTATTTTTTATGTGCTTTAATGAATTTTTTTACATCATTTTTTATCAGAATTTTTTTAATAAAATAATTTTTGCAATAAAAAATAAAAAATTGTGATTTGTCTACTTTTGTAACTTGTTGTAAATCATTATATTTGTTAATGGTTGTTTTTTTTTAACAAATAAAGTGTGGTTATTATTATGATAAAAGTAGAATTGGATAAGCAATGATATGGGCAGATAATTTTTTAGATTATCGACTTAATAAAAAAGTTGTTTCAATACTATTTTATTATAACTTTTTGTTTGTAAAATAAAATTAATCTGGTCAACATATAGGAAGATAGAGCTTTAAAGTAACAAAATACATTGTTGTTTTATGATTAAAAATAGATATTTCACAAATAGTTGTTTTTTTAAAAAGCAATACTGCTTACTACTATTATTCATTTTTCATTTAGGATATGGACAATCCATTTGGACTAACCCAATAACTGACACTAACCCAAGTTCAGCAAATCCCTATACAAATGGTGATGTAAAAGATCCCAATATTACTGTTTCTGGCATCCGGCGGGGGCCAAACGTAGTAGCGGTAAATACCCCTAACCAATATGTTGCTTCAGGTTGGAATGATGCCGTAATTAATGGAGCAAAATACTTTGAGTTTACATTGAGTCCACAACAAGGCTATAAAATAAATTTTGTAAGCCTGGTATTCGATGGAGTAAGTAGCGGAACAGGACCCGTTAATTATGGATTGTATTCAAGTGTTGATAATTTTGAATTTCCAATTGGTACTGTAGTAGAAGGGGTGAATACTATAAATCTTTCAGATCTTGATTTCCAAAATGTTATAGGAACTATTACTTTTAGAATATATGCTTGGAATGCCAGTAGTTCAGCAGGTGCTTTTGGAATACAAAATTTCACTTTTAATGGAGCTGTAGTTCCTAATACAGTACCAACACAACCCATTTGGTCTAATCTTATAACAGCTTCTGATCCAAGTGCTTCGAATCCCTACACAACTGGAGATCTCAAAGATGCCAATATTAGTGTGTCTGGGATTAGTAGAGGTCCTGGAATAACGGGTTTTGCAGTCTCTGGTAGATACGATGCCATAGGCTGGGATAGTGCTGGATTAAATGCTAATGATTATTTTGAATTCACTTTGACGCCCAACTCAAGCTATAAAATCAATCTTCAAAGCTTTGTTTTTGATGGGCAAAGTTCGAGTGCTGATGCACCAACACAATTTGCCTTACAATCCAGTTTGGATAATTTTTCCAGTCAAATACTATTGGTCGAAGATCTAAATACGATAGACTTAAGTAATGCAATTTATCAAAATCTTACGGGACCTGTAACTTTTAGAATTTATGCTTGGGGAGGTTCAGCACCAAGTGGTAGGTTTGGAATTAACTCGTTTACTTTCAATGGGACTGTTACTATTGATAGCCAGGCGGATGTTACTATTTGGTCTAATCCCATAATTAATTCAAATCCTAGCGCATTCAATCCTTATACTATTGGAAGCACAGAAGATACTAGAATTACGGTATCTGGAATAAGTCGAGGATCGGGAATTACTGGGAGAGCTACTTCAAACCGATACGATGCAGTGGGTTGGGATAGTCCTAGTTTAGATCCAAATGATTATTTTGAGTTTACTTTGGTTCCTAATGCTGGGAACAAAATTAATTTTACCAGTTTTGTTTTTGATGGTCAAACAGCTGGAATAACTGCTCCTACTAATTTTGCCTTACGCTCTAGTGTTGATGGATATGTCACGGATATTGGAGTGGTTCAAGAAGATTCAAATACTATAGATTTAACAACCACTATTTTTCAAGATATTAGCGGTCCAATTACCTTTAGATTGTATGCTTGGGGTGCCGCTGATTTAGATGGACGCTACGGTATAAACTCCTTTGAGTTCAAAGGAAATATTGTGACTTCAAGTTGTGTTTCACCAACCATTTCAACCTCAGGAATTATTGACCCTGCAAATTTCAATGCTACAGCCTCTACTACGGTTGTGTTAGTCTACGCAAATACTACAGGTAATCCTGTAGGGTATAGTATAGATTGGAATTTTGATGCTACCACTGCGGGCTTAGTAGATCAATCTAATCCATCCCAAATCTTTAATTCGGGTTCGGGAAACTTAAATATTGTTATTCCCGCCAATATTTTGCCTGGAACTTATGATGGTTTGATGACCATAGGGACAGGAAGCTGTTCAACCACACAATTAATAAGTATTACTATTCTTTCAATTCCACCAGCCATTGCAGGAACGAGTCTTTGGCTAAAGGCAAATGATGGAGTGGCAAGTTCAGGGACTAGTGTAGTGGGTTGGGCAGATCAAACAGGAAAAAATAAATTTTCCGTAATCGGAGCTCCAACCTATCATACGAATGCGATTAATTTTAACGAAGCGGTTAGTTTTAATAATAATGAAAATAGTCAATTATTGCCAACCAATAGATTGGATGGCAATACCAATATAGATTTTGTATCGGCTTTTGCAGTCTATGAATTTGATGATAATTTAGGTCAGTCTAATTTTTTAGGAAGTGTTGATTCTCCCAACACAACAGGTGTGGTCATTTTTGGAGGGAATACTCCTGAGAGGGCATGGGTAGCTAATGGTATCAAAACCACTAGTAGTAGATATGGGTTTTATATCAACAGCAGTAATTTTGATGATAGAAAATTTAATATTGTCAACCTAGATGCCACGAATCAAACCCTTTTTGGTACTGGACGTGTCAATGGATATTTTGAAAATATATCCAATGGTGGAGCTGATATTGACTTAATTAATTTTAGACCAATGATTGGTGGAAGTAACCATAATAATGCTACTGATTTTGGTCATATGAAAGGTAATGGCTTACTCGCGGAAGTGATTGTTTTTCCTGTTACGATGTCTGAAACAGACAAGCTCAAAATAGAAAGTTATTTGGCAATTAAATATGGAGTTTCTTTGGGTAGTAATAGTAATGCTGTAGCTTATTTATCTTCCAGCGGAAGTGTGATTAGAGCAGCAGATAACGTATTTAAGTATGATATTTTTGGTATAGGTAAAGATGATGGGGCTAATCTGAATCAAACTAAAAGTAATAGTATAGGTACAGGAAGCGGAGATGGAACTGGTCAAACAGGGAAAGGAAATATAGTGTTGAGTAATCCAAGTGCATTAGACACGGGTGATTTTTTTCTAATAGGACATGATAATGGGGCGCTTACAGAACAAACCACGGACTTGCCTTCTAATTTAGCAGAATATAAACGGATCAGTCGAGAATGGAAAGTGAGTAGAACAAATGATCCAGGAACAATGGATATGACTTTTGATATTTCGGGTCTATGTTTGTCAGTGTTAAGTGTGGATGATATTAAAATGCTCGTAGATTCCAATCAAGATGGTATTTTTGATGCAGCTACATTGATCAATGCGGCTTCATTGACTGGTAATATTGTAAGTTTTTCGGGGATTAATCTACCTAATAATGCTGTTTTTACTTTCTTGACATCACCACCTACGATTCAACTTACTTCTGCTGTAGGCACCGATGCGCAAACAATCTGTGGCACTACAACTATAACAGATATTATTTATACAACAACCAATGCGACAGGAACTGTGGTTACGGGCTTGCCAACTGGGGTAGACGCCAATTTTGCCTCCAATGTATTAACTATTAGTGGTACACCTACAGTATTAGGGAATTTTACTTATACCATTGAAGTACAGGGTGCTCAATGTGCAACTGGACCTAGTATAACAGGGTCTATTACAGTCAGTAATTTAGCAAAGCCAGTCATTACTCCTACAGGTTCGACCTCAATATGTGCGGCAGGTTCCGTACTATTAAATAGTGCTGCAACTACAGGTAATCAATGGTACAAGGATGGGACTTTAATTCCGGGAGCAGTTGCAAATGATTTTACAGCTACTGATCCAGGTTCCTACACCGTAATTGCAACTCAAGGCGGATGTTCAAGTCCACCAAGCGACGCTGTAGTAGTGACGGTAAACCCATTGCCAACTATTGATGCAGCAACTTCTGCCACTAGCGTCTGCCAAGGAACCACTTCTACAAATTTGAATTATACAGCTACTGGTAATCCTACTCTGTATGATATTGTTTGGGAAGCTTCGGCACTTACCGCTGGTTTTTTGAACAGTACTAATTCCTCAATTCCAAATGCAACTAGTGGTACTATAACCATCAATATTCCTTCTACTATTTTAGCTGGAACTTATACTGGTACTATTACTGTAAAAAATGCAAATAACTGCACAAGTATAGCTGATTCATTTATAGTGGTTGTGAATGAAGTTCCCACTATTACGACTACTGGTGTAATTGATACTATATGTTTCAATGCTACTGCAACCACTACCGCTATTTTACCCTATACCGCTACTTCAGGTAATCCAAATAGTTACAGTATCGATTGGAATTCTGCTGCAAATAATGCGGGATTAGTGGATCAAGTTAATATCACACAACTTTTTAATTCGGGTCCAGGTAATGTGAATATTACTATTCAGGCTAATATTCCACCAGGAACTTATTCGGGTATAATGACGATTGGAACAGGAAATTGTACTGCCACTCAAGCTGTAAGTGTGACTATTCTGCCAACACCCACAGCTACTATAAGTGGAGGAGCTACTGTCTGTGAAAGAGCTCCTTCGCCGCTAATTACGTTTTCAAATCCTCAATCGGAAGCTATTGTAGTTAGTTACAGGGTGAATCCTGGGGGGCCTATTCAAACTATTAACATTGGTCCAAATACTAGTGGAACAGTAGCAGTTTCAACAGACTTTTTTGGTTCTTTTATTTATATTTTAGATAGTGTAGCCTATACTACTTTACCCGGTTGTTCTACTCCTTTAAGTGGAAGTGCCTCCGTAAATGTGGATCAAAATTTGATTAGTGTAACTGTTGTGCCGAATACTTCTCAGAACCTTTGTATTGGTGGTACTGGAACTCAGTTGTCAGTTGCTTCAGAATTTGGTGGTGGTTCAATAGTTGCTAGACAATGGTTTAAAAGAGCAACTTCTGGAGGAACTAATGTTGTTATATCTACTGCGACTTCTTCTACTTATACTCCAACCGCTTCTGATTTAGGAGAGGGAACATGGTATTTGGTTTGTGAATCAACACCATTATGTGGTACTCCTGTGGTGTCTAATGAGATTCAAGTTAGAGTGAATTCTTCTTTTACTCCAGGTGCCATAGCAACAACAGGAGAAACAATCTGTAGTGGAGGAGATCCAAGCGTAATAGGTAGTGTAACCCCCGCTAGTGGAGGCGATGGAACTATGACCTACGAATGGTATAGTAGTACAAATGGTTTTATTTATACTTCCATTTTGGGTGCTAATTCTTTAACCTATAATCCGCCAGCAGGTTTAACAGAAAAAACGTGGTACCGACGACAAGCCATAGATGGAACATGTAATACTAATTTTAATAATCCAAACAATGTTGCTTTAGGCAGATGGATTGTAGATATTACTCCAGACAATAGCGTAACAGCAAGCACATCACCAACGGTTTGTCGCAATAATCTTATTACACCAATTACACATGCCACCACAGGTGCAACAGGCATTGGTACAGCGACAGGATTACCAACTGGAGTAACGGCTTCTTGGACTACAAACACCATTACGATTTCAGGCACACCAACAGCAAGTGGTACGTTTAATTATTCAATTCCATTAACAGGAGGCTGTGGAAGTGTAAATGCCACGGGAACCATTATTGTAAGACCTGAATTCATAGCTGGAGCAATTCCAAACAGTACTGAAGCTGCGCCAGGAGAAATAATTTGTAGTGGTGGTGACCCAGCACTCATAGGTAGTACAACGCTTGCAAGCGGAGGTGATGGTACTATTACTTATGAATGGCAAAGCAGTACAAATGGGTTTATTTATCTTCCTATTGCTGGCAGCAATTCAGTAACATATGATCCACCAGCGGGATTGATTCAAAAAACGTGGTTCCGACGCGCTGCAAAAGATGCTACTTGTCAGACTAACAGTGGAAATCCACAAAATGTGGCTATAGGTAGATGGATTGTGGATGTTAATCCTCAACCTACCAAACCTACTATCACTGCATCGAGCAGCACAAGTTTCTGTTCCCCAGGCTCTGTGGTGTTAAGCAGTAGTGCCACTACGGGTAACCAATGGTATAAAGACGGCATACTAGTAGTGGGAGCAACAGCAAGCACCTACACGGCTAGTGATTCAGGCAGCTATACCGTAGAAGTTACCCAAAATGGATGTACAAGTGAGCTAAGTGATGGGTTATTGGTTACGGCTAATGCCACACCTAGTATTCCAGTAATTCGTTCTTCAAGAAATACGACAATATGTGAAGGCAATAGTGTTCGTTTGTATACTTCATCGGCTACTGGTACCCTTTGGTTTAAGGATGGAGTAGTAATTTCGGGTGCTACGGGAAGTGAGTA
>NZ_LR733417.1 GCF_902506345.1 Flavobacterium sp. 9R | reverse complement strand
ATGGTAGTGTCTCACTAACTGTGTAAGTTGAAAAGTTATTCTGAAAATTTGAGCTAATTCAAAAAGCTCAAAAATTTTCGGAAATAACTTTTTAACCTTTTATATATTTACATAGTTATGATTGACAAAGACGACTTATTAAACAACAAAGATTTCTACAAATCCTTCAAGAGTGCAGAAGATTTAACTACATTCTTTCAAACGATGCATAAGCGAGCAGTGGAACACATGCTCGAAGCTGAACTTGATGCTCATCTAGACAATGAGAAACATGATAAAACTACTACGGGAAATTATCGCAACGGACATGGAACTAAGAAAATAAAGACCTCTTTTGGTCAACATGAAATCAAGGTTCCTCGTGATCGAGATTCCACCTTTAATCCAATGCTTGTTCCCAAAAGAGAAAACATCGCTCAAGGAGTTGAGAACGTTATCATTTCTCTTTATGCCAAAGGAATGAGCGTTAGTGATATTGAAGAACAAATTAGAGAAGTATATGATTTTGAAGTGTCCTCTTCAACCATATCTCGAATTACCAGTGCTATTACCAATGAAGTTGTGACTTGGCAAAACAGACCTCTAGAAGATCTCTATTTAATTGTTTGGATGGATGGTATTGTTTTCAAGGTTAGAGAAAACTCAAAAGTGATCAACAAAACTATTTATCTAGCCGTAGGACTCAACCGAGACGGCAAAAAAGAAGTGCTTGGAATGTGGCTGGGCAAGAACGAAACTAGTAGTTTTTGGATGAGCGTTTTAACTGATTTAAAGGCTCGTGGTGTTGAAGATATACTCATAACTGCCACTGATAATTTAAATGGATTTACTCAAACAATCCGAAGTGTTTTTCCTGAATCTCAAACACAAATCTGCGTGGTTCATCAAATTAGAAACGCGTGTAAATATGTGGTTTGGAAAGATAGAAAACAATTTACTGCCGATATGAAACATATTTATAACGCTCCAACAAAACAAGCAGCAGAACTCGCTTTAAATGATTTTGCCGATAAATGGCAAAGTAAATACTCTTATGCCATCAAATCCTGGCGAGATAATTGGGATGAACTGACCGTGTTTTTTGACTTTCCAATCGAGATTAGAAAAATAATCTATACTACAAATCTAATTGAGAATCTCAACGGGAAGATTAGAAAATACACCAAGAACAAAATGTCTTTCCCAACAGATGAAGCAGTCCTAAAATCGGTATATTTGGCTCTAAGAGAAGCAACAAAAAAATGGTCAATGCCTATTCGAAATTGGGGAGTGGTTTTAAACCAATTTACCCTTATATTTGAAAAAAGGCTCCGATTATAAAAACCGAAGCCTTGACTTTTCAACTTACACACTTTTTGAGATAGTGTCTT
>NZ_LR733416.1 GCF_902506345.1 Flavobacterium sp. 9R | reverse complement strand
TACTTTTAATCAACAACCAAACTGACAAAGTGAACCTTCTCTTCGATCAAAGTTAGCTACTTATGCCCCGATTAGGACTTTGTCAGTTTTATTGAATAATCTTCAGAATAGTAATTAAGGATATAATGCCTATTATCAAGGATATGAATGTATTCAATATTTGGTTGCTAATTTTTAAAACATTTTCTTATGAGCAAATTTAAACATTTTCTAGGCATCGATGTATCCAAAGAGTATTTTGATGTAGTTTTAATTATGAATGGAGAAAAAGAAAAACCAATTCATAATCAATTTGTAAATGATTCCAAAGGAGTAAAAGCATTAAATCAATGGCTTAAAAAGCAAAGGGCTACAAATCTAGAAACCCTTGTTTGCTTAGAACATACTGGTATGTATGGGAAATTAATCATTAAATATTTAATGCTTTTTAATTATTCTCTTTGGGTGGAGATGTCTTTAAAAATTATAAGAAGTATGGGACTTCAAAGAGGTAAAAATGATAAAATTGATGCAGAAAGGATTGCTATTTATGCAATGAAAAATCTGCAGGATGCCGTAATTTATAAAGCTCCAAGTAAAACTATTGAAAAAATCAGAAGTCTAATGTCATTAAGGGAAAAGTTGATTCTTACCAAATCTACTTTGATGCGAAATTCAAAAGAAATAAAGTCTTTAGATCCCGAATTATCAAAACTCTCTGAGAAATTTCAAAAGAAAACTTTAAAAGGGATTACTTCGGATCTAAAAGAAATAGAGAAACAATTAGATGTATTCATAAAGGGAGATGAAAACTTAAACAAAATTTATTCGCTAGCCATTTCAGTTCCTGGAGTTGGTAAAGTGACGACTTTATATTTAATCTGTTTTACTAATGAATTTAAAGCCTATTCATCGCCACGACAACTAGCTTGTTACGCGGGTGTGGTTCCTTTTGAGTATACTTCAGGAAAAAGCATCAGATCAAAACCCAGAGTTCACCATATGGCTAATAAAAAACTTAAAAAGCATTTGCATATGTGTGCTCTATCAGCTGTGAATCACGACCCCGAGATGAAAGAATATTTTAAAAGAAAAGTGGCTGAAGGGAAAAATAAAATGCTTGTAATTAATAATATAAGAAACAAATTAGTACATCGTATTTGTGCTTGTGTTAGAGATAACAAAACATTTGAAGTTAGAAAAGCAGCATAAAAAACGTTCATTTTTTACAGTTTTGCCTTGATTAGGCTAAGAGCAGACAGGTTTATTTGAAAAGAAACCTATCTTGATAAATTTATGATGTTTACGAATAAAAATAACTTATGAAAGGCACAACAAACCTTCGTGTAATTCTTATTCGAAGGCTTGTTATGTCTTTTTTTTAAACTAAAAAATAAAT
>NZ_LR733415.1 GCF_902506345.1 Flavobacterium sp. 9R | reverse complement strand
AATGCAATTATTGAAAACTTCTTCGGAATATTAAAATCAGAATTGTTTTATCTAAAAAAATACACCTCAATAAAGCAATTAAAAATGGAAATCAAAGAATATATAAACTATTACAATAACGACAGAATCAAGTCCAATTTAAACAAAATGAGCCCGACTAAATATCGAGCTCATCATTATCAAAATTAATTATAAATTTGTCCAAACTTTTGGGTTCAGTCTACTTGTCTCTGAAAGGGTTTTTAGTTAAAAAGTTATTTCTTTAGTAAATAATCTTCTTGTTACTTACGGCGCCGTTCGCCAAAGTAGTTTTCACAATCAAGGTTTGTTCGCTCAAAGGCAAATTCGAAATTGACCATTCTTGCGCGTTAATTTTCGATTTATCATATACTTTTCTGCCCAACAAATCAAATAGTTGCACTTGTGTTATGGCTTCTGCTGAAGAAGTTAGCGTGATTTTTTTGTTTTTCACACTTACAATTAGCGATTTATCTGCCACTTCATTATCATCGGTGCCCAAAGTTTTGCCAGTGTATTTCAACACAAAACGGTCGTTCTCTACTCCATTGATTGCAGTAAAAGTGTATTTCCCTTTGGTCAATTCGTGCAGCGTATTCGACTTTTTATCTTCTAACCAAATCTCTTGACCCGCTAAAGAACCGTCTCTGTTGTCAATGCTAATATCGAATGGCCCAGCAATTGTACTTCTGTAACCCAAAGGCACTACATCAGTGTCTTCGAATGGTAAAGCTCGCCCTTGAATGGTTAAGTTTTTTCCTTGGTTGACACTATAGAAATCCACAAACTCTTGTCCGTCAAAAGTTGGTCCATCATACAAATTATCCCAATCGTTGGTTGCTCCTGTAATGTAACCCACTAACAATTGTTTGAAAGCACCACCGCTATTGGTCAAATTCAACCAAACACGGTTTTTCTCTACAGTTGCTGTTTTTTTAGTATTCGCTTGTTTGAAAAACTGTGAATTGTTACCTGCTACACGCATCGCATTGGTAAATTGAAAACTTCCTGGTGCTGCATTCTCTACAAAAAACGATTGACCTGCGGCAATAAATCCATTTGGAACACTAGTATTTAATCCTGGACTTGGAGCGGGTCCTGACACAGGTATCGGCAATGGACCTCCAGCTGTTCCTCCGGTAATATTATATGTCGCATAATCATCAGCCGTGTAAACATAATCCGAACCACTTGGAGCAATCGCCGTATTGTGTGTCCAGAAATACAAGGCACCGTAAATAATACTAGTATTGGCAGTTATAAAATCATCCGCTCTTATAGCTGAAGGATAAGGATTTCCTATTAAGTTCAATTCGTTCGCACCTGCAGTAAAGGAATAGTCACCATTATTTGGAGTTCCTTTGAAAGCTACTGGTTGTGAATAAGTACTACCTGACCAATTATCCGGTGCTGGTGAACCTGGTTTAGGAACACGAATGATAAATCCAACGCCTGGTGTCATTACATCATCATCAAAAACCCAGTCATTTGCTGAACCACTAAATCTAAAATATTTATCCGCTAAAGTGTTTGGCGATAGATTCTTAGCCGTTTGTCCTGAAACTGGAGATGACCAATAGGTGTAATCAAAATTCTTCATAGGAGAAGAGATACGACGGTATTCTATAGCTCCTGTATTTGTAGCATTGGTGGTTTGTACCAAACTCGCATTGTTTTCAAAAATTAACTGACCGTCGGTTGTGACTGCATTTGTTATCGTTAATGTAACTCCTAATGGAACCGTAGCAGTAACGCCATTATTAATTATTAAAGAACAACCCGTTAAATTAGCCGCAAAAGGAGTCCCTGAGGAAGAAGCTATGATAATGTTTTTAGTAGCATCAGGTGTACCATTACTCCAAGAAGATCCATTCCATACTGTAGATGATTGGTCAGAAATTAATTGTGATGATGTAGCAAATGAGGTACAACCTGTTGTATTATCTGTAACAGTAAAACTATAGTTTCCAACTGCCAAACCAGTTACCGTATAAGTTGTACCAGAACCTGAAATTGTATTTGATGATGTACCGCTTTGATTAATAGTCCAAGCACCTGAAGGTAAATTTAATAATGCCATACTACCAGTAGGTAAAGAACAAGTAATATTTGTAATTGTACCAACTGAAGGTGTGGAAGGTAATGGGTTAACTGTTAGTATTACAACATTACTGTTGGTAGTCCCACAAGTATTGGTAGCATAATATCGGATTCTTTTTCCATTGTCTGCAAATGCAACCGTATAAGGAACTGTCAAATTTGAATAGGTACCACTTGCAACAGCTGTCTCCAATTGCCAGCCAGAGGCGGTAACTGTTGAACCGTTAGCGGTAACTGTCGGAGCAGTTGGATTCAACGAACCTCCTGAACACAATACGGCTGGAGCTGAAATTGCTG
>NZ_LR733414.1 GCF_902506345.1 Flavobacterium sp. 9R | reverse complement strand
GCTGTCAATTCAATATGTCTAGGAACGTATTCTTCTTTGTTTTTCCGCCTTTCGTTGTTTCTCAAAGCGGGTGCAAAAGTAGTAATTCTTTTTTAACTGGCAAGAAAATTTGAAACTTTTTTTGAAAATTTTTATCTCAATTTAAATCTCATTCTCTCATCAATCTTTCAAGGAACTTTCCGTATTTTGCGGGGCGCAAAGGTAAGCAACGTTTTTATTTCTCACAAGCTTTTTTTGATATTTTTTTTTTTCAGAAATCTAATCCCGAATATCTCAATAACTTGCCAGTATATAAAAGAACGTCTGCGCTGTTGCGGGTGCAAAAGTAGCACCTTTTTTCGTTTAAACAAGCCTTTTACAAACCTTTTTTTGATTTATTTTTTAATGTAACAATAAAACATTGATAATCATTATTTAACACAAACATTAGCGCCGTAAAAAAAATGGTCTACCACAGACACTCTACTCTTAAAGCCCAATTAGAGCATATTATACCCCGTTCTTACTCTATTTACAGGACGTATCGAAGACATTCTGAAACTAATTAATCCTTATATATAGTAAAACTTATTAATTCATTATTGTATACATACTATATATATAGTGTCTTCATACTCTACTCATACTCTATCCATACACTATCTATACTCTATCTATACATTATATATATAATGAGTAATAAATAACAATAGACTAAAAAACGAGAAACACGGAAATAGCTTTTTAACCACAACTACCCTAGCCCGGATGGGAGTGGCATCCTCTTGGGGCGGGGTTCGACCCAAGAGATACAACGGACAGCCGGAAATAGCTCCTGAAAAAGAAAAGTAGCGTAAATTGTTTAGTTAAGATAAGCTGACTATTTAAGTTGACTGGCTTTTGTATGCCATGCTTCATTTAAATCGTCATAATTTACGGGGGTAGCAGGTGGTTGGTTTTGAAGTCTTCCCGTTTCGAAGGCTCTTACTAAGATGGTTTCAATTAAAAAATCTTCATTTACTTCGTAAGGTTGGTATTTTGTTTTGAGATTAATGTCAAATATTCGGGCTGTGGTATTGGCCCAAAATGCTTTCCAGCCACTTTTTAAGTCCGAAACTAGGTCGTATGTAGTTATACCGGTTTGCCTATGAATCAATTTGACTAAGATTTGTCCCTGTTTTCGTGACAGTTTTTTTAGTTTGGCTTCGAACTCATTTGTTAAATAGTCTTCAACAATTTTAAAATACTTCTTTTTCTCTTTGTTTGTTTTTAAATAAGACATCCCTTTTTTGAGGGCAACAAGTCTTTCGGAAGCTAGTTTAGCATAAGGATACGTTTTGTATACTCTATTTTGTAAAATTAAGAATTGCTTTTTATCTTCAAGACTTAACTTTTGCTTACTGATGATTATTTCTGGTAACAGAATAGTATCACTGAGAATACTATCGTTTTCGATAAGCGTAGGGCCTGTTTTTTCGGTTTCTTTTGGAACAATTTGTGCTTGTGTTGCAAGAGAACACAAAAGGAATAGGAAAAAAAGGGAGATTCGGTTCATGGGAAAATTTTATAATTCAAAATTATAAATTTATACACAAGTCTGATGCCAAATTTATAAATTAGCAAAAAATAATTTCATATGAATTCACCATCAATATTGAATGCCTCTTCTATGGCATTTTTAGAAAAATACTTAAATAACGCCTCTCCAACAGGTTTTGAATCTGAAGGCCAAAAGATTTGGATGGACTACCTTCAACCTTATGTGGATACTTTTATTACAGATACCTATGGCACTGCGGTAGGAATCATCAATCCAGATGCCCCGTTTAAAGTAGTTATTGAGGGTCATGCAGACGAAATTGCGTGGTATGTTAACTATATTACAGAAGATGGTTTGGTATATGTTATACGAAATGGAGGCTCTGACCATCAAATTGCTCCTTCGAAACGCGTTAATATTCATACCAAAAAAGGGATAGTAAAAGGTGTCTTTGGTTGGCCCGCCATACACACTCGTAACAGGGACAAAGAAGAAAACCCAAAAACAAGCAATATTTTCATAGACCTTGGTTGTGAAACAAAAGAGGAAGTAGAAAAATTAGGCGTACATGTTGGCTGTGTGATTACTTATCCTGATGAATTTATGATTATGAACGAAAACAAATTTGTTTGTCGTGCTATTGATAACCGAATGGGAGGATTTATGATTGCCGAAGTTGCTCGATTATTGCATGAGCATAAGAAAAAGTTACCCTTTGGCTTGTATATCGTAAACGCAGTTCAAGAAGAAGTTGGTCTTAGAGGAGCAGAAATGATTACTCAAACCATACGACCGAATGTGGCTATTGTTACTGATGTATGTCATGATTCAACGACACCTATGATTGACAAAAAGATTGAGGGAGAGACAAAAATTGGCAAGGGTCCGGTTATTACTTATGCTCCTGCTGTTCAAAACAATCTTAGAGAACTCATATTAAACACTGCTTCAGAAAAAGGCATCCCTTTTCAACGATTGGCTTCTTCTAGAGTTACTGGTACCGATACTGATGCCTTTGCATATAGTAATGGTGGAGTAGCCTCAGCATTGATTTCTTTACCGCTTCGCTATATGCATACTACAGTAGAAATGGTGCATCGCAAGGATGTCGAGAACGTAATACAATTGATTTATGAAACCTTATTAAAAATAGAAAACAACGAAACGTTTTCCTATTTCAAATAATTGATAAAAGCAAAAACTCCGTTTATTCTAGATTAGACTGAACCCAAAAGTTTGGACAAATTTATAATTAATTTTGATAATGATGAGCTCGATATTTAGTCGGGCTCATTTTGTTTAAATTGGACTTGGTTCTGTCGTTATTGTAATAGTTTATATATTC
>NZ_LR733413.1:3142500-3429228 GCF_902506345.1 Flavobacterium sp. 9R | reverse complement strand
ACTAGAATTTACAGTTGCAATGCCTGTATTTGAAGAGGACCAAGATCCTCCTGTTTGAGTTGAAGCAAAAGTAGTAGTCAATCCAACACAAACATTTTGTGTGCCTGATAATGTGCCTGCAACTGGTTCTGTAGTAACAGTAATTATACCTGCCAATGATGAAGCGTTACATGGTGCTGTTTGACCAATTGTACTAACATTATAGGTTCCTGTTGCTGATGGTATACCAGTTATAGTAACTGTTTTTGCTGCTGCATTTTTTGTCGCAGTCAACCCCATTGGCAAACTAGTCACATTAACATCTGTAGCACTACCTCCCCATGTGTAAACAGTACTAGTAATTGCTGTTCCTGCACATACTGCTTGACTTTGGTTACCATTTGATAAAACAAGAGTTGGCGCTAAAATAAAACTAACATCATCTACATTAGTTGACGCACCACTAAAGTTAAATCCTAATACGTTTCCAGATCCTCCAGTTTGATAAGAGGTATTCGCTGAATTAAAAGCATTAACTAAAGGAGTAATCTTTCTATTAGGCGCACTAGCTGTTCTTGTGGGATCTAAATACAAAGCCTGAGCATCGACACTATAGGTACCATTACTGATTGTTCCAACTATTCTTCCTGTTATGGTGATGGTAACATAACCATCTTTTGGTATGTTATACCCACCCACAATAGGATTGTTTGCAGTACCTGTATTGATTAATGCTCCGGCAGGACCAGCTGCTCCCAAACTATAAACCGAAGTAGCCGTATCATATTCAATACCTGTTGGAAATTTAAAATCCAATTGAACATTTCCAGCATTACCACTACCTGTATTTTTTATTTCAACTTCGTAGGAAAATGTTCCATTTACCTGGTTACAAACCGTTGAAACTAATGATGTAACTTTTGTTTCTAAGTTTGGTAGACATGAATTATTTAAATTCAAACTTGGTGGAAGATCTGTTGCTGCTACATATGTAGACACATAACCTAATTCACCATCTATTGCGCCATGATTGATACCCGCACCTGCATTTGCTTTTCCAGCGGCTCCACCAACAACGTTAGTATTAATAGTTACTGCACCAACAACATTATGTCTAATGATACCTCCTCCGCCTCCGCCTCCTGGACCGTGTTCATTAGTATCATCATTTTCAGAATTACCACCGTTACCACCTCTAGCCTCAATTGTTATTGTAGCAGTACTTGAATTGGCAATATTTAAAAAAACAGAACCTCCTGCTCCCCCTCCTCCTGCTCCATCAGGAGCGCTACCATAAGCCCCTGGAGCACCGTTACCTCCATTAGAAAAAATTGAACCGTTCCCTTGGATAGCTCCTGCATTAACAATAATAATTGCACCACCAACACCACCTTTAACACCATTAAGAGCGTTATTAGCATCTCCGGCACCGCCTCCACCGCCCATGATCAATCTATCGATCTCTGGTGTTGGTGTTATAAACGATTTAAATCCAGGGCGACCGCCACCTGTAAGAGGAAAGACATCTCCTCCACCACGTTGCCAGCCTCTTCCTCCTAAACCGCCATTTCCACCATTACCGCCGCCGCCGCCGCCAGCATTATGATCATTACCACCACCACCAGCATTTGCAGGTGCCCCACGTCCTGAAGAACCGTTAGGCATTCCCTCAAGCACATTATCAACTTGATTAAAACCATCCCACATAAACCTAGGTGTACCCGCAATACCCTCACCTTTACCTGAGATTATGTTACTAGTAGATAATCCTACATATGTACTTTGATTATTAGCTCCTGAAGTTTGGATTGGGCTATATCCACCTCTAAAACCTCTAGCATTACCATTTATTGTAAAACCATTAAAATTAAAAGTACCTGAAACATTAAAGGCAATAACACCACCACATACCCCATTAAATGGAGGAGTTGTCACATTAGCAGTTAATGTTAAATTAGAATATTGGGGAACTCTGACTATTTGAAAAGTCTTTTTACCAGAAGTTGTAGTAGCTGCAGCATTTACATAAGAATTCAACAGTCCATTTCCTGTTCCAGATCCAACAAAAGTTAAATTTCCTCCTGCTAAAGGAACATTATTAGTAGCAACCACATACTCATAAAGCCCCGTATTACCAATATTTGTGAACCCAGTACCTCCCAAAAAGTCAGTTCCAGTATTGGGAAATCCAGAGCCATAAGTATTATCATTTGTTGCATTTATCGAAGCATCTTGCATTTGAATAATCAACAACAAATCACCTGAATTAATTTGCAAAGTTCCAAAGCTATTCCCATAAGGATCAGTTGGTGGAACTGCACCAAGACTAACAGTTTTTTGGCCAGCCGCCAAAGAGATGTTAGTCGTAATTGGAAAATAAGTATTTATAGAACTTGAGATTAGTATAGGACCATCTGCACCAGGTGTCCCACAAACTTGACCAAAGCTACTTAATTGAGAAAGTAAAAAAAATATAGAGAAAACCGATATTTTTTTTATACTAAAGTTGAATAACCTAAAAGAAGTAAAGTTAAATAGAGTAGAGTTTTTTATCATAAATAAATAGCGATTCAAATGTATTCCAAGATATTTTTTTAGGATTTTTAGCACATATTCAATAAAGTTGAACTTGTATAAAACACTTTGCGTATAATCCGCAAGACAAAAGTATTTATACGTAGAACAAGTACTACAAAAAAATATTAATAATAAAGGCAAAATTAATAGTATTTTAATCATAACATAATAATATTAAGTATTTTATACAAAAAGTCGATGAAATGCACATATAAATCGATGAAATGCATAAATTGTAAAAAAGCGATTTCATTTTCTAAAAGATAAAATACAGATTTTATCGGTAAAATCAACAGTATCAGCAAGTTGTTACTTATTTTCTTGTTAATAAAAATTGAATAAAATGTGAAAAATAAAGAAATTAACTTTTCTTTATTCATTTACGTAAAATCCAATGTTTTAGATCTACTAGCTTATGACAAAAAACAAACCAATTAAAAAATGTAATGCCATAATTGGAGGTAAATAATTCTAATGAAAAAGTGAAGAATAGAAAAATAAAGAAGAGAAAGCCTCATAAGTCCAATGAATTCAATAGAAAATTCAAATAGACCATTTTACAAAAAACAAATAAAGGCTGTAAAACACATCCATATTAGTATTCCAATAAAATGAATTTGGCATCATCACAAAATTTAAAAATCTTGATTTTGGAAATGAATCCAAAAAATGGAAAAAATTAAAAATACTTCTTACTCAGTTTGCATAAAAAAAGGTTACCCGTAAGTAACCAATCTTGAACTATACTACAAAATAGTGTGTTTCTGTATTCTCAGTCTACGACAAATTATCAATTTCTTCTTGAACAATTTCCCAATCCAGTAAGAGTTGATCTAGTTCGTCTTTCTTTTTTGTATAGGCAATAAAAAAATTAGCATCCTCAATATGCTTATCATAATTAGAAGCCAACATTTTGTCATCATGCTGTATATCGGCCTCTAATTGTTTAATTTGACTCTCAATTTTACTTAACCTATTATGTAAAGCTTTATGTTTTTTTTGATCCTCATAGGACGCTTTAGACTTTGCATTATCTTTGGTCGAAGCTTGCTTGTCAACATCTTTCTTCTCAACTTCTCGCATGTTTTCTAAATTGCGTTGTTCCAAGAAAAAGTTAATATCTCCCAAATACTCTTTTATTTTTTGGTCTTTAAATTCATAGACAATATTAGACATCCCTTGCAAAAAATCACGGTCATGAGAAACCAATAACAAAGTACCACCAAATTTTTGCAGAGCCGCTTTTAAAACGTTTTTAGACTTGATATCAAGGTGATTTGTTGGCTCATCCATCAAAAGTACATTAATGGGCTGCAACAAAAGTTTACATAAAGCCAATCGGTTACGCTCTCCTCCAGAAAGCACTTTTACCTTTTTTTCAACATCATCTCCTCTGAATAAAAAAGCACCTAACATGTCGCGAACTTTCATTCTGTTCGTATCAGTCGCTGCATTTTCCATTGTTTGCAAAAGTGTAATCTCGCCATCTAAATATTCTGCTTGATTTTGCGCAAAATAACCCAACTGAACATTATGTCCTAGCTTTATATTCCCATCATATTTAAATTCATTTACAATGGCTTTAATAAAAGTTGATTTTCCTTGACCATTTTGCCCAACAAAAGCAATTTTACTTCCGCGCTCAACTAATAAATCAATATCTTTTAGAATTATCTTGTCGCCATATGCTTTAGTAACATTCTCTGCTTCAATTACAACCTTTCCAGGTTCTTTTGAAACAGGAAACGAAATACTCATCACTGAATTATCATCTTCATCAACCTCAATTCGTTCTACTTTATCAAGCTTTTTGATGAGTGATTGAGCCATCGAAGCTTTTGAAGCTTTAGCCCTAAACTTTTCTATTAACTTTTCAGTTTCTTCAATTTTTTTGGCCTGATTCTTTTGAGTTGCTAACTGTTTTTCACGAATTTCATGACGCAACTCTAAATATTGAGAGTAGGGTTTATTAAAATCATAAGCCTTACCTAAAGAAATTTCAATTGTCCTATTAGTGACATTATCCAAAAACATTTTATCGTGCGAAACAATTACCACTACACCAGGAAAGTTTCTTAAAAAACCTTCTAACCAAATAATACTTTCAATGTCTAAGTGATTTGTGGGCTCATCAAGCAAAAGAATATCATTAGATTGCAATAATAATTTAGCTAACTCAATTCGCATTCTCCAACCACCAGAAAAAGTATCGGTTTGATTGTCAAAAACTTCTCTCTTAAAACCAAGACCTAAAAGAATTTTTTCGGTATCGCCAACATAATTGTATCCACCTAAAAGTTCAAAACGATGGGTATAATCAGATAAATCTTCAATGATTTGCCCATACTCCTCGCTTTCATAATCAGTTCTAGTAACTAATTGATGATTGATTTCTTCTAACTTTTTTTCAACTATTTTAATCTCAGTAAATGCTTCATACGCTTCCTCAAGAACAGTTCGTCCCGCTTCAAAATCAATGTCTTGTCGAAGAAATCCCATGCGCACCTCTTTTTCCTGAGCGATGCTTCCAGAGTCTGGTGCAAAATCACGAGCTAAAATCTTCAGCATTGTTGACTTACCTGCTCCATTTTTACCAACTAGACCTACTCTATCGCCTGCACCCAAACGAAATGTAACCTCTTCAAACAAATAGGAACCACCAAAAGAAACCGATAAATTATGTATATTAAGCATAGATTGTGACTAATGTTACAGAGGTAGCAAACTAAAATTGTACCTTTGTTAAAATTTTTTGCAAATGTTAAAAAAAGGATCCAAACTAAATAGCATTTTAACAGGAACTTGTCCGAAATGTCAAAATGAAAGTATGTATGAGGACAAAAACCCTCTTAATTTGAGTAAAGTACTTAAAATGAATGAAACTTGCAGCCATTGCGGTTTAAGATATCAAATTGAACCTTCCTTTTTTTATGGATCGATGTATGTAAGTTATGCATTAAATGTAGCAGTAGGAGTTGCGACATTCATAGTATCCTACGTCTTTTTAGGAACAAGTATAAAAAACTCTTTTTTCGCCATATTAGGTTCCTTAATTATTTTATTCCCTTGGGTTTTACGATGGTCGAGAAACATTTACATCAATATGTTTGTGAGTTACGATCCATTGAACTCAAAGAAATAAACTACTTCCTAAATTTCTTAAGATATCTATACCAATTTATTTCATCAGATAAAGGCAACTGATGTTCAATATTATTATACAAAGCTTTAGCCATTGAAGGCCCTAACATAACTCCTCGTGTACCCAAACCATTTAAAATATGAAGCTGAGAATAGGTGTCATGTGTACCTACAAGAGGTCTTCGGTCACGAACAGTCGGTCTTACTCCAGCAAAATGCTCTATAACCTCAAATTCACAAGATATAATTTCTTTTATACGAGCAATTAATTCTTCTTTACCTTCATTTGTAGGCAAGTCTGTTTTATCCTTCCAATTATAGGTAGCCCCAACTTTAAAAAGACCATCTCCAAGAGGTAAAATAAATACGCTTGTATTTACGATTACATCAATACTGAGATTAGGAGCTTTGATAATGAATAATTCTCCTTTTGTTCCATCTAGTGGTAAAAAATTAAAGTAGGGATTTTGATGCAGTCCAAAACCCTCAGAAAAGATTACATGCTTTGCTTTAATGCCATTGTACGTAATCCCTTCCTCTAAAAAAACAATATCATCATACTTGAACTCTTTTTCAAACAATAAAGAACGACTAAGTAAATACCCACGATAATGTTTCAATAAAAGAGAGGTATCCACATAGCCCGTTTTAAGAACCTCACCATAACCAAAAGGAGCATCAATACCATTAAACTTATCAAAATTTAAGGTAGTTGATAAAAAGGGAGCCAATCCTTTTTTATCAGAAGCCAAAAACCAATTGTTTTGTTCTTCAATAGAGAAAAACTTTCGATATATAGGGAGCTTGTTATCAAAATCAACAGAAAACTTATTCCTCAATGAATTATAAAAGTCATCCATATCGCACAATTGACTACTAGCATCCCATACTTCTGTAAAACGCTTAAGGATAACTGGGTTGTACAAACCTCCAGCTATACGAGATGAATTTTGAGAATTGTTTTCAAAAACAACAACTTTTTTATTGTTATTCAAAGCTAAATCAGCAAAGGAAATCCCAGCTAAACCAGCACCAACAATCAAATAATCAATCATACTATAAAAATTTAATAAGATTAAAAACAAAAAACTCTTACTAAAAGTAAGAGTTTTTTCTATAATGAACTACATCAATTAATAGTTCCACATATCTTGTTCGAAATTACGAATCTTCTCTTTAATTCTTTCCGATTCAATAAGCTGATTTTGGGAATTATCTTTCATATAATCTTCAACCGCACGGTCTCCGTAGATGTTTTCCTCTTTATATACAACTGCATTAAAACGTCTTGAATTCAAGATTTGATCGAAAGAAATTGGCATTGAAGAATTCTTCTCATTAAAAGTTTTTGCTTCATGCAAAACCTCTCTTGATGCTGGGAAAAACACCCAGAACAATTCAATATAATCTTTTTCCTCACTGTTCATTGTGTAAACATCAGGAGTTACTGGACATATTCCAAGTAAACGGTACTTTAACTCACTCTGACGTTTATCAAAATACCAAAAACCTTTAATCTTATATTGACTAACATCTTGTGCAGATAAATCTTGTTTCAAGATATACTCCTCAGGAATACTCTTCGTTGGTCCAACTGTCTCATCAACATAAGTAACTGTTTTCTTTTTACCAGTACCAGTAACAACTTTTTTCTTTACTACTCTAGATCTGTATGCATCTGGGTCTTGATTTATCAATTCTCTACCAGCATCAGTTGTATCAATACGAGATAAAGAACCTTGTATATCTTTAAGCGATTTTTTAGTATTAAAATAACTGTCTGTATACACTTCGGTAATCTTACCTGACTTCATCGCTTTTGTTAAAACATCGTACAATGAACGTCTATCGTGTCCAATGTTAGCAGTATCAATAGGGAAATAAAGAGGGAAATTGATTTTTTCACTTAAATCAATTATTTCCCAAGTTGTTTTTCCCATCAGGATATCTCTATCATGAACATACCCATAAGCTAATGGTTTGTCATTATCTGAAATAAGTTGAGCTGCAGTCTTAAGTCCAATTTCACTAGGCTTTTTGGCATTCAAAAGATTGGATTGTGAAAACCCAGCTACACTACCTAATACAGTGACAATAGCTACTAAAAAAAATCTTACATTCATCATGGTGTCCTTATAAAATATTGGAGTAGTTTTTACAAACGTACTATTATTGTATTTCGTAAATTACTGGAGCTGTTCTTGGTAATAAATAACTACCAGCACCAACTAATTTAGTTTTAATTTCAGAAATCGTAACTTGATCTCCTCTTCCTGCTTTTGACAAAGCAGTAATACACTGTGAATTTAAACGGTTACCTGAAACTACAACTGTAGGTTGACCTGCAATTTTGAAGTTAAATCCAACAACATCCAAACCTACTTCAAAATCAAAATCAACTAATTTAGCACCTATTGTAGCAACTTGTAGATTTGATTTAGGTCCTTTTACAACACCCATTTCACCTCTAATAGTACCTGCTGGACCAGGAATACCTTTAATTCTATACACTTTCTTATCTGATGCCATTTTACCATCAGACATTTTTCCAGTAACATTAATAACGACCTCAGTACCTGTACCTGGACTCATGTTGTATTTACCGTTTCCAACTTTTGTTAAACCTGGAGCAGAAGCTACTACATCTTTATCAGAAATACCTGCAAAAGAGATAGACATTGGATTAACTACTCCACGATACACTACATTCATCTTATCTGCAGAAATAGTCGCAGAATTAGGTCTTGGTACCACTACATATTTACCTTCAAATTTCACAGGAATTGTTTTACCGTCTTCCAAGAATGTAAATTGACCGTTAATATTTTGCTCTCCAACTCCACCAGCTGTAATATCAACTTTTGCTTGTCCATTAACGATATTACCTGGTCTTCCATTTAAGTTAAAGGAAGTTGGTTTAGTGTTTTCGTCATAACGACCTAAAACTACTTTACCAGTTACCTTTTCACCTTGAAAATAAGCATTCTTATCTAATACAACAACACCTTGATAGTTACTGTAAGAAGCTGCTTCAACAGCTGCTTTTCCTAATGCAGAATTGTAAACATCACCCTCTACTTTTTTAACATCATTTTGCCAAGCTGATAATTTTGCAACAGAAGCTACAGCTGGAAAACCTTTAAAATGATATGATAGGTATTTTATTTTATTACCATCTTTATCTTTAACCTCACTTAAATCAAACTTTGCATCAACTTCTTTAGCAATTGCAGCATATTTTTTATCACCACCTAAAGCAGCTTTGATATCTGATTTATACTTTTCAATTTTAGCAATAATTTCATTTCCTTTTTTAGTGTATCCTTCACCAATAAACCAGTTATCAATGTTGTCACCTTTGTCCATATTTTCATATGGTAATTTGCCTGTTTCTGTATCTACAGTAAAACCTTTAAGAACATCAGTTTTTAAAGTAGCGATGTAAGCGTCAAATTCTTTTGTAATTACTTCTACTTTGTGAGCTGTAGCTGCAGCTGCAACGAAGTCTCCTTTTGCTTCAGCAGCCTTCGTGTCTAAAGACATCAATAAAGCTTGATTGTTTTGTGTAGAAGCAGCGTTTGCATTTTCAAATTTTTCATTCATCAATCCAAAAGCCGATAAAACTTCTTTGGACATATTCATTGCTAACATTGCGATGAAAACCAAGTACATTAGGTTAATCATCTTCTGTCTAGGGGTTAATTTTCCTCCTGCCATTTTTTCTAAATAATTAGTTTAATAAATAATAATTTTAGTCAAAAACTAATTATCCTTTGTTGTTCATTGCAGAAAGCATTCCTCCATAAACACTGTTTAATGAAGCAATATTTGCTGTCATTGAAGCCATTTGCTCTTTCAATTTACCAGCATTTTCAGCGATTTCTTTATTAGCTTCAGCGTTTCTTGAAGCACTTTCTAATTGAACTTTGTATAAACTATTTAATGATTCCATTTGAGCAGCAGCCATAGATAACTCTTCGCTGTATTTTTTTGTAGAAGCAATAGAATCAACTGTTGGAGAAATTGCTTTAGCAGCTCCTTCAAAGTTTTTGATACTATTCCCTAAGCTTGACATCAACTCAGAGTCAATTTTAGCTTCTTTCAACATTGCATCTAATTTTTGAGATAAAATCCCTTGAGCATCAACTTTCTCTTCTTTTTTAACTTGAGATTTAGCTTGACCATTAGCTAATTCTGGATAAACTAAAGTCCAGTCCAATTCGTCTTCAACAGGTTCGAATGCAGATAAAGCAAAAATTGCCGCCTCAACCAAAAGACCAATAGATAACATTAATGTTCCTGTTAATGGTCCTAATTCAAAGTGAGTAATTTTGAATAATGCTCCGATAATAACTACTGCCGCTCCCATACCGTAAGCGAAATTCATTGTTTTTTTGCTTAATAATGCCATAATAATTTGTTTTTAGGTTAATTTAAAATATTTAGATTTGGTTTAATTTATTTTCTTCCTTTTGTGGTACCTGTAACCTGAGTACCCATATAATCCTGAACAGTTCTAAATCCGATAAAACTTCTTGCTGAGTCAGCGTATTCAAAATCTCTAGTACTTACTTGCAAGAAATAAGCAACATCTTTCCAAGAACCTCCACGAACAACTTTACGTTTGTTAGAAGCATCAGAAACATTTGGATTCATAGTTGAAACATACTCAAATCCATTTGGATCGTAAGCGTCGTTAGTCCATTCAGAAACATTACCTGCCATATTGTATAGATTATATCCATTAGGCTCGTATGATTTTGCTTCTACAGTATACAATGCATTATCTGCAGCATAATCACCACGACTTGGTTTGAAGTTGGCTAAGAAACAACCTCTATCGTTTTTAGTGTAAGGGCCTCCCCAAGGGTAAGTTGCAGATTCCAGACCACCTCTTGCAGAGTACTCCCATTCAGCCTCTGTAGGCAAACGGAAAGAATTAATTAAATCACGTCCTTTTTGTTTTGATTTAATATACGTGTTTTTATTTTGAGTTCTCCAAGCACAAAATGCTTTTGCTTGAGTCCATTTCACACCAACTACTGGATATTCTCCATAAGCTTTGTGCCAAAAATAATCATTATGCATTGGCTCATTATAAGAATAAGCATAATCTTTAATCCACACAGTTGTATCTGGATACACACTAATCTCCTCTGTTCTAATGAAATCTTTTCTTGAACCACTTTTAGCTTTTGCTGCAGCTTGGATATCCATCCACGTGTATTTGTACTTCAATTTATTAACATCAATTGTTCTAAGACCGTTGTAGGATTGGTCTATTGGTAAATACATTGAGTCCATTACTTCAGCATAATACTCATCTGGGTATTTTTTTGTATCCTTAATTAGCTTAACCTTACGGTTCAACTTTCTTGTAGCGTATGGATCTTTTTCAGTACCTACACTATAATAATTATCATACATGTACTTATCGTAAGCAGTCATCTTGGTAGGATCGGAATCATTAAAAGCAAAATCTCCAATGCTTCCAGTATTTTTACCTTTGCCTCCAGAGGATTTTTGACCATTCATGTCCGCAAGAATTGCTAATCGAACTCTGATAGTTGAATCTTTTACCCATTCTACGAAAGAACGGTATTCACTATTCGTAATTTCGGTTTCGTCCATATAAAACGAACGTACGGTAACGGTTTTAGTTGGTGCATCGTCAATAGCGGCAATATCATGCTCTGATTTACCCATAATAAAAGAACCTCCTGGAACTAATGTCATTCCGTAAGGTTTTTCTGGGTGCCACTTACCTCCTTTAACACCTACTAATTCTCCTTTATCGCTTGATTTACCACAGCTTATTAACAAAGTCAAAAAAGCCGTAAACACAATGATTTTCTTCATATAAATTTGGGGGGTTAACTATTCATCTTTTAAAGTTTGTAAACCTATTTATTATTTTTTAAATAAACAATTTTTACAAGTAACAAATCCGTTTTTTTTTTAACTACTTTTAAACACTGTTTTTACGCTGTGCTTTCCACCATCTCTCGGGCAACTCTTGATTACAAGCAGCCAAATACTCTTCATAAGAACATGGTAACAACGTATTTCTTTTTAATTTATTATTCCCATTAGTCAAAAAAGGAATTTCTATCCACCACCTGTCCGTTTTATTACTTTTATAGAACACTAACTCTTCTTCTTCTAAAGGTACAATATACTTAAGGTAATTATCTTTACTTCCAAATGGATACTCTCCTGAACGAAACTGATAACCTTCAATAAAATACCATATAATTTGCGCAATTAAAACCGCCTCTTGAGCTGTACTCGTATGATTGAATATTCCAAATAAAGATACTTTATCACTTATTCCTGCATATCGAGACAAAGAACATATCTCCTTACCATTAAATCCATTCGGCGCGAAAATATTAAAATTTCCCGAATCTGAAGACTTTACAGAAGTTAAATCTAAACTTACCACATCAGCATCCCTAAAAACAGGCTCTGCGAGCGCAATATTATTCGAAATTTCTCCTAATCTATAGGCATCAAAGTATAATTTCTCTATAATATCGATCTCTTCTTGAGAGTTATAATAGGTCTGATAACCAATATTACAATAGTTAAATAGATTATTAGGAGAATCGATAACCATTTTTGTTAAATACGAAGTGCTTGATAAGCGATCCGTTTCTTTACCAAAATCAAACTTATTATCTATCGCAACCAAATTAACCATTTGTTCCAACTCGTCATAAGCTCTATAAAGCGCATAAGTTAGGTCTTGAGAACCACCAATAACAATTGGAACAATTCCTTTTTTAATCAAACTAGCTACTACTTTTTTAACAGCAAAATAAGTATCCATTGTTGAATTACCAGCTAAGATATCTCCCAAATCAGCGATTCCCATTTTCCAGTTGCCCACAAACAACCCATAGAGCGACTTACGAACTGAAGTTAAATCCACAACAGTCGCTACTCCTTCATCTCCTCTATTCTCAAGCACTCCAATCAAAGCGATTTTAACCTCACTTAAATCAGGAAACGCATCATCAGTATGCAATGCCATAACACCACCAATGTGCTGAGAAGACAATTGGTTTTTATAATCTACGATTTCATTATCTATAGGTACAAGAAAATCAAACTCCATAGTTTACTTTTTTTTAGCTACTGCTTTTTTAGCAGGTGTAGATTTCTTTGCTGTTGCCTTTTTTGCAGGAGCTTTTTTCGCAGGTGTTTTCTTTGCAATCATTTCCTGAACTTCGGCTAAAGTCAGTTTCGACGCATCAACATCTTTACTTAATTCGATTTTTATCTTACCTTTAGTAATAACTGAACGTCCCCAGCGTGCTTTCTCAACTAAAATTCCTTCGTCTTCCCAATTGTGAATGACTTTATCAATATTCTTTTGTAATTTATCCTCAATTAGAAACTCAATATCCGCTTGAGACAAATTATCAAAATCAAATTTTTTCGAAACATTTATAAAAATGCCATTCCATTTGATAAAAGGTCCAAATCTTCCAGTTCCTTTTTGTACACTTTCTCCTTTATAAACAGCAATAGGCGCATCGGCTAAAGCTTTTTCATCAATTAATTCTTGCGCACGTACCAAAGAAACATCCAATGGGTCTTCACCTCTTGGCAAAGAAATAAAAACTGCTCCGTGACGAACATAAGGTCCAAAACGTCCGTTACTTACTTCAACTTCTTCTCCTTTATAGGTACCTAAATTCTTTGGTAATAAAAATAAATTCAGCGCTTCTTCTAAGGTAATGTTTCCGATATTTTGTTCGTTACGCAAACTAGCAAACTTTTTGTCTTCATCTTCAGCATCTCCTATTTGAGCCATTGGTCCAAACTTACCCAAACGAACCGAAACTGGCTTTCCTGAAGCGGGGTCGGTTCCTAAAATACGTTCTCCACTTTCTCTATCAGCATTTGCCTCAACATCTTTTACATTAGGATGAAATTTATCGTAGAACTCTTGCATCATTTTAGCCCATTCGATGTTGCCCTCAGCAATCTCATCGAAATCTTGCTCCACTTTTGCAGTAAAATTATAATCCAAAATAGAACCAAAATTTTTCACCAAGAAATCGGTTACTATGGTTCCAATATCTGTAGGTACTAATTTTCCTTTATCAGAACCTGTATTTTCTTTTAATTCTTTTTCAGCTATTTTTCCAGCTTGAAGCGTAAGTTGTGTGTAATTACGCTCTTGCCCTTCTAGTGTTCCTTTTTCTACATAATTTCTATTAATAATCGTAGAAATTGTTGGCGCATAAGTAGACGGACGACCAATACCAAGTTCCTCTAATTTCTTCACCAAAGAAGCCTCTGTATATCTTGCAGAAGGTCGAGAATAACGTTCTGTTGCAGTAATGAATGAGTTGGCTAATGGCTCATTAACTTTCAAAGCAGGCAACATCCCTTCTTGCTCTTCCTCATCATCATCATGTCCTTCTAAATATACTTTTAGAAACCCTTCAAAAAGTAACACTTCTCCAGAAGCCACAAAAACCTCACTGTGATTATTCGCTTCAATTTTTACATTGGTACGCTCTAATTCGGCATCACTCATTTGAGAAGCCAAAGTTCTTTTCCAAATCAAATCGTACAAACGCGCTTGGTCTCTATCTACATTTACGGTATGCAAAGACATATCTGTTGGACGAATCGCCTCGTGTGCTTCTTGTGCTCCTTTGCTTTTATTAGCAAAAGTTCGTGGCTTAGAAAATTCTTTTCCGTAAGACTTTATGATTTCGGCTTGAGCCGCTTCCATCGCTTCTTTGGACAAATTCACACTGTCCGTTCTCATATAAGTAATCAATCCCGCCTCATACAAACGTTGCGCTAACTGCATCGTGATTCCAACTGGCAAATACAATTTACGAGCCGCTTCTTGTTGTAAAGTTGAAGTCGTAAAAGGTGCAGTAGGTGATTTTTTAGTTGGTTTCGTTTCTAAATCTGAAACCTTATATAAGGAGTTGGTATTTTTATTTAAAAAATCTTGCGCTTCTTGTTTCGTGGCAAAATTTTTAGGCAACTTTGCTTTGACCGTTTTTCCTGCTTCGTTGGTAAACTCGGCAACAACTGAATAACTAGCTGTTGGCGTAAAATTCTGAATTTCTCTTTCACGTTCAACAATCAAACGAACTGAAACAGATTGTACACGTCCCGCAGAAAGCCCTCCTTTGATTTTTCTCCAAAGTACTGGAGACAACTCATACCCTACTAATCGGTCCAAAACACGACGAGCCTGTTGAGCATTCACTAAATTATAGTCAATCTCACGAGGATTATCAATTGCTTTTAGAATAGCATTCTTAGTAATTTCATGAAAAACGATACGTTTGGTTTTTTTAGCATCTAATTTTAATTCTTCCGCCAAGTGCCAAGAAATGGCTTCTCCCTCGCGGTCCTCATCGCTTGCTAACCAAACCATTTCGGCATTCTTAGAAAGTGTTCTTAGTTTACTCACCAAAGCCTTTTTGTCCGAGGAAACTTCATACTTGGGTTTGAATCCATTTTCAACATCTACCCCTATTTCTTTTGAAGGCAAGTCGGCAATATGCCCATAACTTGACTCTACTTGAAACTCACTTCCTAGAAATTTTTCGATTGTTTTGGCCTTTGCAGGTGACTCCACTATTACTAAATTCTTTGCCATATCCCGTTTGTTTATGTCGGCAAAAGTATATGATTTTTTTAAATTTTAAGATTATTACACTTTAAAAGTAAATTTTATAGTTGAATTACATATTCCTAAAACTATCAAAAGTCCCATTTTGGAGGCTTTCAAAAAACAATAAAACTATTTTTTAGCTTAATCAAATAAATAAAAAACACTGTCAGTCATTCGTTCTTTATCCCATTAAATCTTGATTCACAACATTAAGAAAACTCTAAAAACAATGTTAATTCTTGATCTGACATCTTGTCATATTCGTTAATTTTCACTTATATTTGCGCTTTTAAAATTCCCATGGAAAAGATCATTGAAGAAAGCAAACAAGGTGAAAGCCTTGTTCTAGAAAACAAACCCGAAAACACCAAAAAGCTCTTTATAGAAAGTTACGGTTGCGCTATGAATTTTTCAGACAGCGAAGTAGTAGCTTCTATTTTATCGAGCAATGGCTACAACACCACTCAAAAACTAGAAGAAGCTGATTTAGTTTTAGTAAATACTTGTTCAATTAGAGACAAAGCCGAACAAACGATTAGAAAGCGATTAGAAAAATACAATGCTGTAAAACGAATCAATCCAAAAATGAAGGTTGGCGTTTTAGGATGTATGGCTGAACGTCTAAAAAATCAATTTTTAGAAGAAGAAAAAATCGTAGACTTGGTTGTTGGACCAGATGCATACAAAGACTTACCAAACTTACTAAATGAGGTTGAAGAAGGTCGTGACGCTATTAATGTAATTCTATCCAAAGAAGAAACTTATGGTGACATTGCTCCGGTTCGATTAATGAGTAATGGAGTTACTGCTTTAGTTTCTATAACACGTGGTTGTGACAATATGTGCACGTTTTGTGTTGTTCCATTTACTCGAGGTCGAGAAAGAAGTCGTGAACCTCAAAGTATAATGAATGAGATTCAAGAATTACAAAACAACGGATATAAAGAAGTTACTCTTTTAGGACAAAACGTAGACAGTTATTTATGGTATGGTGGCGGATTGAAAAAGGACTTTGTCAATGCTTCTGAAATGCAAAAAGCAACAGCTGTAGATTTTGACCAATTACTCGAAATGGTTGCTGTAGGATATCCAAAAATGAGAATTCGTTTTTCGACTTCCAATCCGCAAGACATGCACGAAAGTATTTTGCACGTAATAGCAAAATACCCAAACATTTGTAAACACATCCATTTACCTGTTCAATCTGGAAGCAACCGAATTCTAAAAGAAATGAATCGCTTGCATACTCGAGAAGAATATATGGCACTTATTGACAAAATCAATGCAATTATTCCAAATTGCGCTATCTCTCAGGACATGATTGCGGGATTCCCAACCGAAACCGAGCAAGACCATCAAGATACGTTAAGCTTGATGGAATATGTAAAATACAATTTTGGATACATGTATTCCTATTCAGAACGCCCCGGAACATTGGCTGGAAGAAAAATGGAAGACGACGTTCCAGAAGAAACCAAAGCTCGAAGACTTCAAGAAATTGTAGACTTGCAACAAAAACATGCTTGGTACAGAAGCGAGGAATTCATTGGACAGACGGTTGAAGTTTTAGTTGAAAAAATCTCAAAAAAATCAACCGAAGAATTCTCAGGAAGAAATTCACAAAGCATTACTGTTGTTTTTCCTAAAGAGAACTATAAAATAGGTGATTTTGTAAATGTAAAAATTACAAGTTGCACCAGCGGTACTTTAAAAGGAGAAGCAATTGGGCTAAGCGAGATGAATTAAGAAAAAGTTTAATAGTTTAAAATGGTTAAAAACGTTCCCAAAACAACTTCAAACCATTAAACACTTAAACCTTTAAACAAAACTATATGGAAACAGTTCAAGCAATAAAACAACGTTTTGAAATTATTGGGAATGATCCCAAACTCAATCGCGCCATCGAAAAAGCGATTCAAGTGGCTCCAACAGATATTTCGGTGCTGGTTTCTGGTGAAAGTGGTGTGGGTAAAGAAAACATTCCTAGAATCATCCATTCTCTTTCACATAGAAAACACGGCAAATACATTGCTGTTAACTGCGGTGCTATCCCTGAAGGCACTATTGACAGTGAGCTTTTTGGTCACGAAAAAGGCGCTTTTACTGGAGCAACTAATACTAGAGAAGGCTATTTTGAAGTTGCTGATGGCGGAACCATATTTCTAGATGAAGTTGGAGAACTGCCATTAACTACTCAGGTGCGTTTGCTACGTATTCTTGAAAATGGTGAATTCCTAAAAGTGGGTTCGTCTCAAGTACAAAAAACGAACGTTCGAATTGTAGCTGCCACCAATGTCAATCTTTTTGATGCCATTGAAAAAGGAAAATTCAGAGAAGATTTGTACTATCGTTTGAGTACGGTAGACATTACTTTACCTCCTCTTCGCGACCGCAAAGACGATATTCATTTATTGTTTAGAAAATTTGCTGCTGATTTTGCTCATAAATATAAAATGCCTCCATTAAAGCTAGACGATAACGCCGTTCATATATTGCAAAAATTCCGTTGGAGTGGAAATATCAGACAGCTAAGAAACGTTGCAGAGCAAATTTCCGTTTTAGAAACCAATCGCGATATTAGTGCGGCAACTTTGCAATCCTATTTACCTGTAGAAAGTAGCAACTTGCCATCGGTTATTAAAGACAAGAAAAGCGAAAGTGATTTCAATACCGAAAGAGAAATTTTATACAAAGTTCTTTTTGATATGAAAAGCGACTTGCACGATTTAAAAAAACTGACGTTGGAATTAATGCAAAACGGAAGTTCAAAAGTGCAAGAAACCAATCAAAACCTAATTCAAAAGTTATATGGTTCAAAATCAGATAGCGAAATTGAATTTGAAGAAGAGCCAAGAACAGCAGTAATTACCACTCAAAATATTGATAACAATTATCAAGAACCTGAGGAAAATTATCTTTTTGCAGAAACGATTGAAGAAGAAGAGATTCTCAAACTAGAACAAAAAGAAATTGAGTTGATTAAAAAGTCGTTAGAAAAAAACAAAGGAAAACGAAAGGCTGCCGCTGATGAATTGGGAATTTCAGAACGTACTTTGTATCGAAAAATCAAACAATTCGATTTATAAAAATGAATACAATTCCAAATTACTATATTTGAATAAATTTGGAACTAAGAACTTAAAATGGTGTTCCTTTCACCACAACTTTATGAGAAATTTATTTTTTTTATTTGCAATCATTTGCCTTTTCACACTGAATAGCTGTGGCGTATACAACTTTACTGGTTCTGGTAAAATTGATGCAAAAACATTTCAAGTGAATTTTTTCCAAAACAATGCCGAATTGATTGAACCTGGAATAGACAGAACTTTCACCTTACAATTACAAGATTTAATTCAGAATCAAACCAATTTAAACTTGGTAAAAAATGGAGGTGATTTGGTATACGAAGGAGAAATTACCGATTATAGAATCAGCCCAATGACAGCAACGGCCGATCAGCGTGCCGCGCAAAACCGTTTGAAAATCAGAATTAATGTCCGTTTCACTAATAAAAACAAAGAAACCGATAACTTTGAAAAATCATTTGAGTTTTTCTATGATTATCCTGCCGACCAACAGTTAACAGGTTCGACATTGAGCGCTGGTCTAAAAGAAATTTTTGATAGAATTTCGCAAGACATTTTTAATGAATCACTGGCAAAGTGGTAATCCAATTAATCCTATCTTGATTATAAAATGAACGTTACTGATTATACCTTTTTAATAAACAAACCCGACACTATTAATAGTGCCTATACGGATGCACTTGGCAATATTCTGAATGAATTTCCATACTTTCAAAGCGCAAGAGCTTTACGTCTAAAAGGTCTTTTCAACCAAAATAGTTTCAAATACAATTATGCCTTAAAGGTTACAGCTGCGCATACCACAGACCGTTCGATACTATTTGATTTCATCACCTCAGAGCATTTTGATACTCTTCAAAATGACTTGTACGACAAAAAAAATCTCGAGCTTATGAATATGGAAGTGGTAGATAGTGAAATCGTACATCCAAAAACAATTTTGGAACAGCAACAAAAAGCACTAGAATTATCTATACTCACGTCTATAAAAGAAGCGACTAATAATAACGATACTATTTCCGATAACGAGTCGGAATCGGTTATTGAACTCGGCAAACCCATTGACTTTACACCAAATGAAAAGCACTCATTTCAGGAATGGTTACAATTATCGAGAACACAGCCTATCGACCGAAGCATAGACAACAATTCAAAAACCTTCGAAGATAGTATGGAAGAAGAGAGAAAGAAAAAAGCAGCATTGATTGATAAGTTCATCGAAACCAATCCTAAAATTGCGCCAATCAAACCTGGTACTGCTCCAGCCCCGCAATTTGAACTCAATTCTTCAGACAATACGCACTTAATGACAGAGACTTTAGCAAGAGTTTACTTGGAACAAAAAAAATATCAAAAAGCGATACAAGCTTATGAAATATTAATTTTGAAATATCCAGAAAAAAGTAGTTTCTTTGCAGACCATATATCAGAAATAAGGAATTTACAAAATAACAATAATTAAACAATGAGCACATTTTCAATTTTTTTAGTTTTAATAACTATAGTTTGTTTTTTACTAATCGTAGTAATTATGGTTCAAAACCCTAAAGGTGGCGGATTATCATCATCAATAGGAGGATCACAAATGTTGGGTGGTGTTCAAAAAACGACTGACTTCTTAGACAAAAGTACTTGGACATTAGCTACTATCTTGATTGCTTTAATTTTGCTTTCTAGCTTAAGCTTTTCAGGATCTATGAGTGATACAGATTCTAAAATCATCGAAAAAACTGAAACTGCTGCTCCACAAACAGCTCCAGTACAAAATGCACCTGCAACACCTGCTGCACCTGCTACAAAATAATAGAAACCTATACATTATAAAATGCCAGCCTGTCAAAGCTGGCATTTTTTTTAGGAAAAATTGTCAGTTTATAAGGCTTGGCACAATTTCTGAAATTCAAGAATCGATTAAAAATTAATTCAAAATAAAAAATAAAAACCATGGCATTAAACATTAAACCCCTATCGGATAGAGTTCTTATCGAACCTGTTGCCGCTGAAACAAAAACAGCTTCAGGGATTTTTATTCCTGATACCGCAAAAGAAAAACCTCAAAAAGGAACTGTAATTGCTGTTGGTAACGGAACCAAAGACCACGCAATGACAGTAAAAGTAGGCGATACCGTACTTTACGGTAAATATGCGGGTACAGAATTAAAATTAGAAGGAACCGATTATTTGATTATGCGCGAGGATGACATTCTTGCTATAATCTAAAAAATTAAACAGTACGGACAAGTCGCGACTTGTCCCTTCAATTTATTAATTATTCTAAAAAAATAAAAAAATGGCAAAAGATATTAAATTTGATATTGAAGCACGTGACGGTTTAAAACGTGGGGTAGACGCATTAGCTAATGCAGTAAAAGTAACACTTGGCCCAAAAGGACGTAATGTTATTATTGGAAAAGCTTTTGGAGGACCAAATGTAACGAAAGACGGTGTAACGGTAGCTAAAGAAATCGAATTGAAAGACCCATTAGAAAATATGGGAGCTCAAATGGTAAAAGAAGTAGCTTCAAAAACCAACGACTTAGCGGGTGATGGTACTACAACTGCAACTGTTTTAGCGCAAGCCATCGTAAAAGAAGGTTTAAAAAACGTAGCCGCTGGAGCCAATCCAATGGATTTAAAAAGAGGAATCGACAAAGCTGTTGAAGCTATTGTTGCCGACTTAGCAAAACAAGCTAAAGTAGTAGGAAGTGATTCTGAAAAAATCAAACAAATTGCTTCTATTTCTGCCAACAATGACGAAGTAATTGGTGAATTAATCGCTACTGCTTTCGCAAAAGTTGGAAAAGAAGGTGTAATCACTGTTGAAGAAGCCAAAGGAACTGAAACCTTTGTAGATGTTGTTGAAGGAATGCAATTCGACAGAGGATATTTATCTCCTTACTTCGTAACCAACCCTGAAAAAATGGAGGCTGAATTAGAGAATCCATTCATCCTTTTATACGACAAAAAAGTTTCTTCATTAAAAGAATTATTGCCAGTTTTAGAACCAGTAGCACAATCAGGAAAACCATTATTAATTATTGCAGAAGATGTTGATGGCGAAGCTTTATCAACATTGGTAGTAAACAAATTACGTGGTGCCTTGAAAATTGCTGCTGTAAAAGCACCTGGTTTTGGCGATAGAAGAAAAGCTATGCTAGAAGATATCGCTATCTTAACAGGAGGAACTGTAATCTCTGAAGAAAGAGGCTATACACTAGAAAACACTACTATCGATATGTTAGGAACTGCCAACAGAGTAACTATCGACAAAGACAATACTACTATTGTAAACGGTGCTGGAGATACGGAATTGATCAAAAACCGTGTGAACCAAATCAAAGGTCAAATGGAAACTACGACTTCTGATTATGATAAAGAAAAATTACAAGAGCGTTTGGCTAAACTAGCTGGAGGTGTTGCTGTTCTTTATGTAGGTGCTGCTTCTGAAGTAGAAATGAAAGAGAAAAAAGACAGAGTTGACGATGCTTTACATGCTACTCGTGCCGCTGTAGAAGAAGGTATTGTTGCTGGTGGTGGTGTAGCTTTGTTGAGAGCAAAAACTGTCCTTAGCACACTAAAAGCAGACAACGCTGATGAAGCTACTGGTATCCAAATCGTTTCTCGCGCAGTAGAAGCTCCATTGAGAACTATTGTAGAAAACGCTGGATTAGAAGGTTCTGTTGTAGTAGCAAAAGTAGCTGAAGCAACTGGAGATTTTGGTTACAATGCCAAAACTGACGAATATACTGATATGCTAAAAGCAGGTATTATCGATCCTAAAAAAGTAACTCGTGTGGCTTTAGAAAACGCAGCTTCTGTTTCAGGAATGATCTTAACTACAGAATGTGCTTTGATTGATATTAAAGAAGAAAATGCCGGAGGCGGAATGCCAATGGGAGGCGGAATGCCAGGAATGATGTAATAAACATAATTCCCAATACAAAAATTCCAAACTCCAAATTTGGAAACCATAAAAAAATCCGAAGCTTAAAGCTTCGGTTTTTTTGTTTGTATAATCAACTAAGGACTTATCACTATTTACAATGAACTAAATTATTCTGGTCTCTTTTTCAACATTTTCATAAAAACTGGAAAAGTAGAAACCAAAATAATCCCAATTACAATATATTCAATGTGTTTTTTCAAGTCGATACCGTATTCAAGAAAGATGCCATACAAATAATGCCCGGCAAAAATCAAAAGAAACGCCCACATAAACGAACTCAAAATATTAAAGAACATAAACTTCTTCTTATCCATCGAAACAATTCCTGCAACTATTGGTGCAAACGTTCTAAAAATAGGCAAGAATCTAGCATAGATAATGGCTTTTCCTCCATACTTTTCGAAGAAATCTTTCGATTGCAATAAATACTTTTTCTTAAACCAAAAGGTATCTTCTTTCTTGAACAAGTAATACCCACTTTTGGCGCCAAACCAATAACCTACCATATTCCCTAAAACTCCTGCGATAGCAACCATCATTGACAAGAAAGTCACGTTGATAAAATCACTTTCAACCACGAAAAGATTTTCAACTAAACTACGACTGTAAATTCCTGAAAGAAAAAGTAAACTATCACCTGGAAGAAAAAAACCTGCAAAAAGTCCTGTCTCGGCAAATACGATAAACAAAACCACATACAACCCAATTTGAACGCCACCTATACTTAATGTGATATAAAACTCAGGATTTAATAATTGGGTCCATTCAAAATTATTCATATTCGGGCTTAAATTTGGATTTATTAGTTGGTGAAAATAGGCATTTTTTAACAAAGGCGCAAAACAAACCCCTATTTTAAAGTTTTATTAACGGTTTAAAAAAACACCCAAAACGATTGTCTTGGGTGTTCTAAAAAATTATTCTTTTCTCTCGTACAAACAACATGAATGCAACTTGTCGTAATCTTCTTTTGTTGCTTTTACATCATCAGTATCATGACCCACTTTTGCAATTGCCTTTTTAACATCAAGAAGGGAACACTTTTCTTCATTGAGAATTAAAGATAATTGATGCGAAGGAATATCCCAAGTAGCTGACTTCACCCCTTCTACAGAAAGAGCAGCCTTTTGAATGCGTTTTTGACACAGCCCACAATTACCATTTACTTCGGTTACATGTTTAGCATTTTTGTTCTTTTTTTCTTGTGCTTGAGCAACAAAACCAACTAAAGCAACTAATACAACTAAAACTATTTTTTTCATAATTTCTATTTATTTAAAGTTTATTTTATTTTAAAACGTAGTCCTGCATAATACATTTGACCAAAGATTGGCGCATATACAATTGAAGCATCAAAAGTAGGCCCAAAAGGAGTTTCTGCTCCAAGTATTGCTTTGCTTTGCTTATAATTACCAATATTTTCTCCTCCAACATACACTTCGAAATTAGAAGAAAACACATGTGTTACTTGAGCATTAATCAAGTTATAAGAAGGTGAAAACTCAGGTAAACGATCTTGAGTAGGATTCGAAGCTGTCACTGGCAATTGCTGTTTGCCTAACCAGTTATAAGTTGCATCAAAACGCCATTGGCTTCCAGATTCACTTCGTCCTGTTTCGTATTCTAAATTCCCAAAAAAACGATGCTTCGCTTGCAAGGGTCTTTGGTAAACACCTGACAAATAGTGCGTTTGAATGTCATAATACTTATAAGCAGAACGCAAACTAAAACGATTCGCTAGTTCATAATTGAATTCGATTTGCAAACTCGTCGCATAGGACTTCCCTTTTAGATTATAAAACAAAACCTGCTGCGGCGATTGCATTACATCGACTACGGCTTGATTTTGAAAATCGGTTCTGTAAATATCAATTCCAGTATCACCGTTTCGGCCAAACAATTGAAATTTTTGATTAAAACTTAAACCATAATTCCAAGCAATTTCTGGATTCAAGCCATAGATTTTCCCATCGGTATCCAAAATAGAAAGCGTTCTAGAGCTAGCAAACAACGATTGATTTTCGGCAAAAATATTCGCCGCACGTTTTCCTCTTCCTGCCGAAAAACGAATCACCGTTTTCTCCCAAGGATTGTAACGAAGGTGCAAACGAGGCGTTACAAAAGTCCCCAATCGATTGTGATTATCGACTCTTCCGCCTAAAACCAAGCTGAAATTATCGTCGTTATCATACGTATATTCAAAAAAAGCACCTACTGAATTATCTACTCTTCCATAATCTGTCAACCCCACAAACTCATTGTAATTGTCGTACGCAAAGTTGATTCCAGTTGCAAACTTATGCTTTGTATTGTTAATGATAGAGTTGAAAATCAAATTCGAATAAAAGCTACTTTGCTTAATATCGTACAAATTCAAACCATAATACGAGTTTTGGTCATGCAACGTAAAAGCATTTTGAAAACCTATACTTTGAAACGGCATGTCTTTGAAGACATAGCCCACTTTCGTTGCCAAATCCAATCTTTGCGTATTGATTTCAGAACCCCAACGATTAGTGGTACCGCTGTCTGTATCGGGATCAAAATCAACCTCACCAGCTTGTTTTTTATCATTCATATACCTGAAATTGATAAAACTCACTAGTCCGTTTTCGGCATCATAATATTGGTAGCGATTCATAACATTGATTTGCTTTGCCAACGGATTATCCATAAAACCATCGTTGTTCTGGTCCATTTTAGACACACGAGTGTTACCGTGTACAAACAAACTACTACTCCATTTTTGAGACAATTGCGTGTTAAAATGCGTGTTCAACTCAAATCGAGAATCGGTAGAACCGTAGGCATTCAAAAAGAAAGGAATATCGTTAATAGGCTTAATCAATTCGGTGTTTATTTGACCCGAAATGCTCTCATAACCATTCACCACACTTCCCGCACCTTTGGTAATTTGAATACTTTCAACCCACGTTCCCGGTGTAAACGACAGTCCATAGGCTTGTGAGGCACCACGAACAGAAGGCACATTTTCCTCAGTAATCATCAGGTACGGACTCGTCAAACCTAACATTTTGATTTGCTTCGTGCCCGTCAAAGCATCCGAAAAATTCACATCGATAGAAGGATTGGTCTCGAAACTTTCGGCCAAATTACAACAAGCTGCTTTAAGCAACTCTTTGCTGGTTACCAAGGTAGTGTTGGTGGTAACCGTGAAGGATTTTTGCAATCCTTTTCGCTTTTTGGTCACCTTTACTTCGTCTAGATTTTCTTGTGAAAAAACCGGAAACGCCAGTAAAATGGTGGCAAAAAGCACTATTTTTTTATACATTGTTTAATCTGATTTATGCCGTCGTCCAACATATTTTGGGCGAAACCCCATTTAGTCAAGGGGGCAATAAAAGTAACGTGCTATTCGCCCCCTTGCCTAAATGCGGTCGGGCTATCCGCGCTACTTCGGTAGCCAGCTGCTATCCCTTACGCAAACCTGTGCACAAGGAAAAATAGGCTCAAACGACAACTGTTTATAAAATTTTCAAGAAATTAAATAAACAAAAATCAGGCGTAAAAAATGTATTGATGGTATAATTGGTAGAGCGGAGGCGCATTGATAGCGACATAAAAATCGTTGACTACCTTTTTTTGAAAATGAGGTGTTGTAGCAAAAACTGTAACTTGTTGCACAGGCACTAAGAAAGGAGCCGAAATAGCAAACAATACAATTTTTACAGTCGCATTATCCGACTTTTTTTCAAAATGCACCACTTTATCTTTACAGCAAGAATCTTTTTCGACAACTGCTGTTTTCTCACAACAACCATCAGGCTCTGTCAAAGATAAAAGTTCAGAATGCAAACTTATCGCAGCAATAGAGTCGCCACAATAATGCACATTAAAAGCCATTCCTATATTGGAAACCAATAATAGGAGTGCCAAAAATAAACTAGTGCTCTTCTTTACATTCATACTGCGAAATTACTCATTGGATTGTTGTAACAATTAAAATATTTGTTAAAATTACAAATCAAACGTTTGTCCCATCATTGGAACCACACAATCAAAGCCATATAGCTCTTGTATCTTAATGCGCAATTCATCAGCCGCTTGATTTTCACCGTGCACCAAAAACACTTTCTTAGGTTTATTTTCTAAAGCCGATAGCCAATGCAATAAATCTTTCTGATCACCGTGAGCAGACAAGCCTTCAATCTCTACAATATTGGCTTTGACCTCATAATATTTACCGCGAATTTTGATATCCTGAGCTCCTTCTAATAATTTTCTACCTCGAGTTCCTTCCGCCTGATATCCGATAATAATTACTGTTGTTTCTGGCAAACCAATATAGCGTTCTAAATAACTCAAGACTCTTCCTCCTGTTATCATTCCACTCGCAGCAATAACTACTTTTGGCTGTTTGTTATAAATTATCTCAATCGTTTCTTTATAATCAGAAACCATTGTAAACATTTTACACATTCCAACATACTGTTCTTGTGTTAATTTGTGCCATTTCGCATTATGCTCAAAAAGGTCAAGCATACTAATTCCCATTGGAGTATCAATAACATAGGGAATCGAAGGAATTCGTCCTTCTTCTTTCAATTGCCACAATAAAAACATCACGCTCTGAGCTCTTTCGACGGCAAAACTTGGCAAAATTACCGTTCCACCTTTGGCAATAGTGTTATTGATGTACATTTCCAACTCAAGTTTAGGGTCGGTGTCGGGGTGCAATCTGTTTCCATACGTACTCTCCAAAAACAGATAATCACCTCGATGAGGCAATGTTGGAGGAAATAGCAACACATCATTGTCGCGCCCAATATCACCTGAGAAAACCAAATACTGATTTTCTAAATGCAATTCGATACTACAAGCGCCTAGAATATGTCCTGCATTACTAAAAACCGCTTCAATCTCGGCATCCAAAGCGATAGCCGTTTTGGGCTGAATCACTCTAAAATGGGAAAACACTTGTTCGGCTTGAGCCACAGTATAAAGTGGTTCAGCAATTTGATGTTTCGAATACTTGCCTTCATTCGCTTTATTGGCTTCTTCTTCTTGAATTTTGGCGCTATCTAGTAAAATTAATTTGGCTATAGCAGCCGTGGGACTTGTGCAATAAATTTTTCCCTTAAAACCTTGATCGACTAATCTTGGCAACCAGCCACAATGATCTAAATGACCGTGAGTCAGCAAAACAAAATCAATGGTAGCAGGCAAAACAGGCAAAGGCTCCCAATTCAATTCCCGCAAGGGCTTGACACCTTGAAACTGTCCACAATCAATCAAAATCCGAATTCCGTTACTTTCTGCGAGGGTTTTAGAACCTGTAACGGTTCCTGCCCCTCCAATGCATACAATTTTCATAAGGAATGTTTTTAAATTAAAGTGCTAAGTAGTACACAATTCTCTTGCTTCTTTGAGTACATTTTGTATTCTATTTGAACTCAAACCAATCGTATTCAAAACCGATGAATGGGTCAAAATATCTTTAACCAACAACAAATCTTCTTGTAATAAATGTTCCTTTTCGGCCAGAGACAAAGTAGTCAAACAGGTAATAGGATATAATTTATTCTGGTCCGTTTTGGACTTCAAACAATTATTTTCGGGATAATTCCAACTCAAAAGTTGCAATCCTGAACAATTTGCAAAAGTGATGGCATCGGACGTAAATCGATTATTGGTTACTATCCAACACGAAATCAGAGGACTTTTGGAATCAAAAAAAGGATGCGATTTTGTTTTTAAATCATTAAATCTAGACAAAATATACATCGGCACTTTTACATCCGAAGCCACTTCTCTACCCGCGTGAAACTTGCATTCAACCATTCCCATTTCCGAGTCTTTTTGAATCAAAACATCTATTTCGTGGGTGACACATTTTCCTTGTAAAACTAAATTGGTTTTCGTCAGATAGCCTTCCGATTCAAAAAGGCGGGCAATATATTTTTCAAAATAAAAACCAGCTGGACCTAACATTCGTATGGCTTCACGCAAGTTGTAACGCGCTGCGTGTGCATTTGAATTTTTCTTTAGCAAGGCAAAAGCCATCTTGTAAATTTGCTTCGTCGCCATCCCATCAAAAAGTTGTGCACTTATGGTCGAAATGATTTGTTGGGCTTGCTCAGGATTGGCACCTGCTTTTAGTAGTGATTTCAATAACTTATTGGAATTAAAATCAACTGTATCCCCTGAATATTTGACAACTTTCATCACGCTTTAGTTTACATATTTTATATGCAGAAATCCAACTAAAGGTACGTATAAATTAGCTATTTAAGGCGCTTTTGATAATAAAATCCGGGAATGAAGAGCAGGATAAAAATAGGTTGAATCAAAAACCTTCGTACATAAAAAAGAAGCAAATAATTTTGATTCTGAAAAGAAAGAAGACAAAACAAGACAACTATTAGCAAAACAAAAAAAGCTACAAATAGTACACCCGAAAACTTAACCATATCCTTGTCTTCAAAAATAACATACAACAAAGCCAAGGATAGCAAAGAATTCAATCCGTATCTCAAAAGCAAGCCTAAAAACAATCGAAACGGCTCATATTTTGGCAAAGGCAAAGTAGCATACTCACCTTTAAAAAAAGCCAAAAAAGGGTCATAAAACAATTGCGTTTCAAATTCGCGAATTAGCGCAAAAAGAAAAACCAAGAGCAACCCAAGAATGATTTTGCTTTTATTTTGAAGTAGATTTTTTAGCATAAGTAGAAAAGTAGTTGACCCAGACAAACCAAAGAATAAAAACAACCCCATAAATAAATAGAGGAAAAATAACGCCGTGCAAAAGGTGCTCATAGGCTGGAAAACGATACAAGAGCAGACTCAAAATCGCAATTCTAATCACATTGAGCACATAAATCAATACACTTCCTCCAATCAAAAACAACAAAGTAGTCCTAAACCTTCCTGCAAAAGCAATCACAAAAGAAACAAAAAGTATCACAACACTTATAGCATTACATCCTTCAATGACGGTAGCCACTTCTTTCTGATGCATCAAAATACTGATTTTGGTATTTTGCTGATACATTACATCCGAATTCGAATCGAATGCTTGCAAGACTTTTTCAACGTGACAAGCCACAAGCCTGGTGATGCCATCCAATTGATTATTCTCATATCCAGACAAATACCACTGGTATAAAAAAGTAAGTAAGATATAAGAAAATAAAAAAGCCCCAATGAATTTCAAAAATGGCTTGTAAAGCGTCCAATAGTTTTTCAAAATTGATTTTTTTTTTCAAATTTATGTAATTTATAAGACTAGCATTAAATACTTTTGTATAAAAACAATTATAAAATGACATTTCAAGAATTACAACCAAAGGTAATTGCCATTACAAGCAACGATACTATTACTAGAGACGAGAAATTATTGGCCATTTGCCAACTTTTGAACGAATCGATTGAATACTACAATTGGGTAGGATTTTACTTTGCCAACCACGATACCAAAACCTTGCACTTAGGGCCTTATGTAGGAGCCGAAACAGAACACACTGTTATTCCCTTCGGAAAAGGAATTTGCGGACAAGTAGCTGAATCGAATGCGAACTTTGTAGTCCCAGATGTTGCAGCACAAGACAACTACATCGCCTGTAGCTTTACCGTAAAATCAGAAATTGTAGTGCCTCTATTTGTAAACGGGGTAAACATTGGCCAAATCGATATTGATAGTCACGTTATCGACCCTTTTACTGAAGCCGACGAACGATTCTTGGAGTTTGTGAATGAAGAAATTGCAAAACTATTTTAAATCATTTTTTATGAGTATAAAAAACTGTTTTATCTTATTTTTTCTATTAGCTTCCTCAAAGATTTATTCTCAAAACAGCACCAAGAAATTATTTCACATCGATAAATATCTAGTAACATCCAACGAAAAAAATTTTGAATACATAAAAGAAATCGAAGAGTATGACTCCGATAAAAAAAAATATCCAATAAAGATATACTACAAATCAGGCAAAATATATCTAATAGGAACTACTTTAAATAAGGACAAAGTTATCCTAGACGGTAATTGCTTATATTACTATGAAAATGGTAAAAGGAAACGACTAGCTAATTACGAAAACAACATCCTTATCAACAAACAGTATTATTATCATGAAAATGGAGTTCTCAAATTAGAATCAGAATTCGAAGTAAGCAAAAACAAAAAAGAGTCTACCCTGAAAATTCTTAACTATTTTGATGAAAATAATGTGCAAAAAGTAACCAATGGTGAGGGAGAATATGTAGAAGAGGGCTGGAACGATCAAACCTCAACTGGCACAATAAAAAACTTTTTGAAAGAAGGTATTTGGAGAGGACATTTAATAGGGAAAAAAGTCAGTTTTACCGAACAATACAATAAAGGCAAATTAGTTGTGGGCCATAGTCTTGACTCTTTGAATAACAAATTTACTTACAATGTCGTTAACGAAAGGGCCCTTCCCAAAAAAGGAATGAATGATTTTTATAATTATTTAAAAAAAAACGACATCATTCCAAAAAACATAAATGGTAAAATTACAGGCAAAATAATCATCAACATTGACATTAACGAAAACGGTAAATTAGAAAATGTTTCTGCATATACAGGAGACCAATATGGAATTACAGAGAATGCAATTCAATTAATTTCTCAATATGAAAATTGGATACCCGGAAAACATCGAGGGGTAAACGTTAAGACACATCTCACACTCCCAATTGTGTTTCAATAAATCATTGTAATAATTTAAACAGCTCACAACATCTAAATGCTAGTCAATTCCAAAAAGAAAGAAACGTTTCTTTTGTTCTAGTCAAATTTATTTTATACTTTTGCACGCGTCTTATAATAGCTGTAAGTCATACATAAAAATCATTTAAATAATATTAGCATGTATTTAACTAAAGAAGTAAAAGCGGAAATTTTCGCGAAACACGGAGGAAAAGCAGAAAACACTGGATCTGCAGAAGGACAAATCGCTTTATTCACACACAGAATTAGCCACCTAACTGAGCACTTGAAAAAAAATCGTCACGATTATAACACTGAGCGTTCTTTGGTACTATTAGTAGGTAAAAGAAGAGCTTTGTTGGATTACTTGAAGAAAAAAGAAATCAACAGATACCGTGAGATTATCAAAGTATTGAATATTAGAAAATAATCAATATAAAAAAGAGGTGCGAAAGTGCCTCTTTTTGTTTTTACATTTCAAGCATTTACAAGAAAAAAAGTTTGGTTTTTCATTGGGTTTTAGGAACAACAACTACTACAACAACTACTACAACACAACTAAAACCCATTGTATAACCAATTAAGGAAAAATTTATGATTCCACAATTATTTGTAGAAAAAATCGATTTAGGTGATGGCAGAAGCATCACAATCGAGACAGGACATTTAGCCAAACAAGCGGATGGTTCTGTAGTAGTTAGAATGGGCGACACGATGATACTTGCCACAGCAGTTTCAGCTCGTAGCGCTAACCCAGCGGTAGATTTCTTACCATTAACCGTAGATTACCGCGAAAAATTCGCAGCAGCAGGTCGTTTCCCAGGTGGTTTCTTCAAAAGAGAAGCACGTCCTAGCGACAGCGAAGTATTGACAATGCGTTTAGTAGACCGTGTTTTACGTCCACTTTTCCCAGACGATTACCATGCTGAAACACAAGTTATGATTCAGTTGATGTCTCATGATGAAGAAGTAATGCCAGATGCATTGGCAGGTTTAGCAGCATCTGCAGCATTAGCAGTATCTGATATTCCTTTTTACAATTTGATTTCAGAAGTACGTGTTGCACGTATTGATGGTAAATTTGTAATCAACCCAAGTAGAGAAGACTTAGCAAAATCAGACATCGACATGATGATTGGTGCTTCTATGGACTCTGTAGCTATGGTTGAAGGTGAGATGAAAGAAATCTCAGAAGCTGAAATGGTAGAAGCTATCAAATTTGCACACGAAGCAATTAAAGTTCAAATTGAAGCACAATATCGTTTACAAGCGGCTTTTGGTAAAAAAGAAACTCGTACTTACGAAGGAGAAAAAGAAAACGAAGAAATTTATAAAAAAGTAAAAGCTGCTGCTTACGATAAAATTTATGCTATCGCAAAAGTAGGGTCAGCTAAACACGAAAGAAGTGCTGCATTTGCTGAAGTAAAAGAAGAAGTAAAAGCTTTATTTACTGAAGAAGAATTAGCTGCTGATGGCGATTTAGTTTCTAAATATTTTTACAAAACTAACAAAGAAGCGGTTCGTAATGTCGTATTAGAATTAGGCGTACGTTTAGATGGTAGAAAAACAACTGATATTAGACCTATTTGGTGTGAAACAGATTATTTACCAAGAGTACACGGTTCTTCTTTATTTACTCGTGGAGAAACTCAAGCTTTGGCTACGGTAACTTTAGGAACTTCTAGAGAAGCGAACCAAATCGACTCTCCATCAGAACAAGGTGAAGAGAAATTCTATTTACACTACAACTTCCCTCCTTTCTCTACTGGTGAAGCAAAACCACTAAGAGGAACTTCAAGAAGAGAAGTAGGTCACGGAAACTTAGCACAACGTGCGTTAAAAAACATGATACCTGCTGATTGTCCTTATACTATTCGTATTGTTTCTGAAGTATTAGAATCAAATGGTTCTTCTTCAATGGCAACCGTTTGCGCAGGTACAATGGCCTTAATGGATGCTGGAGTTCAAATGGTAAAACCAGTTTCTGGAATTGCTATGGGATTGATTACTGACGGAGAAAAATTTGCGGTATTGTCTGATATTTTAGGTGACGAAGATCATTTAGGAGATATGGACTTTAAAGTAACTGGAACTGCTGACGGAATCACAGCTTGCCAAATGGATATTAAAATAGAAGGTTTACGTTACGATATCATGGAGCAAGCCTTGGCGCAAGCACGTGATGGACGTTTGCATATTTTAGGCAAATTGACTGAAACTATCGCTGCACCTAGAACTGATGTAAAAGCACACGCTCCAAAAATCATTACTAGAACTATTCCTGGTACTTATATTGGTGCCTTAATCGGACCTGGCGGAAAAGTAATTCAAGAATTACAAAAAGCTACAGGAACTACCATCGTAATCAACGAAGTAGACGAGCAAGGAGTTATCGAAATTTTAGGAACGGATCCTGCAGGAATCGAAGCTGTATTAGCAAAAATTGCTTCTATTACTTTCAAACCACAAATGGGAGAAGCGTATGAAGTTAAAGTAATCAAAATGCTTGACTTTGGTGCTGTGGTAGAATATACTTCTGCTCCAGGAAACGAAGTATTATTACACGTTTCTGAATTAGCTTGGGAAAGAACAGAAAATGTAGCCGATGTAGTAAAAATGGGCGATGTTTTCCAAGTGAAATACTTAGGTATCGATCCTAAAACTCGTAAAGAGAAGGTTTCTAAAAAAGCATTAGTACCTAGACCTCCACGCGAAGAGAAAAAAGAATAACGATTCAAATAAAGGTTATATTCAAAAACCCCTTATTCATTTTGAGTAAGGGGTTTTTCTTTGCATAAAAAACAATCCAAGTCCAAAGTTATTTATGAATTTCACAATAAAAATCAAAAAAAGTTAAACCACTTTACATTTAATTCATATAAAAAAAATACCTTTAACCTTATTAACCTTATAAACCAGTAATAGACATGGCATTTACAGTTATTCAAAACACAAAAATTAACACAACACCTTTTACTTTTACGAGCCCTGACACCGTAACCTATCCTGTTGCTCCTTTGGTTTCGGCAAAATTCTACACCCCAGCAGGTGGCGCCTTAACCCTAAAAATTAGAGCTACTTTATACATGAACTCTGAGGACACTATCCCACCAACAGTGCAAACGCCAATAGAAAACGGAAACGTTCTAACCATGAATTACGATTATAATTTCTCGGAAGAAACCCCAGAAACTTGTGATGTGTATTATATAGAAGTGGATTATACTTCGGAGACTGTTGCCGACATAACTACGATTATGTCTTATATGATAAATTTAGACCCAGAAGGTTCAAGAGGAACTGAAACCGTTGTAATAAAGTAATTCAATACAGTAACCCATTTAAAAGAAACATTGTTTTATAAAAATAGCTTTATCAAACAATGTTTTTTTATTTCCAGAATACAAACAACAACAAAAATGAATAAGATAAAACCTATTTTAATATTAAATTGTTTACTTATTTACTATCCAATATTATTTTTTTCTCAATCAAATAATAATATTTTCCATAAAGAACTGCTCAGAAAAAAAAATCATTTTTCAAATGAAATAAATTTTAAAAAAGCCTACTACTTTTTTAATAAAAAAAAATGGGACTCAACATTAGTATATTCTATGAAACAATTAAATTCTAATAAGAATAAAAATATAACTGATTATTGTCATTATTTCAGAGGCTATTCCTTTTTACAAATTCGGCTATACAAAGAAGCCCAAAATGAATTAAACCTCATTTCCAAAGAATTTAAATTTCATCCTTTAGTAACGAAAAATTTAGGAGATGCATCTCTGGAATTAAAAGAGTTTCAAAAAGCAATTTATTTCTTTAAAGAGTCTGAAAAAAATTTCGCATTAAACAAACATGAATTAGATCTAAGTGCGATTTATTCAAACATTGGCTCGTGCTATTTTCACACTAAGCAATTTAACAAAGCAGAAGAATATTTCATTAAAAGTCTTCGATTAATCGAAAAAGACAAAGACAAGGCTTCCGTTTTTGCATTAACCATGAATCTAGCTTCTTTATACTATGATCAATACAAAGACAAACAAGCAATTTTATATTTTAAAAAAGGCTATAATATATCAAAAGAAATAAAAGATTTTGACACTAAGAGGATTGCCTCCAAAAACATGGCTGTAGTCGAAGAAAACCGCGGCAATTTCAAACAAGCCCTAGCCTACCGCAAAGAATCTGAACAATGGAATGATTCCCTCAATAATCAAAACAAAGTCTGGGCACTCGCAGACTACGAGAAAAAATATGCGGTGGCTCAAAAACAAAAACAAATCTCGGTACTCAAAGTAGAAAATGAATTAAAAAACACGCAACGCAATACCATGTTTTTTTCTACCATAGGTTTACTGCTTCTTTTAACCGGTGGTGTTTATGTTTATGGACAAAAGGTTAAAAATGCTAAAATTATTTTAAGCCAAAAAGAAAAACTAGACGAGCTCAACGCAACCAAAGACCAACTGTTTTCTATTGTAAGTCACGATTTGCGTTCGTCAGTCAATGCACTCAAAACCAGCAACACCAAACTCACCAGTTCCCTAGAATCCAAAAACTACGACGAACTCGACAAACTCCTGCATCAAAACAGCGCGATTGCCAATGGCGCCTATAGTCTACTAGACAATTTGTTGCATTGGGCGTTATTGCAAACTCAACAATTATATTTTCATAAAGATTCGGTGCATTTGTTTTCTATTGTACAGCAAATAGAATACAGCTACAAACCCTTACTGTTAGAAAAAACAATTGTCTTTGAAAACGAAGTATCCAAAAACTGTTTTATCTTCGTGGATCTCGATTCGTTAAAAATCATTTTGCGCAACTTGCTGGATAATGCTATTAAATTCTCTCCAGAAAACAGCAGCATTCGTTTTTACAGCCTAGACACCCCATCCGAGTTCCATCAATTGACTATTGAAGATCAAGGCATCGGGATGAGCCCAGAAACCATAGCCGAGTTATTAGAAGACAATGAACTATTGGCCAAGAAAAGCAATTCAGAAATCATAGGAACGGGACTTGGAATGCAATTATGCAAACAAATGATCAAGAAAAATGGCGGCACACTCGCCATAGAAAGTGAACTCAACAAAGGCACTAAGATGATTTTATCATTCCCAAAAACGGTATAATATGGACACCATCAACATTCTAATCATAGAAGATACGCCAGAAGAAAGCAACGCCTTGAGCAAAGTACTTTTGGAAAACAACTACAACATCGTTGGCGTAGCAAGAACATTTAAAGAAGCCTTAACGCTGTTTTATAATGAAAAGATAGATATTGCCATTATAGATGTTTTTTTGGATGGAAAACCCGACGGCATCGCTTTTGCCGAGGCGATTAGTATAGTTCCCAATACTGTAAAGCCTTTTGTGTTTTTGACCAGTTCGCAAGACCGTCAAATCTTCGAAAGAGCCAAACTCACCAAACCGTTTAGTTTCTTAATGAAACCTTTCAATCCATTAGAGATTTTATATGCTATTGAAATGGCAGTAGAAAAATTTTACGCTCAAAGCCAAGTCTTTCAAAGCGAAGAACAAGATACCGTGGTAAGTAATGAGTATTTGTTCATCAAGAAAAAAAATGCCTTAAAAAAAGTCGCTCTAAAAGACATTCTCTACATCGAAGTAGAGGAACGGTATTGCAACATCATTACCGAAAAAGAAAAATTTGTGATTATGATTTCGCTCACCAAAATTAGCGGTTTACTCAACCCCAATGAATTCATAAAAACCCATCGCAATTACTTGGTCAATGTAAACAAAATCGAAGAAATCATCCTTGCCGACAATTTAATCATCGTCCAAGGCGGACACAAAGTCAACCTAAGCGACACCTACAAAGACTTCATTAAGAAAATGAATATTCTCTCCTAAAAATACACTACAAATAAATAAGTCTCCCAAGTGGAGATTTTTTTTTTGATGTCAACTCAAAAAGATGCTTTTATAACAAAAAAAAGGAGCCTCATAACAATGCCTTTACTAAATCTTTATAACAAAGGTATTTTTATAACATAATTAATAAAGCAACTAAAATGAGTATAGCAGCCAAAAACCTATTTGAGATGAAACTTTTGAAACAACTTTTAACTGCCAAACTAAACCCATGGCTTGGGATTTTAGTTTCATTGCTGATCATAGTACCAAGTTTGTATCAAATTTTAGATGATGTAACTGTTTTAAGAAAAGAATATCTTTTTTTAGCTGTAGGATTTCCACTTTATGTCAAATCTTTGAAAAATCTTTTTGACGAGATGTTAAAAACTCCTGACGACCTATAAATCAAAGATCTAAAACCCTGAAAGTTTTTATTTTATCTATAACTCACCCCATCTTTCAGAGTAAAGTTGGGGTATTTTATTTTTTTATCGAAAAAAAATGATAATTATGTAACTTTTTTGAAACACTACTCGTATAAACATTTGTACACTTAAACAATAAGGAGACAAATACCATGAGACAACTTAAAATCACCAAGCAGGTAACCAATCGTGAAACTGCATCATTAGACAAGTACTTACAAGAAATTGGAAAGGTAGATTTAATTACTGCCGATGAAGAAGTAGAATTAGCACAAAAAATCAAAGCCGGTGATCAAAGAGCCTTAGAAAAACTTACTAAAGCCAATTTACGTTTCGTAGTCTCTGTTGCTAAGCAATATCAAAATCAAGGATTAACATTACCCGATTTGATCAATGAAGGAAACTTAGGATTGATTAAAGCAGCACAACGTTTTGATGAAACTCGTGGTTTCAAATTCATTTCGTATGCAGTATGGTGGATTCGTCAATCGATTCTTCAAGCTTTAGCAGAACAATCTCGTATCGTTCGTTTGCCATTAAATAAAATTGGCTCTATCAATAAAATCAACAAAATGTACGCCTTATTAGAGCAATCTAATGAGCGCCCACCTTCTGCAGAAGAAATTGCAAAAGAGTTAGATATGACTGTAAATGACGTTAAAGAGTCTATGAAAAACTCTGGTCGTCACTTATCGATGGACGCCCCTTTAGTTGAAGGAGAAGATTCTAACCTTTATGACGTTTTACGTTCAGGGGAATCTCCAAACCCAGATAGAGAATTAATTCACGAATCATTGCGTACAGAAATTGAGCGTTCTTTAGAAACGCTTACTCCAAGAGAAGCAGATGTAGTTCGTTTGTATTTTGGTTTAGGTGATCAACACCCAATGACTTTAGAAGAAATTGGTGAAACATTTGACTTAACTCGTGAGCGTGTACGTCAAATTAAAGAAAAAGCTATCCGTAGATTAAAACACACTTCTAGAAGTAAAATCTTAAAAACCTATTTAGGATAAAATATAAATTCCAAAAATGTTATATTTGGAACTTTACCACAAACAACAGTCTGATTAACTGTTCGTTTTTTGATTGATGATTGAAAACTCCGGCTGATTACCGGAGTTTTGTTTTTTGCAGGGCAAACAAAACACCGGTCAGTTCGCTTCGCTCGGGTTTCCGGAGTTTTGTTTTTTGCAGGGCAAACAAAACCAAGACTTTTGCTAGAATAATTTGTGTTTTAAAACTTGCTTGAATCCCTATAAATTCTTTGCAATCATTGTACTTAAAAAAATTATCTTTGCAAAAAAATAACACAACACAACGATGAGTAAAAACACAATTATAGCACCTTCTGTTCTTGCAGCCGATTTTGCTAATTTACAGCGCGATGTAGAGATGATTAATAATAGCCAAGCTGATTGGTTTCATATTGACATTATGGATGGCGTATTTGTACCTAACATTTCGTTTGGTATGCCCGTACTAGAAGCAATTGCAAAACATGCTACCAAAACAATTGATGTCCATTTAATGATTGTAGATCCTGATCGCTATATCAAAACGTTTGCTGACTTGGGTGCAAATGTACTAACCGTTCATTATGAAGCTTGTAATCACCTTCATCGTACTTTACAAGCTATCAAAGCGGAAGGAATGCTTGCTGGTGTCGCTATCAACCCACACACTTCTATTGACTTATTAGAAGATGTAATCAATGATATCGATTTGGTATGTATTATGAGTGTAAATCCCGGATTTGGCGGACAATCGTTTATCGAGAATACGTACAATAAAGTAACCAAATTGAAAGATTTAATTATTCAAAAAGGAGCCAACACCATAATTGAAATTGATGGTGGGGTTACGAATAAAAATGCGAGAGCATTAGTAGAAGCCGGAGCAGATGTTTTAGTTGCTGGAAGCTTCGTTTTCAAAGCTGAAAACCCAACAGCTACTATCGAGGATTTGAAAAAAATCACCACTATCTAAAAAACAAACAAGAGGCTGTATCATTTTATACAGCCTCTTGTTTTAATACTGGTCTATTAAATACTGAATTAAATCGGTTGTAGTAACAATACCTACTAGCAAATCTCCTTCGCAAACTGGCAAGGCATGAAAATCATTGTGAGTCAAAATCTCAGCTGCCGCCTTTATGCTTGTATCTGGCGAAACCGTAGTTACTTTTTTAACCATAACTTGCTCTACAGAAAACATATTATACACTGTAGTATCAATCACTTCTTCATCATCATCTATTGCATCTGCAAACGAGATACGCAACAAATCAGTATAGCTCAAAATACCTAAAATCTTATTTCCATTAACAACTGGAATATGTCTAATTTTATGATGTTTAAACAAACTTTCAGCTTTGGTCAAATCGTCATTCAAATGCAATTTTACCAAATGTTTGGACATTATTTTTGAAACGGGGACATTACTTTTCATAACCCTAACTTTTAAATATATTCAAATTTAGAACAAAAAAAAAGCAAGAAACCTGATGATTATCAGTTAGAAAAACAATTATTATTGTTATTTTATAACAACTTGTTAATTTCGAATTTTTATAAATTTTAAATAAAATAGTTCTCGTTAAAATTAATCATTCGCTTCACATGAGTATACAATTGAGGATGTATCGTCTTAAAGTCATTCGGGCTTTCAAAAAAATGTTCTAACAAAACCGAAATAAATTCAAATTGATTTTCATAAGCATATAAACGAAAATAAGCTTTATCGTTAATTTGCTGAATCAATTCAGGAGAAGTATAAATTGCTACTATTTCTGCATATTCATCCTGAAAAATTGCAGCATTTACATCTCTACTTTTCAAACAATGAAAATGCATAACATGGGTAAACTCATGTAACCCCAAGTTAATATTATCTGTAGCTACTCCATGACCAGACAAAAAATCTTCCCATGAAAAAACAACAGTCTTCATCCTTGGATTAAATTCTCCCTTGTGATACAGCTCGTTCAGAGTTGAATAATACACCGTTGGATAAATCAAAATTTTTTGAAACAAGTCGCTTAAATAGTTCCTCATACCAAAAGTCAACATAACATAAGTCCCTGAGATAAGCACAAGTATTTCGTCAGTAATCTCAATTTCATGGCCTATAAATTCATATTTATCGACAAACTTATTTATCCTGTGTTCAAAATAACGCTTCTTACTAGGAGACAATTTATTATAAAAGGGAAAGTTTTGCGTCAAAATATTTCTCTGCTCATCAGAAATACGAATTGGAAACAAATGCCAGTGAACCACTATAGGCTTGTTATAGAAAAACACGTAAATCGGCTCAATTATATTGAAGAAAATAAACCCCAATCCTAATAATACCAATAAAAATTGCAATAAAAATAACTCCATTTATACAATACTTATAGCGATTATCACATAAAAAAAGGACGAGAAACATATCATTCCTCATCCTTTCACGTGACCACGGCAGGGTTCGAACCTGCAACCCTCAGAGTCGAAATCTGATATTCTATCCAGTTGAACTACGCAGTCAATATCTATAAATTTTAAAATTCCAAACTCCAAGAAAAATGGAATTTGGAATAAAAAAATTAAGACAATAATTTTTTAACTATGGTTGAAATCGTCTTACCATCAGCTTTTCCAGCTAACTCAGCAGACGCCAATCCCATTACTTTACCCATTGCTGCCATTCTAGTAGCGTCATTGTCTGCAATGATTTTAGCAACCACAGCTTCTACTTCAGCTTCACTCAATTGAGCAGGTAAAAACTTCTCAATAACTGCCGCTTGCAACAACTCTGGCTCAGCCAAATCAGCTCTTCCTTGTTGTGTATAAATAGCCGCACTATCTTTTCTTTGTTTAACCAAACGTTGTAATAATTTGATTTCTTCTTCTGCAGCAATTTCTTCTTTTGCTCCACTTTCTGTCTGTGCTAAAAGTATAGCCGATTTAACCGCTCTTAAGGCCTCTAGAGCCAAAGTATCTTTTGCTCTCATGGCGTTTTTTATTTCGTCCATGATACGTACTGATAAACTCATTATTATATATATTTAATTTATTTTTTGAAAATTACAACGCTCTATTTGCCTTTCAAAACAAATAAAAGCACTGCAAATTTAGAACATTTAAGTCGCATTAACAACTCGGTAAATGTTTCCTTCTTTTAATAAAAATCCAAAAAAAATAGCCTGAAATAGATTTTCAGGCTATTCATTAATTTATTTCAAAAGTTAATCTACGTTATCGTGCAAATAAGAATTGTTAGAACGAAATTGTAAGTCATTATTACTATCTGTACTAACTGATATTCTTGAGTTTTGACTAGTAGCTTGATTAGTCAAATCTACACCTAGACGTTTATAGGCTGGTTCACGTTCTAATTCATCAATTCTAGTCACATTATTATGAAACTTATAATTGAATTCTTTTAGTTTTTTTCTTCTTTCTTCAGCTCTAAAACGAAGTGTCTCTTCAATAGTCATATCCATTGGAGAAACTGATTCTGCAGCTACTTCATTAACTTCGATTGGAGCAACTTGCTTCATAGTTATATTTAACTCTGCAGGAACCTCTTCTTGTTTTACTTGTGGTTTCGATTGTACAAAATCATTTTCAACCTCCATGTACTCTTCTAGAGAATATTTAATAATCCCGTTGTCTGTTAATTCCGTAACAGGAACAAATTGAATTGGCTGAACCACATTAATATTATGCGCTTCATTTGACAAATCAAAAACTATTTTCTCCTCAACTACAGGAGCTGAAGGAGCTACAAAAGTTGGTTTTGGTGTTACAGGCAAATCAAAAGAGAAAGCGGTTTGTTTTTGCTCCTCAATGATATTAGCTTGTGGAATTTGAACTTCTTCTTTTGAAGGTAGTGAAATGTTAAAATCAAAATCTTCAATTGGAGAAACGATTTCAAAAGTCACGTCTAAATTTTTGATAAATTCAGACATTACAATCAATTCATCGTTGTTCATTACAGGCTTTTTCACTTCCAAAACAACAGGCGCTTCTTCTTCAATTTCCTCTTCTAGTTCAAACACTACACGCTCTGCGGTAACATCTGAAGGAGATTCATTCAAATTGAAAGTAGTTACTGGTGTATTAATCAAATTATGAACACTTCTTTGCTCTTCTTCTAAAGTGTGTATGATTTTCTTTGGCTCTGTATTTACGATTTCATTTTGTTGTTCAACATCAAAACCTGTAGCAATTATGGTAACAGAAATGGCATCACCTAGTGTTTCATCTTCTCCTACCCCCATAATTATGTTAGCATTATTACCTGCTTCATTTTGAATATGGTCATTGATTTCTCCAATTTCATCAATAGTAATTTCATTAGTTCCAGAAACGATAAGCAACAATACGTTTTTAGCCCCAGTAATTTTATTATCATTCAATAAAGGAGAATCTAATGCAGCAATAATGGCTTCTTTTGCTCTGTTTTCACCAAAAGCTGTAGCAGAACCCATAATAGCAGTACCACTATTGTACAAAACTGTTTTAGCATCGCGTAAATCGATATTTTGTGTATAGTGATGTGTAATTACTTCAGCAATTCCTCTAGAAGCGGTTGCCAAAACTTCATCGGCTTTAGAGAAACCAGCTTTGAAACCTAAATTACCATATACTTCTCTTAATTTATTATTATTGATTACAATCAAGGAATCAACTTGCTTACGCAATTTTTCAATTCCTATAATAGCTTGTTCTTGTCGAACTTTACCTTCAAATAGAAATGGTAAAGTAACAATCCCAACTGTTAAGATATCTCTTTCTTTAGCTAATTGAGCAATAACTGGCGCAGCACCTGTACCCGTTCCACCACCCATTCCTGCAGTGATGAAAACCATTTTGGTATTGCTGTCTAACATTTTTTCGATTTCACCGATACTCTCAATAGCTGATTGATGTCCAACATCTGGGTTGGCACCTGCTCCAAGTCCTTCGGTTAAATTTACTCCCAATTGAATTTTGTTGGGTACTGAACTATTTTGCAAAGCTTGAGAATCTGTGTTACAAACTATAAAGTCAACACCGTTTATTCCTTGCTTAAACATGTGATTTATGGCATTACTACCTCCACCACCTACTCCAATAACTTTAATTACATTTGATTGGTTTTTTGGTAAATCAAATGAAATGCTTCCAAATTCTGAGTTGCTTGTCATCTTATTGGGTTTTTGAAATTCTTATTTATATTTTTTGCTCTTTTGTTTGGGACAAAAAGGGCTTTACTTATTTTATTTACTCTGCGTTATCTAAAAATTCTTTAATCTTATCTACATATTTATCAAGAAAAGATCTTCTAATTTTAGTTTCAGTAGACTCTGGGCTTGGCACATGTCTATCTTCTTTCACCTCTAAATCGACAACTAAAGGTTTTTCGATTTCAGGTACTGGCATAGTTTCTACCAGATGTTCTCTATAATATGGCGTTCTTTCTAGAACAGGACTTTTATCAATTTTGACAGCACTTTGTGTTTTTTTCTCAATACTATTCATTACTAATCCAACTGCAGTAGCATATAATGGACTTGAAATTTCCTCATCCGAATTACCTGCTAAATGCTCATTTGGATAACCTATTCTGGTATCGATTCCAGTAATGTATTCCACTAATTGCTTGATGTGCTTTAATTGAGCACCACCACCTGTTAATACAATTCCCGCGATTAGTTTTTTACGTGGGTCTTCGTGACCATATAATTTGATTTCTGCAAAAACTTGTTCGATAATTTCCACAACTCTTGCGTGGATAATTTTAGATAAATTTTTCAAAGAAATCTCTTTAGGCTCTCTACCTCTGATACCAGGGATGGAAACAATTTCATTGTCTTTATTTTCCCCTGGCCAAGCAGAACCAAATTTTACTTTCAATAATTCAGCTTGTTTTTCAACAATAGAACACCCTTCTTTGATATCATCAGTGATAACATTACCGCCAAAAGGAATTACAGCTGTATGTCTAATAATTCCATCTTTAAAAATTGCCAAATCTGTAGTTCCACCACCTATGTCAATCAAAGCAACTCCTGCTTCTTTTTCTTCTTGACTCAATACTGCATCAGATGAAGCTAAAGGCTCTAAAGTCAAACCAGACAACTCAATTCCTGAACTCTGGATACATCTTCCTACGTTTCTTATCGATGAAGCTTGTCCTACTACAATATGAAAACTACTTTCTAATCTTCCTCCGTACATCCCAACAGGCTCTTTGATATCAGATTGCCCATCAATTTTAAATTCTTGTGGTAGTACATGTATAATTTCTTCTCCAGGTAACATCGCTAATTTATGAACTTGACTAATCAATAAATCAATATCACAATCACCTATTACTTCTTCTGGATTATTTCTGCTAATATAATCGCTGTGCTGAATGCTTCTGATATGCTGACCCGCAATACCAACAACTACATCTTTAATTTTATAACCTGAATTATTTTCTGCTTCAAAAATAGCTTGTTGAATGGATTGAATAGTTTGAGTAATGTTATTTACAACACCTCTAGCCACACCCAAACTTTTGGATTTTCCCACCCCCAAAATTTCTAACTTCCCGTATTCATTTTTTTTGCCAATCATGGCAACTATTTTGGTTGTTCCAATATCTAGACCTACCGCAATATTCTCTTTTTCCATTTTCTATTATTTAGTACACACTACTTGTTCCGCAAATCGAAGATCAATTTTATTATATTTAGCAATTGAGCTATCTAAAACTACTTTTTGAAAAAACGCTTTATAATTCTTGAATTTCTGTTCAACGTTTATCAATTGACCAAAATCAATTTTAAAATTATAATTTCTATTGAGCATTAAAACGCTACCATTTGGCATAACTTGCATTCCAATGATGTTTTTTTTCAAAAAAACATCGTCGTAAATTACACGAAATAGCTTAGCTAAATCTTCCTTATTTTTATCGTTTATTTCCCCCGAAACAAGAAGAACTCGTGCTGTATAGTTTTCAGACAAAGGCATTTTATTTCCCTTGTAATCAATATAAAAAGATTCTCCCTTTCCATTAATTCTTGCTATTGGAGTCTTTTGTTTTACAACAGCTTTTAGAACACCATCTACACTCACAGACACTTCAGACTTGTCAATCAAAGGGTGTGAATCGATAGTTTTCTCGAGTTTATTCAAATCTAAGGCATCTATAGCAATAGTTTTAGGGTCCTGTCTATTTTCTATTAACAATTTATTAACCGCTTGTTGTTTAACAAAAAGTTGGTTTTCTCCTACAAAAACAACCTCTGCTTTCGTTACTTTTCGATTCAAATTCCGTTTTCCAGTAAACGAATACAAAAAGATCACTAATGCAAACATTAAAAGCAATCGGATTGTTTGCCAATTAAAACGTTTCATCTAATGCCTTTTTTATTGATGGAACCATTTCTCCTAAATCACCAGCACCTATGGTTACAATAACCTTGGCATCTGAAGACTGAATAGACGCAATTAAATGTTCTTTTTCAACTAATCGCTTATTATCATTTGTCATTTTATCCATTAACCATTGTGAGGTAACACCTTCCATTGGAAGTTCACGTGCAGGATAAATATCTAACAATAAAATTTCGTCAAAATTAGATAAGCTAGCAGCAAAGTCATCAGCAAAATCTTTGGTTCTACTAAACAAATGCGGTTGAAAAACAGCCAATACTTTTTGACCAGGATACAACTCTCTTACCGCTTGATGCACCGCATTAATTTCGGTTGGATGATGTGCATAGTCGTCTATGTAAATCAAATCCGAACGTTTAATTTGATAAGAAAAACGTCTTCTTATCCCTCTAAATGTTGATAAAGCACTAGCAATTGCCTCAGTTGGGGTGCCGTAAGTTTTAGCCATTGCCAATGCCATCAACGCATTCATTAAATTATGTCGTCCTGGTAAACCAAAACGTAAATTCGTAATGAGTTCTGTTGGTGTCTGCACATCAAACACATAGCTAGAATCCTCGACTCTTACATTAAATGCTTTAAATTGAGCATCATTATTTATTGCACAAACCATTCCTTCTAGCGGTAAGCCTTGGGCAATAAACAATTTCGATTTATCTTCAACTTTGTTTGCAAACTCTACAAAAGAAGCTTCTATAGCCTCACTTGTTCCGTAGATATCTAAATGATCCGCATCCATAGAGGTTACACAAGCAATATTTGGATGTAAGTGCAAGAATGAGCGATCGAATTCGTCTGCTTCAACTACAGTAACTGTTTTGCCTAAACCAATTAAATTGGAATTGTAATTTTCAACTATTCCTCCAATAAAAGCAGTAACATCTGCACCACTTTCATAAAGAATATGCCCAAGAATACTTGAAGTAGTAGTTTTTCCGTGTGTACCTGCTACAGCAAAGCTAAAAGTGTCTTTGGTTATTATCCCTAGTACTTCGGCACGTTTTTTTACTTCATAGTTTTGGGCTAAGAAATAATTCCACTCCAAATGTGATTTTGGAACTGCTGGCGTGATAATTACCAAAGTGTTCTCTGGTTTAAAACTAGCTGGAATTAAAGCTACATTATCTTCAAAATGAATATCAATTCCGCTCTCGATAAGTTCGTTTGTCAACATCGACGGCGTTTTATCATAACCACAAACTTGTTTTCCAATATTTTTGAAATAACGAGCCAAAGCACTCATTCCGATGCCTCCAATGCCAACAAAATAGACGTTATGTATTTGATTTAAGTTCATTTTTCAATTTTAAAAATTAACAAAATAGTGTCTCTATTTTTTTAATAACTTTTCAATTTCATCAACGATTTGGATCGTTGCTTGAGGTAAAGCCAACTTTTTTATGTTATCGCCCAAGAGTTGTTGTTTTCCTTCATCTTTCAACAAAGCTTCTAGAACAATACTAAATTCATCCTCTAATGCAGATTCTTTAATCATTATTGCTCCTTTCTTATCTACTATTGCTTGTGCATTCTTCGTCTGATGATCTTCTGCAACATTTGGAGAAGGGATAAAAATCACTGGTTTTCCAACTATACATAATTCAGAAACCGACGACGCTCCAGCTCTAGAAATAACTACATCTGCAGCTGCATAAACAAGATCCATACGCTCGATAAAAGCAACTACTTGCACTTGAGCTGAATTGTATTTAGAATAGTCGTCTAAATAAAGTTTACCGCATTGCCATATAATTTGAACTTTTTGCGACAAAAGACCTTGCAATTCTTTTTCAATCAATTGATTGATTCTTCTAGCACCTAAACTTCCTCCTAAAACCAATAGTGTTTTTTTCTTTGGATCTAGTTTAAAAAAAGTAATTGCCTCTTCCCTTTTACTAGAAACATCAATTAAATCTTGACGAACGGGATTTCCTGTCAAAATCATTTTTTCTTTAGGAAAAAATCGTTCTAAGTTTTCATAAGCAACACAAATTTTTGCTGCCTTTTTACTCAATAACTTATTTGTAATTCCTGGATATGAATTTTGCTCTTGTATTAATGTTAGAATATTTAAACTATTGGCGACATTCAACAAAGGACCACTTGCAAAACCTCCCGTACCAATAACTACGTCAGGCTTGAAGCTTTTAAGTATTTTTCTTGACTCCCACAAACTACTTAATAGCTTGAAGGGAAATAATGCATTTTGCAGTGTCAGTTTTCTTTGTAAACCGGCTATCCAAAGCCCTTTAATAGCGTAACCGGCTTGAGGTACTTTTTGCATTTCCATTTTGTCTTTGGCGCCCACAAAAAGAAACTCTGCTTCTGGAAATCGCTTCTTTAGCTCATTTGCAATAGCAATTGCTGGATAGATATGACCACCAGTACCACCACCACTCAATATGAATTTTAATTTTGACATCTTAAAAAATTTAGAACAAATAAACAATTTACTACTATCAGATACTATCGGTTAAGTACCGCATTCATTGGATTAGCATGATCTTCTATAGAATATTCTTCTTCTTTTTCTTGAGCATCAGATTCGAGTTGCGCATCAATCAACTTTTGCAAAGCTTCTTCTCGAATTTGTTTTTCTTTTAATTCTTGAGCAATTTCTTCTTCTTTTTTGGTGACACTCAAAATAACACCAAGTGCAAAACAAGTCATCCAAATGGAGCTACCTCCACTACTTATTAATGGCAATGTTTGACCTGTAACTGGCAATAACTCTACTGCTACAGCCATATTAATCATCGCCTGAAAAATCATTGGAAAACCAAGAGCAATTACAATTAATTTTCCAAATAATGTATTGGCCTTATGAGATGCGATTACAAAACGAAACATCAACAACAAATACAATCCAAGTACAGAAAGACCACCAATCAATCCCCACTCTTCTACTATAATGGCAAAGATAAAATCAGAGGAGGATTGAGGTAGAAAATTTTTCTGAACACTTTTGCCTGGGCCTAAACCATAGAGTCCACCAGAGGCTATGGCAGTTTTTGCTTTTTCAATTTGATAGTTATCTTCATCGGCTTTATCAGAAGTGAATCGTTCAATACGACTTTCCCATGTTGAAACCCTACTAAAAAACCTGGAATCTGGGAAAGCTTTTGCAATCAACACAAAAAACAACAACATCACTACACCAGAACCAATAACAAACCCTATATATTTCATTGGATATTTTCCAATAAAAACCAACATTAAAACCATTGAAAAAATCAAAGCAGTGGTAGAAAAGTTAGAGGGCAAAATAAAAATTAATGTTATGAATACAGGTAGCCACAATTCGATTAAAGAAGATTTAAAATCTATAGGTGTTTCCCTTTTTTTGGACAAATAACGGGCAACAAACACAAACAACACAATAGCAGCCATAGTTGAAGGCTGAAACGTAATTTTGATAAAAGGAATCTGAATCCAACGACTAGCATTGGCTCCAGCGATAACAGTACCTTTAATCAAAGCATAGGCCAACATCACCCAAACTACAGGTAATGCTGCTTTTGAAATGGCTCTAAAATACAAATACGGGACTTTATGAATCCAATAAATAATCAAAAAGCCTATGCCAATATGGGCAAGATGTTTCAACAAATACCCAAGAGTATTCCCTTTACCTAAACCGATATAAGCTAAGTTACTACTAGCACTAAAAACAGGCATAAACGAAAACAAAGCCAATAAGGCCACGAATGACCAAATTACTCTATCTCCTTTTAGCTTGTTTACTAGTTCCTTCATTGCTTACTATTTTAAACTTATTTATATTATTTACAGATTATAAACTGCTTGTTTGAATTGACGTCCACGATCTTCATAGTTTTCGAATAAATCAAAACTTGCGCAAGCTGGTGACAATAAAACAGCATCCCCTTTTTCAGTATAACGTTGAGCCATTCTTACAGCATCATTCATTGTATTTACTTCAATTAAATCATCAACTACGCTACCAAAGGCAGCAATAATCTTAGAATTATCAATTCCCAAGCAAATAATCGCTTTTACTTTTTCGCGTACCAAAGACATTAATTCATTATAATCATTTCCTTTATCAACACCACCAACTATCCAAACAGTTGGAACATTCATACTATCCAAAGCAAAATAGGTTGCATTAACATTGGTAGCTTTAGAATCATTTATGTATTGCACATTTTGAATTTTTAGCACTTTTTCTAAACGGTGCTCAACGCCTTGAAAATTCGATAAACTCTCACGGATAGTAGCATTTCGAATTTGCATTAATTTTGCTACTGATGTTGCTGCCATTGCGTTCTTCATATTATGTTTTCCTTCTAATGCAATGTATTCGGTCTCCATTGAAAATTCTTCTTGATTCATTTTAACTTCCATATTGTTGTCTTTTAAAAATGCTCCTAAATCCAGTGTTTGAGAAATAGAAAAAGGTATTAATTGTGCTTTTGTTGTATTGTGTTTTAACCATTCTTGAGTTGCTTCGTCATCAGCATCATAAATCAAATAATCTGAGGCTGTTTGGTTCATTGTAATCCTAAATTTCGAAGCAATATAATTTTCGTATTTGTATTCATATCGATCCAAATGATCTGGGCTAATATTGGTTAAAATGGCGATATGTGGCTTATAATTGATAATTCCATCCAATTGAAAACTACTTAACTCTAAAACATACACATCATAATTATGCTCTGCCACTTGCCACGCAAAACTCTTTCCAATATTTCCTCCCAAGGCTACATTCAAACCTGCATTCTTTAACAAATGATAGGTAAGCATAGTAGTAGTAGTTTTTCCATTACTACCTGTAATCCCTATAGTTATTGCATTTGTAAAAGGAGCGGTAAACTCAATTTCTGAAATAACGGATATTCCTTTCTCAACTAATTTCTTCACAATTGGCGCTTTGTCAGGAATACCAGGGCTTTTCATAACCACTGTAGCATTTAGAATTAACGCGTCTGTATGCTGCTCTTCTTCCCAAGGAATTCCATACTTATCAAGAACGTCTTTATAGCTTTGCTTTATTTTTCCAAAATCAGAAACAAATACTTCATAGCCTTGCTTTTGTCCTAAAATAGCGGTTCCAACTCCACTTTCGCCTCCACCTAAAACAACTAATCTCATCTTATCTTAATTTTAGTGTTACGATAGATAAAATAGCCAACATAATTGCTACAATCCAAAAACGAGTTACTATTTTGCTCTCGTGATAGCCTTTCTTTTGATAATGGTGATGCAAAGGCGACATTAAAAATATTCGTCTTCCCTCACCAAATCGTTTTTTGGTATACTTAAAATAACTTACTTGTAACACCACCGAAAAGTTTTCTACTAAGAAAATCCCACAAAGAAGCGGAATCAACATTTCTTTTCTTACCGCAATGGCCAAAACCGCAATAATCCCTCCAATAGTTAAACTTCCGGTATCGCCCATAAACACAGATGCAGGATAGGAATTGTACCAAAGAAAACCAATTAGCGCCCCTACAAACGAGAAAATAAATACCGTCATTTCTCCAGAATGGGGGATATACATAATATTGAGATAGTTTGAGAAAATAATATTTCCTGAAACGAATGTGAATATACCGAGGGCAAAAACAGACACTGCCGATGTTCCTGCGGCTAAGCCATCGATTCCATCAGTTAAATTAGCTCCATTAGATACTGCGGTAATAATAAAAATCACAACTGGGATAAAGATTAACCAAGCCCATTTTTCATAACCGTCTCCAGTCCAAGCTAACAATTCGGCATAATCAAATTCGTTATTTTTGAAAAAAGGAATGGTAGTAGCAGTAGACTTTTCCTCAATTGGCGCAGGAAGAATAACTGTTTGAGTAGCTGATTTAAAAACATCAATTTTACCTGTATCAGTTCTTACAGTAACTGCTGGACTAAAATAAAGCACTGAACCTACTATTAAGCCCAAACCAACTTGACCAAATACTTTAAAAATACCTTTTAAACCTTGTTTATCTTTTTTGAAAATTTTGATATAATCATCCACAAAACCAATAGTTCCCATCCAAAGAGTAGTTACAATTAGCAAAACGATATAGATGTTTTGAAGTCTTGCAAACAAAAGTACAGGGACTAAAGTTGCAAAAATAATGATGAGTCCTCCCATAGTAGGTGTACCCGCTTTTTCGTTTTGCCCCGCTAATCCTAGTTCACGCACAGTTTCTCCTACTTGTTGTCTACGCAAAAAACCAATAATTCGTTTACCGTAAATAGTTGAAAGCAACAATGACAACATAAAAGCCAATGCCGATCTAAAAGTGATGTACTGAAAAACCCCTGTTCCTGGCACATCCAAAGTTTTGTTTAAATATTCAAATAAGTAGTACAGCATATTTTTCTATTTTAAAAATTTAAATTCAAATTCTAAAATTCTGCTTAAATAATGGTTTAAGGAATTTAGATTTGATCTTTGTTATTTTCCTAATTGTTCTAATGTTTCTTTTACTATTTTCATATCATCAAAGTCCTGACGAACTCCTTTGATTTCTTGATAGGTTTCATGTCCTTTTCCAGCAATTAAAATAATATCATTGGGTTGCGCCAACTGACAAGCCGCTTTTATGGCCTGTTTTCTATCTGTAATTACTAAAACTTTTTTAAAGTTTTGTGGAGCTACACCAGTCTCCATTTCTTCAATTATAGTTTCTGGTTCTTCATCACGAGGATTATCCGAAGTTAGAATTGCCTTATCGCTTTTATCAGACGCAATACCTCCCATAATTGGACGCTTGGCTTTATCTCTATTTCCACCGCATCCAACAACCGTAATCAACTGTTCGTTTTGAGTTCGTACATCGTTAATCGTATTCAAAACATTATCTAGGGCATCCGGCGTATGTGCATAATCAACAATAGCAGTTATATTTTGAGCCGAAACAATAAATTGAAATCTACCAGAAACACTTTCTAATTCAGACAACAATCTAAGCACTTCTAGGCTCTCAAGGCCTAATTCTATGGCAGTACCGTAAATGGCTAATAAATTATAGGCGTTAAATGTTCCAATCAATTTGACCCAAACTTCATTATCATTAATCTTTAACAACAAACCCGATAATTGATTTTCGAGAATTATTGCTTTGTAATCTGCATAAGATTTAAGTGCATACGTTCGTTTGGTCGCAGTAGTATTTTGCAGCATAACTGCTCCATTTTTATCATCTCCGTTTGACAAAGCAAATGCTGTTTTTGGCAAAAAGTCAAAAAATGATTTTTTCACATCACGATATTCTGCAAAAGTTGGGTGATAATCCAAATGATCATGCGAAAGATTCGTAAAAACTCCGCCCACAAAATGAAGCCCTTCCGTTCTTTTTTGATGAATTCCATGAGAACTAACCTCCATAAAACAATATTCTACACCAGCCTCATTCATTGCTGCCAAATAGTGGTTTATGGTCAAAGAATCTGGAGTAGTATGCGTTGCTTTAAATTCTTCATCATTAACCAAAATTTTAACTGTAGATATCAAGCCAACCTTAAAACCTGCTTTTTTAAATAATTGATACAGTAATGATGCAATTGTTGTTTTACCATTTGTTCCAGTTATTCCAACTAATTTTAATTTTTGAGAAGGATTGTCATAAAAATTAGCCGCCATAAATGCCAAAGCAGCGTTAGTATCTTTTACTAAAACATAGGTAACATTTTTTTGCAATTCTGAAGGAAACACATCACAAACAATTGTAGTAGCCCCTAAAGCAATTGCTTTATCAATGAAGTTATGCCCGTCTGAAACCGCACCTCTTATTGCAACAAAAACATCATTAACTTCTATTTTTCTAGAATCAAAATGCAAATGATTGACAGCATTATCAGTAGACCCGTTTAATGCTTCTATTGCTACTTTATACAGTATGTCTTTTAGTATTTTCATGACAATTCTAATATTATAGTTGCATTTTTATTTATATTCTCACCTGCTTGAAGTGATTGTTTCTTTACTTTTCCAATACCGATTGCTTTCACCTTTAGCCCTAAATTCTCAAGTAATGCAACAGCATCCATACCCGCCATTCCTCTTACATTAGGAATCGCTTTGAATTTCTTTTGAGCTTTTGCATAATAAGAATTATAATTGCCCTCTTGCTTTTGAATTTTTCTATTCAAATTTTTAATCTCATTGGTTGTTGGCGAGTCGGTAAATATCTTTTGAGCGATACGCTTAAAAACTGGACCTGCCACATCAGCTCCGTAATAATTATTATTGGTTGTATTGGGTTTGTGAACCACTACAATACAAGAATATTTTGGATGATCTGCTGGAAAATACCCTACGAATGAAGACGCATAGTATTTTTCGGCACCGCCAGATTTTGCATAATTAACTTGAGCCGTACCTGTTTTTCCTGCCATAGAAAAATCTTTGGAATACAACTTAGAACCTGTACCTTTTTTGACCACATTTTCCAAAACTGCCTTGAGTTTTTTTATAGTCTCTTGCGAGCAAATTCTAGGATTCAAAACCACTTTATCATATTTTTTGATGGTTTTGTTCCATTCTTTAATTTCGGAAACAAACAATGGTTTTACCATTTCTCCATTATTTGCTACAGCATTATAATAAGATAATGTTTGTAAAGGAGTTACAGAAACGCCATATCCATAGGCCATCCATGGCAGTGATAATTTAGACCAACTTCTATCAGAAGGCTGAGGAATATAAGGCGCGCCTTCTCCATTAAAACCAATCCCTAATTTTCTATTCAAACCATAAGCATTGATATGATTCACAAATTGCGTTGGATTAGACTTGTAATTGTTATATACAGCTTGAACCATTACAGTATTAGATGAAACTTCAAATCCTCTTGCCAAAGAAATTTTACCATAACCTCCTTTGTGTGAATCACGCACAGATTTACCAAAGTATTTTATTTCACCACCTTTGCTATCAAAAACAGCACTTGTATCTACTAATTTATCTTCTAACAAAGCCATTAAATCAACCAATTTAAAAGTTGAACCAGGCTCATGAGACTCTCTAACTGCATAATTCAATCGTTCAGAATACATGCCTGTTTTTTCATTTCTTCCTAGATTAGAAATTGCTTTTACATAGCCTGTTTGTGTTTCCATTACCACCACACAACCATGATCTGCTTGGTATTCTTCTAATTGTTTTAACAAAGCATGATGCGCTATATCTTGAATAAACACATCTATAGTTGAAATAACATCATAGCCATCTTGAGGCTCCACCTGATTGACATCACTAATTGGTTTCCATTGCCCTTTGGCTATTTTTTGTTTTAAAATACGACCATTTTTTCCATTTAGGTATTTACTGTAAGCCCCTTCTACACCAACAGGATTAATATGACCGTTCACATCTCTTCCTATATAACCAATTGTTCTCTCTGCGATTTTACCAATTGGATGCTCACGAACTGTTTCTTGCTCTACAATCATACCTCCTTTGTATGGTCCTAAGTTGAACAATGGAAAACTTTTAATTGCAACATATTCCGTATAGCTCAAATCACGAGCTACCAAAAAGTAGCGGCTTTTATTCACCCTAGCTCTTCTTAACTCTCTTTCAAAAGTATCGGAAGATTTATTCAAAAGTTTACCCAAAGAATCTGCTAATTGCTTAATATTCTTTTCGAAGACTTCCGTTTTTGGTGCAACAGCATCAAAACGAATCTCATAATTAGGTATCGAAGTCGCTAATAAGCTTCCATCAGCCGAATAAATATTTCCTTTATTGGCAGGTATAACAAAATTCTTAACCGTTCTTTCTTTGGCTAACTTTCTATAATAATTACCTTCAACCCACTGAATATTCGTTAACTTCACAGCAATAGCCACAGCCATTATGAAGAGGAAAAATGCCACTAGATAAATACGATACGATATGTTTTTATCTTCTACTGCCATAATTTTTCGAATATATTCGGGTCTTCTTCTTTTTTAACTTTAATTTTTACTGGAGGTACTGTTGATGGAAAAATTTGTTTCGTTTCCATTTTTTTGGATACGGTCGACTCCATTTTCAACTTCATCAATTCAGATCTTTTATCTACAAATTCAGATCGAAGCTCTTTTACTTGATTATTCAATTCATTTATTTCAAAAACCTTTTGCTCAAAACGTTGTGTATTGGCAATCATTAAAATCACAAGTACTACCAAAAAAACTATAAAACGCCAATTTTTAATCGCGTCATCATGAATCAAATATTTAGCTTTTAATATGGCATAAACTCCTTGTTTCATAATTCTTTATTTCTTTTCTGCAATACGCAATTTTGCACTTCGTGCTCTATTATTACTTTTTATTTCTTCATCAGAGGGAACAACCAACTTACCTATAGTTTTGAAAGGAACAGAAAAGTTTCCAAAAAAATCACGTTCAGGTTCCCCTTCAAACATGCCATTCTTGATAAATCTTTTTACTAATCTATCCTCAAGTGAATGATAAGAAATTACACTTAATCTTCCTTCTGGATTTAAAATCTCTAATGATTGTTCCAAAAACTCTTTTAAAACATCCATTTCTTGATTTACCTCAATACGAATGGCTTGGTATATTTGAGCTAATACTTTATTACGAACTTTCTCTGGTAAGTATTTAGCCAAAATCAACTTCAATTCATCTGTTGTTTTAATAGGATGCTTTTCTCTCGCTTCTATAATAGTTCTAGACAAAGCAGGAGCATTTTTTAATTCTCCATAGTCCCAAAAAACTCTTCTCAAATTCGCATCATCATATTCATTGACTACTCTATAGGCGCTCAAATCATTTTTTTGACTCATACGCATGTCTAATTCTGCATCAAAACGAGTAGAAAAACCTCTTTCAGCCACATCAAACTGATGAGATGAAACACCTAAATCTGCCAAAATTCCATCAACCCCTTTTACTCCATAAAAACGTAAGAAGCGTTTGATAAACCTGAAATTTTCATTAATTAAAGTAAAGCGCTCATCAGGCAAGGCATTTGCCAAAGCATCTTCATCTTGATCAAAAGCAAACAATTTCCCATCAGGTCCCAATCTTCTAAGAATTTCTGCTGAGTGTCCTCCTCCACCAAATGTCACATCTACATACACTCCGTCTGGTTTGATATTCAAACCATCTACCGTTTCTTTTAACAATACAGGATTATGATATTCCATTGTCGCTATTATTTATATTTCCCATTACTTCCTCTGCCAAATCGGCAAAATCAAGATCCTCTCCACTTATAGATTTTTCATACAAGTCTTTATCCCAGATTTCAACAATTGTTACCGCAGAAGAAAAGACAACATCTTTGGCTATACTTGCAAAACCAACCAAGTCTTTCGGAATCAACATTCTACCCAATGCATCAATTTCTACCACTTTAACACCTGCAGTAAAACGACGGATAAAGTCATTATTTTTTTTCACAAACCGATTCAATCCGTTCACCTTTTGCATCATCACATTCCACTCCTTCATAGGATACAATTCTAGACAAGGTTGGAACACGGAGCGCTTCAAAACGAAACCGTCTTGAAGAGAAGTAGCCAACTGCTTTTTCAAAGGAGAAGGCAACATTACCCTTCCTTTAGCATCTACTTTACACTCATATGTACCAATAATTGCGTCCACAAAATTTGCATTAGATTGTATTAAGCAAAAATATATAAATTTTTACCACAATTTACCACTTTATACCACTTTGTTGATAAGTTTACCCACTCTTAACCAAAAAGCTTTAATTTATAGTCTATCAGACAGTTAGCAAATATTTTTTTTTATTAAGATAAAGTTGATATCTATATTAAAATTAAAAATAATTCTTACAAAAAAAATTTTGCTTTTTTATGCCTAATCTTACTTTTTGCAAAATGAAAATCACTCATTTTAAAACGAATAAACCCATGAAAAAGAATAAAATCAGTAAAAAGCAACCCTAACAATTTATTTTAATTTAATAAATCCTATATTTGTCGAAATTGAAACCGAGTCACATATTACATGGAAAAATACTATAAAATAGAAGGTAAGTATAGCTATTATGAAGCTGGAGAAGGAACCCCAATCGTAATTCTTCACGGACTTATGGGAGGATTAAGTAACTTTGATGCTGTAGCAAGTTATTTTTCTGAAAGAGGGTACAAAATTATTATTCCAGATCTACCTATCTATACGCAAAACATTTTAAAGACTAACGTTAAAAGCTTTGCAGTTTATGTGAAAAACTTTATCACTTATAAAGGACTGGATCGTGTTATCCTTTTGGGCAACTCGTTGGGAGGTCACATCGCATTATACCACACAAAAATGTATCCAGAAAAAGTTGCTGGGCTAGTTATTACAGGTAGCTCTGGACTTTATGAAAGTGCGATGGGCGATAGCTATCCTAAAAGAGGCGACTATGAATACATCAAGAAAAAAGCTGAAGATGTTTTTTATGACCCAAAAATTGCTACACCAGAACTAATCGATGAAGTTTTTGCAACCGTAAACGATCGAATCAAATTAATCAAAACGCTAACGATTGCAAAAAGTGCAATTAGACACAATATGGCTAAAGATTTGCCAAAAATGCATGTACAAACTTGTATTATTTGGGGAAAAAATGACAAAGTAACTCCTCCGGATGTTGCAGAAGAATTTCATAAACTAATGCCAAACTCAAGTTTGTATTGGATTGACAAATGCGGACACGCCGCAATGATGGAACATCCAGACGAATTCAACAGAGTTTTAGAAGATTGGTTAACTCATACTCACTTAGCTGCACATTAATCAAAACGATTAGAAAATGAAAATCAATACTGCCGAATTTGTTATTAGCAATTCTGATGTAAGCAAATGTCCCAAGGACTTCTTGCCCGAGTATGCTTTTATTGGTCGTTCTAATGTAGGTAAATCTTCATTGATCAATATGCTGACCAATCATAAGAAATTAGCAAAAACATCTGCAAGACCAGGAAAAACGCAGTTAATCAATCATTTTTTAATCAATAGCAATTGGTTTTTAGTTGATTTACCTGGTTACGGATATGCCAAAGTTTCAAAAAAAACCAAATCAATATTCCAAGAGTTTATCACAGACTATTTTGAATCTAGAGAACAATTAGTATGTGCTTTTGTACTGATTGATATTCGCCACGAAGCACAAACTATAGATATTGAATTCATGTCTTATATGGGAGAAAGCGAAATCCCTTTTTGCATTATTTTTACTAAAGCAGACAAAATCAGTAAGGTAAAAATTGACTCACATATAGCTGCATACAAAAAGAAAATGCTAGCTAACAATTGGGCTGAAATGCCTCATTATTTTGTTACTTCTTCTACAGAGTCTACCGGAAAAGAAGAATTGTTGAACTACATAGACGAGGTTAACCAAGAAGTCTTTAAAAACAACAATTCATTTTAAATACAAAATCCAAATCCCAATTATAATTCTTGGAATTTGGATTTTTTTTTGAGATTAAAGCAACCTATTTTTTCAATTCAAGCTTTTCGGCAAAATAATCACAAAAATCCATCATTGTATCTGCCATTTTTTCGTCATTAGTAGCTCTTTTAAATGTTTCTGACATAGCCACTAGCGTTTGATGGAAAAAAATTTTCATTTCATCTACAGGCATATCTTTCGTCCACAAATCAATTCTCATACTTTCTTTGTGATTGCTATCCCAAATAGAAAGCATAATCGCTTTAGCTTCTTCTGCTGTCACGCCACCATCTTCTGCAGACCAAAATAGTTTTTCTGGCACTCTATTTTCATCTAATTCAACTTGAAACTTAATTTCTGAGGTATGTATGTTTGACATTATTTCTTAGGTTTATATTTTGACTGTTCAAAAATTTCTTTTGCTTTTTTATTCATTAATTCGTTGATAGTAACATCATTATTCTTCATATATGACCTTACTATTTGCCAACCAATCCAGGCACCTACTTGTCCTGGCGAATCATTATCTATCTCTAAATAAAATTTAGAAAATGGAGCTGGACTCAAAAATCTAGGAATTAATTTAGCGTCTACACTATATAGCATTTCTTTATCAATAAAGTAACGCCAAATATAACCCTCGTTTTCAGTACACCATTTAATTTGCTCAGGAGTATATCCTATTCTAGCGGCATCAGTATATTCCGGCAACAACAATTCTTTTAGATACAATTCTTTTCCCAAGTAAATCATTTGAGATAAGAATGTCTTATCCGTATCTGGAACCATTTTTGCTTGAAGAAAACTTGAAGCAATATCTGGAACGATTTGAGTTGGTTCAAAATTTTGTTTGATGTATTCAGGAAATTGATAAAATTTATGATTTTTACCTAAATACAGCTCTAAAGACACAATTACCAAACTATCCGCGTAAATCGTTTTGGTATTATAATCCATTTCAGAGATTAAAGTAACAACCTTTGGCGTTTTAGTTTTAGGAAAATAAAACTTAATATGCTTAAATAACGTTTCTATTTCTTGATTAATAGTTGAAAAATCAGCATACTTTTTTTGCACTTCTCCATACAATTCTCTCCATTGAGGATGCTGCATTTTTTCAATCCAAATTGCATCATCCGTTCCTGCAGGAAAAAAATAAGGGTATTTTTGTTTTAACTGATTTAAGTCCTCAGGCTTAGTTTCAAAAAAAGCTTTATCAAATCTATCAACTTTGATTTCAACTGGAATTTCTTCTACAGCTTTTTCAATCTTATTTTTCTTTTCGCATGAAAGCAAAAAGAAGCAAATGGCAAGTGGTAAAAGATAGATTTTCATGAGTTATAAATTATTTGAGACATTCAATGCTTTAATCACGTTACTTCCCTTCTAGTTTATGGTTCGGAACTATGGCGATTTAATATTTATTATTTAATTTAGCTTTTAAATATTTTCGGAATAAATTCCCTTTTTGAAAAGATTTTGCAAATATACATTCCTGCTTTTTAAAACGTAAACTATTATGATTAAAAAAACAACCTTATCACCAGAAAAAGTAAATACTCAAATTATAAAATGGCTCGCCGATTATGCCAAAAATGCTAAATCTAATGGATTTGTGATTGGTATTTCTGGAGGTGTGGACTCTGCTGTAACCTCAACACTTTGTGCACAAACAGGTATGGAAGTACTTTGCATAGAAATGCCAATTCATCAAGCTCCATCGCATGTTAGTCGAGCACAAGAGCATATCAAACAACTAAAAGAACGTTTCCCAAACGTAAAAAGTGCTGCTTCTGATTTGACTTCTGTATTTGAAGCATTCAAAAAAGTAGTACCAGAGCACGAAGATACCGCTAAAATGAACTTGTCTTTAGCCAACACAAGAGCGCGTTTAAGAATGAGCACTTTGTATTACTATGCAGGTATTCATGGACTACTAGTTGCTGGAACAGGAAATAAGGTAGAAGATTTTGGTGTGGGTTTTTATACTAAATATGGTGATGGCGGAGTAGACCTAAGTCCAATTGCAGATTTATTAAAATCAGATGTATACGCATTAGGAGAATATTTGAAAGTTCCAAATTCAATTCTTATTGCAGCTCCTACAGATGGTCTTTTTGGAGATGACCGTTCAGACGAGGACCAACTTGGTGCAAGTTATGACGAATTGGAATGGGCTATGTTGCAAGACGAAATTGGGAAAACGATTTCGGACTTTGAGGGTAGAGAAAAGGACGTTTTTACCACCTACAAACGACTAAATAATGCTAACCAACACAAAATGAACCCAATACCAGTCTGTATTATTGATAAAAATTAAAAAAAATTAACATTCCTGGTATTTATTGTATTTTTTTTACTACATTTATGCTATCATTTTGATAGACAACTCTTAAAAAATAAATACCATGATTAAAGTTTGTTTAGCAGATAACTATCCTGTAACCCATTTTGGAGTTAAATCGTACTTTAAAGACCACGATGAAATCTCTATTGTAGCCAATGTTGGTAATTTTTCGATGGTTCGAGACATCCTCCAAAACAAGGAAATCGATGTATTGGTAATCGACTTAGAACTAGAGGGATTGGCGAGTATTTTTGAAATTAAGGCGATGTTGAAAAACTTCCCTAAAACGAAGATTATTATTTTTAGTAGTCTTTCGGAACAAATTTATGCTCCCAATGCAATTAAAGCAGGAGTTTCTGGCTATGTTCACAAATCCGAGAAACTAGAAACATTAGGTCAATCTATTGTAAAAGTGCATCAAGGCAAAATTATTGTGAACGAAAATGTTCGTAAAAATATGGCTTTGATAGCCAAACAAAGTAAAAGCGAACGTTTGTATCGTAAATTATCTAACCGAGAAATTGAAGTCTTGCGCTATTTGAGCGATGGTAAGAAAAACCACGAAATAGCTGACATTCTTTCTCTAAACGAAAAAACAATTAGTACTTACAAATTGCGTTTATTAACCAAATTAAATGTAACCAATTTGGTTGACTTGGTTAACAAAGCTAAAACATTAGAAATCGTTTAATTCGATTTTTGATTTACTAATTTTCGCAAAAAATAAAAAAGGAAGTCTATTTTAGACTTCCTTTTTTTTATATGTAAGTAGAACGAATTCGACCAATTGCTCCCGTCAAATTGACTTTGAGCTTATTATAATCATTAATCATTACTTTCAACTCTTCTACATCTGCTTCAGGGTTTGAAGTGAATTCGTTCATTAAATCCATAATTAGTTTATTGATTAGGTATTCGCGAATGGATATAATAGTTTCCGAAGTATGTTGACTTACTGTTTCTGTTTTTTGTTTCACAAAAATGTTTTGCCCTTCCCAATTATGAAGCACGATTTGTTCTTCTTCCATCAAAATATCCGTAACTTCTTGTGCAAACTCAGGTTTTAAATTTTTTAGATAATTATCAATTCCTTCTGTTTCATTTTGAAGATAATATGAAATCAAATCATTAAAAATAGCCCTAAAATGGGGATGCGCAAGCTCTACCTCATCTTCTTGTAAACTCAAATAGATTCTCTGAAAAACTTTGTACTCCTTTTTTTCAACTACGTGAACAATCTCCCCATCTGGATTCGCTTTTAAAAGTACATCTTCAAAAACTTCATCTTTATTTCCGTAGAGCAATAAAATTTCGATTATCTTTCTTTCTAAACGATATAAAACATCAACTTTCTCTGTTTGAACGGGATTTTCATTCTTTACAATTTCAAATGCTTTTTGCTCTTGCTTTTGTTTTTTCCCTACTTCGGTAATGTCTTTTTGGACTAATTGTGCCAAAGTACTCACCAAAACCTGCTCAGAAATATCCATAATCCTTGAACATTCTTGCAAATATATTTCTCGTTGAATACGGTCTGGAATCTTAGAAATACTCGTTACCATATCCCGAATCAAATCGGCTTTCTTTATTGGGTCGTTCTTAGCTTCGTTCATTAAAAGAGAAGCTTTGAACTGAATAAAATCCTTTGCGTTATTCTCTAAGTAAGCTACTAAATCATCATAAGATGTCTTTTTAGCAAAACTATCTGGGTCGTCGCCATCAGGAAAAGTACACACTTTTACGTTCATCCCTTCTTCCAAAATCAAATCGATTCCTCGAATGGAAGCACGAAGCCCCGCAGCATCACCATCAAAAAGTACGGTAATGTTTTTGGTCAATCTATTGATTAATCGGATTTGGTCGGGTGTTAAAGCCGTACCTGATGAAGCCACAACATTTTCGATTCCCGCCTGATGAAATTGAATTACGTCGGTATATCCTTCAACCAAATAACAATTATTTTGTTTGGCAATGGCTTGTTTGGCTTGGAAAATTCCGTACAAGACTTTGCTCTTATGATAAATTTCGCTCTCGGGAGAGTTTAAATATTTGGCCGCTTTTTTATCATTGGTTAAGATGCGCCCTCCAAAACCTAAGGTTCTACCCGACATACTTTGGATAGGGAACATCACCCTTCCTTTGAATCTATCAAAAGGACGGTCGTCTTTTGGAATGGTTAAACCCGTACTTTCTAGATATTGTAATTGATATCCTTTCCCAAGTGCTTCTTTCGTTAGAGCGTCCCAAGTTTCTGGAGAATAACCCAGTCCGAATTTTTTTATGATTTCGTTGGTGAAACCTCTTTCTTTGAAATACGAATAGCCTATCGCCTTCCCTTCTTCGGTATTTAATAGTGTGGAATGAAAATAATTTTTCGCAAATTCAGACACCAAAAACATACTTTCTCGAACATCAGTATTGGCTTTTTCAGCATCGGTTTGTTCTGTTTCTTCGATTTCGATATTGTATTTTTTGGCCAAATATCGAATCGCTTCGGGATAGGTAAAATGCTCGTGCTCCATTAAAAAAGCCACTGCATTGCCGCCTTTTCCTGAGCTAAAATCTTTCCAGATTCCTTTGGCTGGTGACACCATAAAAGAAGGAGAACGTTCGTCTGAGAAAGGACTCAAGCCTTTGAAATTGCTCCCAGCGCGTTTTAATTGCACAAAATCGCCAATAACCTCCTCTACACGAGCGGTTTCGAAAACGGTATCTATGGTTGCTTTTGAAATCAATTTATTAAGGAATAAAGTTGGAAAAGGTCAAAGATACAAAGTTAATTTTGGATAATTAAACTTAGCATTATTACGCTATAGATTCGTCTATAAAGGCTTTAGCCACGAATGCACTGATTTAAGACAAATTAGCGTGAAATTTTAACCGCAAGGTTCGCAAAGGAAAAATCGCAAAGTTCGCAAAGTTTTGGCTTTGTGGTTCAATTGAAAAAAGTCTTAGTGAATCTACTAAATAAATGCACGCATTATGGCACGCAGATTTCGCGGATTTTAGTAGATAGGTGGTGCGAAGTGCTTCAAAAAAAATAGTAACTTTCAATTGGCTCCAGCTTTAGCTGGAGTTATGGGGATTGATTTCATTGGCTTTAGCCAAATAAAAGCAGCTGGTTTTGGCTAAAGCCTTTAAAACTTTCAAATTTCATCCCTCCAACTAAAGTTGGAGGCAATTAATATCCAAAAAAATACCTGGATAGTTATAAAATGTAATTTATCATTCACCCGTATTACAAAATTTCTTCCAAGGAAAAAACCTTGCTAATCGTATAGCCCCGACAGAAGGGAAAAACCTCGTGAGCTGGGGTTCAGCTCACGAGGTTTAGGAATGATGGCGGGAACGATGTGGCCTGAAAAAGCCTTATGATTCGCTCCTTATTTTAATTAAAATCGAAACGGATTCCCATTGAAATATTGTTTTGGTCTACTGCATTGCTTGTAAACAATGGATTCAAATCGTATTTTACATACAAACTCGTTTCCTTGTACCCGATGTATGAACTCAAACCATAAATGAAGTTACTGGTGTTGAAATCCGCTTTGTTTTTGGCGTAAATTTTATCACCATTTTCACGATATTCTATCTTTTGTTTGGATTTTAAATTGATTCCTGCGTAACCTCCTAACCCAAAACGAAAGGATTTGTGGGTTCTGAATTGACGCTTGTCATCGTTCATTGTACTTCCAGAAAAATCGAATTCTAAATGCATAGGAACCACTAAATAAACGTTTCTGAAACGGGATTCTTTCAAGTCTTTGGAATACACTTCTAGGTTGGTTTGGTCTCCGTTTACTACAAAAGTGCGGTTATTGGTTGGGCGTAAATTATTGTACATTACGGACATACCGTATTTGAAATGCAATAAATTATTGTCTTTCAAAATCCTAGTATTATAGGTAGTTCCCCACTCATAAAAATGAGAACCCATAAATTTGAAATCTTTGTCTTGTAATTTGCCGTCAACCATAAGGTTGTTCAAACCTGCAGCAAAAACAAATTGACTCGTGGTTCTTTTTTCACCAAATTTCTTTTCTTTCTTTTTATTTCTGAAGTCAAAATCGTCGTCCCAGTGAATCACTAAAGTTCGAGAAGAATCGCTTTCTTTGATTTTTCCGTCTACTTTTAGCTGTACCAATTCATTTAATTGTTCTTGTTCTTTGGCTACTCGGGCTTCGATATTGATGGCTCTGGCTTCGGCGAGGACTTTCTTTTTCTCGTCTGCTTTTTCTTTGGTAATTGTTCCTGCTTGCTGCTGAAGATTTACGGCTTCAATTTCCTCTTTTAGTGCTGCTTTTTCTTCTTTGGTGATTTTTTCAATGCGTGTTGCAATTTCCTTAGCTCTTTTTTCGAAGGATTCTTGCCCTATCATTTTGCTGGCAAAAATACAGAATAGGGCGGCTAGATAAATGGTAAAATTTCTCATGATTACTAGTTTTTAAAAAATTTGATTGATGATTGATTGTTTTTATTCTTGATTGTTTCGGTTGGCCAAAGCCACTTTTACGGTTTGATAATTTTTATTCACTTTAGCAATTACTTTTTCTCTAAAAGAGAGTTCCAATTCTCCATCGACTTGTGATAATAAAGAAGATGGGTCGACTTGTATTTTTTGTTTTTTTTGGATTAGTGTGGGTGCTACTTGAACATTTTCATCTATCGCGGCAATTGCTTGATGTGTTGTGTTGTTTTCGGTAGTAGTACTAATTTGATTGTTGATGGTTGTGATTTGATTGTTGATTGAAAGCTCCTGATGCGTATTTTTTGTGGTTGTAATTTGATTATTGGTAACCTTAGAGACATTCGTTGCTACAGCGGATTTAGGCTGAACACTAACTTCGTTTTTTGATTCAATAAAAGGCTGTGTCGTAACCGAATCTTTATCTTCAGTAGAAGTCACCACGATTTCTTGAGATGGCATTATAACATTACTTTCTTTTGATGTGTTAAAAAAGAGTGTTCCTACCAATAAAAGTCCTGTAACACTAGCTGCAACATACCACCAATTGATTTTTTTCTTTGGCTTTTCTTGGATAGACAACATCGCGTCTAATCGATCCCAAGCTTGAGCTGAGGGAGTAATTTCTCGATTGGAGAGCTTCTCTTTGGCTTGTTGTTCAAAATTATTTCGTTCCATTTTGCTTATTTTTTAAGCAGTTGATCTGCTGTTGTAACATTTTTCTAGCGTGCGATAATTGTGATTTTGAAGTACCTTCAGAAATACCAAGCAATTGAGCAATTTCCTGATGTTTGTATCCTTCTATCGCATATAAATTAAAGACCATTTTATAGCCTTCTGGAAGTGTATCAATTAAGGTTTGAATTTCTTCTACGGAGAACTGATCTCCAATGGCATCAAAACTTTCTTCTACAAAAAACTCGTCTTCGGTATATTTCATTTTTTTATTTACTCTCAAAAAAGAAATACATTCATTGACCATAATTCTACGAATCCAACCTTCGAAACTTCCTTTGTGTTCAAAATTTCTTAGATTCACAAAAACCTTCATAAATGCGGTAATCATTACATCTTCGGCTTGATGAATATCTTTTATATACTGTCTGCAAACTCCTAACATTTTTGAAGAAAATTTAGAATACAACTGTTGTTGCGCCTGCCTATTCTTTTCAATGGCAAGTTGAATCAACTTTTGTTCTTCATGATGTAATGGAATTACTTTCATATAATAAAGCGTGTTGGTCAGCAGTTGTTGTTTTTGTAAAACCGACTTCTATTAGCATAGACGAGGCAAGCAACAAAAAGGTTGCATGTAGTTGTTTTGTTTTTGATAAAAAAATAGAAACACCAATGATTACGGCACTTTACAGACGAAAAAAAATTATTTTTTTCTTTCGATTACATAATTGACCATTAAGGTCAAGGCCGATTTATAATCTGAAGTGGGGAAATTTTCAAGAATAGCTAATGCTTCTTGTTGAAAGTCAATCATTTTTTGTTCGGCATAAGAAAGTCCACCATTGTTAACTACAAAAGCAATGACTTCTTTTACTCGCTTTTTGTCTTTGTTATGGTTTTTGATGGAATTAATTAACCAACTTTTTTCTTTTGTAGTACAGGTATTTAGAATATGGATTAAAGGCAAAGTCATTTTTTGCTCTTTGATATCAATTCCTGTAGGTTTTCCGATGGCTTCTTCAGTATAATCGAACAAATCATCTTTAATTTGAAAAGCCATACCTATAAGTTCTCCAAACTTTCGCATTTGTTCAACTACGACTTCATTATCACTAACAGATCTAGCACCTAAAGCACAGCAAGCCGCAATTAGTGTAGCTGTTTTTTTTCGGATAATTTCGTAATATACCTCTTCTGTAATATCGAGTCTTCTGGCTTTTTCTATTTGCAATAATTCTCCTTCGCTCATTTCGCGAACAGCTACTGATATGATTCGTAACAAATCAAAATCGCCGTGGTCAATGGATAACAATAAACCTTTGGACAACAAATAATCACCAACTAAAACCGCGATTTTATTTTTCCATAAAGCGTTGATGGAGAAAAAACCTCTTCGACGATTGCTATCGTCTACAACATCATCATGTACTAAAGTAGCAGTATGAATCAGCTCAATCACACAAGCACCTCGATAAGTACGCTCTTCTACTGTTCCTCCAGAAATCATCTTTGCAGTAAGAAAAACAAACATCGGACGCATTTGTTTTCCTTTTCTGTTTACTATATAATAAGTAATTCGATTGAGTAAGGCTACTTTTGAAGACATTGATTCATAGAACTTTTTCTCGAAAAGTTCCATTTCATCAAAGATGGGTTGTTTTATTTGTGAGGTGATATTCATTTAGGATTCAAATATAGCATATAAAATAAAAAAAGACATAAATAGTACTAGTTTAAATTTACATGATTATGTTTCAATTGTTACGCTTCTTTATTTGCCAATTGGCCGCAAGCAGCATCAATGTCTTTTCCTCTACTTCTTCTCACTTTGACAACGACGCCAATAGCCTGCAAGCCTTTAATATAAGCGGCTATCGCCTCTTCAGATGCTTGCTGAAACTCACCATCATCAATAGGATTGTATTCTATAAGATTGACTTTACAAGGCACATATTTGCAAAATTTCACCAAGGCATCAATTGACGCTTTATCATCATTGATTCCTTTCCAAACAACGTATTCATAGGACACCTTGCTTTTGGTTTTACGGTACCAATACTCTAGAGATTCTCGTAATTCTTTCAAAGGAAAATTGGCACTAAAAGGCATAATTCTAGCCCGAGTTTCGTCTATTGCAGAATGAAGTGATACTGCTAATTTGAATTTCACCTCATCATCGGCTAATTTCTTAATCATTTTTGGAATACCAGAAGTAGAAACCATTATTCGCTTTGGAGACATTCCTAAACCTTCTGGAGAAGTAATCATTTCTATTGCTTTCAACACATTGTTATAATTCATCAACGGCTCGCCCATTCCCATAAAAACAATATTAGACAAGGGATGATTATAATAGAGTCTACTCTCTTTATCAATAGCAATTACTTGGTCGTAAATTTCTGCTGGTTCTAAATTACGCATTCTTTTTAATCGTGCTGTCGCACAAAAATTACAATCCAAACTACAGCCTACTTGACTTGAAACACAAGCGGTAGTTCTAGTTTCGGTAGGAATTAAAACCGATTCGACGACCAATCCATCATGTAAACGAACGGCGTTTTTGACTGTGCCATCTTCACTGCGTTGCATAGTATCAACTTTGATATGATTAATGACAAAGTGTGCTTCTAAAATAGCTCTCGTAGCTTTAGACACATTTGTCATGTCCTCGAAACTATGCGCTCCTTTGGTCCATAACCATTCATATACTTGATTACCACGAAAAGCTTTGTCGCCATTATTTACAAAAAAGGTGCGCAATTCCTCTTTAGACAAAGCTCTAATATCTTTTTTCTCGATTTCCATGCTGCAAATTTATTCAATTTTTAATGTTTTGAATTCAATTTCACTTATTAATAGAATTTATTCTAGCAAAAGCAAGAAAATGAATTTCAAAAGAAATCGAATGAAAACAACTTTTTTTTGAGAATACAATTAAAATCATAAAAAAAACGACTGATTTTTTGAATAAAAAAAGAAAAAAATGAAACAAACAAAATACGGTAATTCTGATTAATTTAAAGAGTTTTTAGTTCTTATTGAAACTACTTCTAAATAAAAAACCAACGAAATCGATGTAAAAATGTTAAAAAAATCTTAAAATTTATAAGTATGACTTTTATCATATTCCAGTAAGCACATTGTAGCGAAATTTGCTATATAAATAATACAAAAAGGATATCGCTGTAAAAAAACACAATAAATCCTAGTATTATTAAGAATACATCAATAATCTTTAAATATAGAACAATGAAACCAACTACAATTAAAGTCATTTTTTTAACATTTGCTTTAGCTTTGATTAATATCACTGCCTTTGCACAAAAGAGTTACACACTAGATAACAAGACTAATTTTTCAGTTCTTGGGACTTCAACATTACATGACTGGGAAATGACTTCGTCTTCCAAAACAGGTAATGCAAATCTTACCGTAACAGATTCAAAAGTTGTTGAAATCAATTCCATCACTATTGATTTAGCAGTAGAAACTATTAAAAGTGGAAAAAGTGGAATGGATAAAATAGCTTACGAAACACTAAATGTTAAAAAATTCAAAACCATTAAATATGTTTTAAAAACTGCTACAAAAGTTAACGAAACTACATGGAACTTAACAGGAACCTACACCATTGCAGGAGTTAGCAAAGACTTAAAAACTCAAATAAAAGTAGCCGTAGTAAATGGAGTAGTTAACATTCAGGGTTCAAACAAAATCACTTTTGACGAATTTGGAATGAAAGCACCAACTGCCTTATTAGGTACTATCAAAACAGGAAAAGAACTAACAATAAAATTCAATCTTAATTACAAATAAAACTAACAACAAATGAGAGTAATTTATTTTTTAGCAGCCGCTTTATTAAGCTTAACTGCTGCGCAAGCACAAGACCGATTTGGACAAATACAAAACTTAATTCCAAGAGACAAAACAGGTATCAATCAATTTGATGTTAAAAAAGATACTGTTGAATTCAAAGGTTTAAGTATCGATTTAGGAGCTGCATTTGCTTTGCAATTTCAAGGGGTAAAATCGTTCAACGACCATAATTATGCACCAGGTCAATACCGATTGAATAACCTAGAGAACAACTTTAACTTACCAACAGCTAATATGACTATTGGTGCTCAATTGTATGATGGGGTACGTGTAAACTTAGATTTGTACTTAGCTGCAAGACACCACAACGAAACTTGGGTAAAAGGAGGTTATTTACAAATTGACAAATTAGACTTTATCCAAAAAGACTTCTTGAAAGATTTCATGAAATATGCAACTATCAAAATTGGTCAAATGGAAAACAATTATGGTGATGCTCACTTTAGAAGATCTGATAATGGAAATGCTTTAATGAATCCATTTGTAGGAAATAATATTATGGATGCATTTACGACTGAAATGGGTGCTGAACTCTACTATAACAGAAATGGTTGGGTAAGTATGATTGGAGTTACCAACTCTAAGTTGAACCAAAATGTTAAAGAAATTGTCCCAGCTGCACCTGGCAGAAACACTACTATTAGCCCAACTATAATAGCTAAATTAGGTTATGACAAACAATTGAACGACGATTTGAGAGTACGTTTAACAGGGTCTGTTTCACATGTAGCGAACTCAAGTGGTAACTTATACTCTTCTGACAGAGCTGGAAGCCGTTTTTATGGTGTGATGACACATGCAACTAGTAATTTTCCAGTAAACGGAAATAACGTTGCAATTGCTGACAACTTCGACCCAACTTCAAACTACACAACAGGCCGTTTCAATCCTGCATTTGGAAACTGGGCTACTTCGTATATGATTAACCCTTTTGTAAAATATAAAGGTCTTGAAGTATTTGGTACTATTGAAATTGCATCTGGTGGAAATAAACAAGGTGACGAAACAAAACGTACTGTAAATCAATATGTAGGTGATGTTGTATACCGTTTTGGTACTAACGAAAAATTCTATGTAGGAGCTAAATACAACTTAGTATCAGGTAAATTAGCTAACGCTGATATTGAAAAAATTAACATCAACCGTTTTGAAGCAGCAGCAGGTTGGTTTATGACTAAAAACATTCTAGCAAAAGTAGAATACGTAAATCAAAACTACAAAAACTTCTCTGAATTCAATGCAAACGGAACTCCTAATGACTTTTATGGTGGAAAATTCAACGGTGTAATGTTTGAGGCTGTTATCACTTTCTAATACAAAATGAATAACAAGATAATATTAGGATTATTGGGTGTAGTACTTCTCTTTACATTGGGAAGTGCTGCACCCAATTTTCATTCTTATGATTCTTCTATTATCATAAATAAAATTGAAATCAATATAACTGGAATGTCCACGGTAGGCAAATACAATTGTAGTACGACTTTTTTCAAAAAGGACACTATTGTACTTAATGTTGCCAACAAAAATTGTATAAAAGCCGAAATTCCAATGGTCAAATTTGATTGTGGAAACAGAATTATGACCAAAGATTTACAATCTACTGTAAAAACTACACAATTCCCTTCTAGCCTCGTAACCATTACCGACATAAAGCCCTATGGTAATTATTACAAATGCAACCTCACTTTTTTGATTACCAACAAAACATTGAGATACAAAGATATTGTTATGACAAAAGACAATAACAAAATTCAAGGAGTGATTGCACTAAACTTCTCTGATGTTGGGCTTATTCCACCAGTTAAAATGGGGGGACTTATAAAAGTAAAAGACCAAATTGCTGTCAATTTTAGTCTCTATAAATTTTAGCAAAACAAAAAACAAATAGTAATAGCAAGTAACCACTTATTAAAGGTGGTTTTTTCATTTTATAAAAAGAAACTAGTCGTTGAACGAGTTTTAAAACCGTTTAACGTAAAAGTTTTAAATCTGAAAAAAAAGAGTTTAGTTTTGGTTAACTACTTTTCATTTAAGACTTTAGCTATGAAAAAGACAATACTATATACTTTACTCTTATCCTCCACGCTTAATTTCTCCCAAACTCCCATTCACGACTTTAGTTTTGACGGCACTTTAGTAAATGCTGAAAAAACAACTACATTTATGGGTAATGCAAAATTCACCAAAGATCGTTCAGGAGTAGACAAGAAAGCAATTCGACTTACCAACGAAGGTTTGGCAGCAAACATTGGTAATTTACCACAAACCAATTCACCTAGAACAATTACCATTTGGATAAAATTCAATGATATTACGAACTCAAATTACATTTGGGGTTATGGTTCGGGTACAAATAATCAATTTTGTGGACTTATTCATCAAGGAACTACTACCGACGAATCATTGTTGAACATAGCTGCATGGGGTTATAAAAATGATTTTATAACAACTATTCCTTTATTCAAAGATGTTTGGTACAACTATACCTATGTTTATGATGGAAAATATGCCAGCATATATCGAAATGGTGTTTTGATTGAAAGTTTCAGTGCTCCAAACAGAAACACTTTAGGATCTGTTTTTAAACTTGGGAACATAAATTCTTTAGTTAGTATCAATGCAGATATTGATGAATTAAAGATTTTCAATGTAGCTCTTACTCCAGACGAGATTGTGAACCAATACCATATTGGTGCATCTTTAATAATAGTCGAAGCTGCTCCAGTAATCAAAAAAGGGAAAGGAACATCAAAAAGCAAACCTTCCAATACAAAAGCTCTTGCTTTGAACAAGTAATTCATTACTAAACCACTCTGTACTGAAAGTGCAGAGGTTTGTTTTACGAGGGACTGAAAGTCCCTCACTTATTGGTCTCATTTTAAGGTTTTAAACCCTAAACTGCGGCCAATAAAGACACAGGACGTTTCAACCCAGGATTTGGTAACTGGGCAACATCTTATATGTTTAACCCTTTCATCAAGTATAAAGGATTTGAGTTCTTTGGAACATTAGAATTTGCTTCTGGTGGAGATGGTAGAGGTGTTGACACAAAAAGAACGGTTAATCAGTATGTGGGAGATATAGTGTATCGTTTTGGAAGTGAAGAAAAATTCTATGTTGGCGCCCGTTACAATGTGGTTGATGGAAAACTAAAAAATGCTGATGCCAACAATATTTCAATAAATCGATTCGAAACTGCAGCTGGATGGTTTATGACTAAAAATATTTTAGCTAAATTTGTATATGTAAGTCAAAATTATAAAGATTTCTCTCAATTTGTGGGTGGCAATCCGAATGACTTATATGGTGGAAAATTTAACGGAATATTGTTCGAAGCAGTAATCACCTTCTAATAAATGCAACAAAAAATATCTTTATTTTTAATTGGTTTGGCACTTATCTTATTAACGGTAAGTGCCAAACCTTTTTATTTTTATCAAAAACTACCAAAAGTAATTCATAAGATAGAGATTAAAATTAAAGGAAATTCTACCGTTGGAAAATATACTTGTGCGACTATTTTATACAAAAAAGATACCCTAAACACAGAAGCCTTAGAAAAAAACATCATTAAAGCTTCCATCCCAATGACCAGCATTGATTGTGGCCATAGAATAATGACCAAAGATTTACAAAGCACCGTAAAAGTCAAAACGTTCCCGAATAGTTATGTAACCATTAGCAATCTAAAATTTACAACCAATAACACTTACAAATGCACTTTGGTTTTTACTTTAACCAATAAAACACTGACTTACAAAGATTTTGTTTTGACCTATTCCAAATCAACTCAGCAAGCAACTGGTATATTGCCACTTACATTCTCTGATTTAGGTTTAAGTCCGCCTGTAAAAATGGGTGGAATCATAAAAGTTAAAAATGAGATTGAAGTAAACTTTGATTTGTTTTTTAAATAACGAATCAAATTAGCTGGTGAATTAATACCTTTGCAGCTAGAAACAAAAACCACTTCGAATGCATTTTTTATCTCAAGATTTAGAGGACTACATTGAGCAACATTCAGAAAAAGAGCCTGCACATCTAGCGGCCTTGAACAAAGAAACCTACCAAAAAATTTTATTGCCTAGAATGCTAAGCGGTCATTTTCAGGGAAGAGTTTTGAGTATGCTTTCTAAACTGATTCGTCCAAAGAATATTCTTGAAATTGGAACTTACACTGGCTACTCGGCTTTGTGTTTGTGCGAAGGAATGCAAGAAAATGGACAACTACACACGATAGACATCAAAGAAGAATTGGTTGATTTTCAGCGAAAACATTTTGACAAATCGGCTTGGGGCCATCAAATTGTACAGCATTTAGGAGAAGGAACTGATATTATCCCAACAATTGATTTGACATTTGACTTGGTTTTTATTGATGCCGACAAAGAAAACTACTTGAACTATTTTGAACTTATTGTTCCGAAAATGAACAAAGGCGGCATTATATTATCAGACAATGTTTTGTGGAGCGGTAAAGTTGTAGAGCCTTTGCAAAAAAATGATTTGAGTACCAAAGTCTTATTAGAATACAATCAACTCTTAGCCAACGACCCAAGAGTGGAAACCGTTTTGCTTCCTATTCGAGATGGATTGACGGTGAGCAGAGTGCTTTAAATCCCTATACGTCTTATCAAAATACGGTTCCTAGCCCAGATGGGAATGAAAATCCTTTTGGGTTGAACGGTATTTTTTCTTGACTAAAAAAAGCGACTGGAAGAAGCTCTTTTTTGGTCTTAGAAAAAACGGTTTCAAGCCAAAAGATTGTAATGTACAGCTGGATGATGCTCCTAATTAGTAATTGGAAAATACTTTTTTTGAAGAATTTGATACCCTTTATAGGTTAGAAAACCAAAGGTGAAACCACAAAAATATCCTGTAAGAATGTCTATTGGATAGTGCAAGCCTAGGTAAATTCGGCTATAGGCAAAAATCAAAGGCCATAAGAAGAGCAGCCCGAAATACTGAAACTTTTTTCGCAACACCAAAAACAAGAAGCTAGCCACCGCCATAGAATTGGCCGCGTGACCTGAGAAAAAACTAAAAGAATTTCTGGATTGCACGACGCGAATTATGGTATTGATGTCGGTATTATTGCAAGGACGCAAGCGTTGAAACGTATTTTTGACCAAATTGGTTGTCTGGTCTGTAAATGCGATTAAAGCTGCAACAAAGAGTAATAAAAAGAGTGTTTGCTTGGCTCCTACTTTTTTGTAAATGATGTATAAAAGCAACAAAAATAAGGGAGTCCAATTGACTTGTTTGGTGATAAACAACCACAAACCATCGAAGGTCTCAGAACCTAAACCATTTAAAAAAACAAACAACTGAATGTCTAATGCTTCTAGCTTTTCTAACATTACATTTGTCGTTTTATTGGTCCTTCAGCTTCCTTGCTTTCTTCAGTAGTAGGCGTTTCGGTTGCAGAAGGTTTTCCTTCTACGGCATTTGATGCATTGGTAATTTCGGAAGTAAAATTAGTAGCAAAACTAGTAATCGAATTGGCAGAATCGCCTAATAGATTTTGTTTGGCTTTATCTATTTCGGAATTGATTCCTCCCGTTAAATCGGTTAATGTTTTTTGGTCCAATCCGTTGGCCTCTGCTCCTTTTTGAATTTCGTTTTTAATATCGTTTGTAGCGTGTTTTAGCTGTGCCATCGCTTTGCCCATAGTACGAGCAATTTCTGGCACTTTATCAGAACCAAACAACATCAAAACGATGAACATAATAAAAATTAATTCTCCTCCTCCTATTCCAAACATAAGGTTGATTTTTTTGTTGCGACAAATATATTAATTTTAATACAGTTGCTTTTTAAATATTTCATAAAAAAGAGGCGTTCTGACAATTGACACAACACCACTTTCTGTAATACAACTTAATTGTTGTTCATTTTATGCAACTACTAAAATCGTCTTCCTGTATTTAGCAAATCAAAATAGGCTTTATCAATCCATTCTTGATGATTGGGATGTGCAATTTTTATCATTTCCATTGCTCTATCTTTAAGTGTTTTGCCATACAAATCTGCGATTCCGTTTTCGGTGATGATGTATTGCACGTGCGAACGGGTTGAAACAACTCCAGCTCCTTGTTTCAAAAAAGGCACTATCCTACTCGCTCCATTTTTGGTTACCGAAGGCAAAGCGATAATTGCTTTTCCGCCTTCGCTTAAAGAGGCGCCACGAACAAAATCCATTTGACCACCTACGCCAGAATACATACTTCCGCCAATTGAATCTGCACAAACTTGTCCAGTAATGTCTACTTCTATAGCCGAATTAATAGCGACCATTCTTGGATTTCGTCTGATTTTGGCTGTATCATTTACATAGGATGATTCTCTTAACTCAATAAATGGGTTATCATTTACAAAATCATACAATCGCTTTGAACCCAACATAAAGGTTGAAAGCACACGTCCGCGAGTCACTCCTTTATAATTGCAATTGATGACATCTTTTAAGATTAAATCAATTACACCATCGGAAAACATTTCGGTGTGGAGTCCCAAATCTTTATGATTCATCAAATTAGCCAAAGCCGCATTTGGAATCGAACCAATTCCTAGTTGTAGCGTACTTTTATCGTCGATTAATGAGGCAATATGTGCGCCTATTTTGGCTTCGAGAGGCGTTATTGCTTCTTCTTCTTTTTCGTGTATTGGACAATCTACATCGACTAAAAAATCTATTTCGGATACGTGCAGGATTCCGTCACCAAAAGTTCTTGGCATATTTGGATTTACTTGTGCAATAACCGTTTTGGCACTTTCTATAGCTGCGACTGTTGCCTCTACAGAAACCCCTAAGGAACAATAGCCGTGATTGTCTGGTGGTGAAACGTGTATAAAAACGACATCCAACGGAACTACTTTTTTTCGGAACAAACGCGGCAATTCACTTAAAAAAACTGGTGTGTAAGAACCATTTCCTGCTGTTAGTGTGTGTCGAACATTTTTTGCAATAAAAAAAGAATTCACGTGAAAGCTTTCTGCCAATTCTGGATTGGCGTATGGTGCAGGACCTTCGGTATGTAAATGACAAATTTCTACATTTCTCAATTCAGAAGCTCTATCCGTCAACGCTTTTGTAAGTACATTGGGTGTAGCTCCAGCGGCGTGAATGTAGACTCTTTCATTTGATTGCACCACTTTTACTGCTTCGGGTGCGGTAACGTATTTACCCATAATTATTGTGATTTATGCTCATAAAGATAGCTTTTATATCTTTTAATTGAAAAAAATCAAAGGAAAACAATTGCTTTTTTAGAATTAATCAAAACACAATAAAAAGTTAAAACTTTTATCAATTAAAAGTAATACTATTACTTTTGTAATCAAAATAACTTTTTTGTAATACAGTTACTCATTAAAAAAATAATTACTATGAAAACATTGGTTGGTTATGTATTGGTTTTGGTATTTGGATTACAACTGAGTTGGGGGCAACAATTAGACACCCTACAAACAAAAAAAACATATACCAATTGGGAACAGGCTGTTAAAGACCCTGAAAAAGTATATCGCTTGAATTTAAGCAATCAGTCTTTGCAGCTAGACTCTCCATTGTGGTCTAAATTCAAAAACTTAGAATATTTAAATTTAAGTAATGACCATCTCAAAACATTGCCAAAGGGGATTACAAATTTAAAGAAATTAAAAGTTTTAGAAATTAGCGGTAATGATTTTACTAAAGTTCCTGAAGAAATTAGCAAAATAGAAAGCCTTGAAGAAGTTTATCTGAATGAATTCAAAAACATCAATTTACCTAAGTCTATCGAAGCCTTGGCAAAACTTCCTAAACTTACGATGCTTCACTTAGAAAACAATAATTTGGAACGCTTACCTAGTGAAATCGCTTTGTTGAAAAACTTAGCACAATTGTATTTAAATCAAAATCGTTTTAAAGAATTTCCAAAAGAAGTAAGAGGACTAAAGCATTTAGAACAATTGGATATCAAAAATAACGCTGTTCCAATTCCTATGAATCCACAGGAAAATATGAATTTTGGATTTAGAATTAATTTTTAATGAAAACCATTTGGATGAAAAATAAATTATTCCTGCTTTTTTTAGCCATAAGCCAGCTAACTTTTGCTCAAAGTACTCGAATTACAGATAACAATTCGATTGGATGGCTAAACTATATGGGAACTTTCAAACTAGATTCAAAAATAAGTCTTCACACAGAATTCCAATGGCGAAGAGACGAATGGATTAAAGACAAACAACAAAACTTGCTTCGTCTTGGTATTAATTATCAAATAGACCCCAAAGTACAATTGCGCGTTGGCTATGCATTAGCAGAAACCTATCCGTATGGCGATATTCCAATCAACGGATTTGGGAAAGATTTTACGGAACACCGAATGTATGAAATGGTAACACTTACCGACAAAATAAAAATGGTAGAACTGTCACATCGCTTTATGCTAGAACAGCGTTGGGTAGGAAGATATTCTACTGCCAATCTTACCAAAGAAGACGATTACTTATTCTCAAACCGCTTCCGTTATATGTTCCGAGCACAAGTTCCATTAAAAGGAGAAACCATTGGTAATCAAACGCCTTATCTGGCGATTTACGATGAAATTCTGATTGGATTTGGTAATAATGTTAACGAAAACATCTTCGACCAAAATCGTTTTGGATTGCTTTTGGGATACAAATTCAACAATACTTTTAGGCTAGAAGCGGGATACATCAATCAAATTTTACAATTGGGTCGCGAGGTAAACGGACGAAACGTAATACAACACAATAACGGATTTATCATTAACACCATATTTAACTTTGATTTACAAAACAAATCTAAAATAATATCGAAATCATAATTGCAAATGGATAGTATTTTAAACAACCTAAAAATCCAAGTAAACAGCAAAATCTATGTAAAAGACCCTGAAACTTCTACTTTGGGAAAAAAAATCATTGAGCATAGCATTTTATTAATCAACGAAATTGGTTTTGAAGAGTTTACCTTCAAAAAACTGGGCGAGTTAATTGGTTCAAACGAAAGTTCTATTTACCGCTATTTCGAGAACAAACACAAATTATTAGTATATTTATCTTCCTGGTATTGGAGTTGGATGGAGTACCGGTTGGTCTTTTCGACCAATAACATTACCAACCCTCTTGAAAAGCTAGTTAAAGCCATACAAATTGTAACTGAAAAAGTTGAAGACGACCAAGCAACAACTCACATCAATGAGAGCATTTTAAACAAAATCATTATCCAAGAGTTTACAAAAACCCTGCATACAAAGGATGTAGATGAAGAAAACAGAGATGGTTTCTTTTTGATTTATAAGCGAGTGATTAATAGAATTGTACAAATGGTTCACGAAGTCAATCCTGAATATCCTTTTGCCAAAAGCTTGATTTCATCGATTATGGAAGGAGCTTCACATCAACATTTTTTAATGAATCATCTAAAAACCATCACCAATTGTAACGATGAGGTCAGCCCATCTGATTTTTATACGCATTTAATAACGACTCTTTTAAAACAAAAATAATGACACCATTACAACGCTATTTCAAATTATTGTTACTAGACAAAAAAGATGTCTATCAAATTATATTTTACGCCATTTTTGCTGGTTTGGTGAGTTTATCACTTCCTTTAGGCATACAAGCTATTATCAATTTTATTCAATCAGGGCGCGTTACGGTTTCTTGGGTTGTTTTGGTAATTTTTGTGGTTATCGGAGTGGCTTTAGTTGGAATTTTATCATTAATGCAACTTCGAATCACCGAAAATTTACAGCAAAAAATCTTTGTTCGTTCTTCTTTTGAATTTGCTGCACGTTTACCTAGAATCAAATTTGAAGAATTATACGATTCTTATCCTCCTGAATTAGCCAATCGTTTCTTTGATACAATGACTATTCAAAAAGGGACTTCAAAATTATTGATTGATTTTTCGGCTGCCTTACTACAAATTTTATTTGGTATCATCTTGCTGTCATTCTATCATCCTTACTTTATTATGCTGGGCTTTTTATTGCTGGTATTACTGTATTTAATCTTTAAATATTCGTATTTCATAGGATTAGAAAACAGTTTAAAAGTTTCTAAATACAAGTATAAAGTAGCGGGCTGGTTGCAAGAAATGGCGCGCAATAATTATAGTTTTAGAAAAGAACGCAACTATGATTTTGCCTTGCAAAAAAATGACAAATTCGCCAGTGAATACCTCAATTACAGAGAATCCCTTTTTAATGTTTTAAAAAGACAATTCAGTCATTTGATTGTTTTTAAAATCATTATCACCGCTAGTTTACTTTCAATTGGAGGGTATTTGGTAATTTCTCAGGAAATGAATATTGGTCAGTTTGTGGCTGCCGAAATCATTATTTTATTAGTAATCAATTCTGTAGAAAAAATCATTCTAGGATTAGAAACGCTTTATGATGTATTGACTGCTGTTGAAAAAATAGGACTAGTAACAGACTTGACAATGGAGGAAGACACCAACTATGAAGCCAACAAATGTTTTCACGCCATAACACTTACTACAGAAAGTTTAAGCATTCAATTTCCTGGTTCTGCTAAGAAAATTTTAGACAATATCAATCTAAAAATAAACCAAGGAGAACGCGTTTTTATAGAAGGAAAAAATGGCTCTGGAAAAACGACGCTGATTCGCATTCTGTCTGGTTTGCTGCAATCTTCAGAAGGTGCTTTCTATATTAATGACGATACGTTCAGAAAAATTAATCTTAAGCAATACCGCTCTCAAATTGGCAATATTATTCATAGTGAAACTCCTTTTGAAGGGACTATCTTGGATAACATTATCTTCAACAACCCAGATTGTTCCGATGAAGATTTGAAATGGGCTTTGGATGGAGTACAACTTACCCCTTACATCAAATCATTACCAAAAGGACTAGAAACACAGATTTTCCCTGAAGGACAACAACTATCATCATCGAATGCACAAAAGATTCTGTTAGCAAGAAGTATTATTAACAAACCAAAAGTGCTGTTTTATGAAGACCCAACGGATGCTATGGATGAAAAAGTAGCCAATGAAATCATTGATTTCATTACATCAGATATAAATAAATGGACGATAATAGTTTCATCTAAAAATCCGTATTGGAAGACAAAATGCAACAGATTCCTCACTATGGAAAAAGGTCAAATCATTTCAGATATAAAAAAATAACATTATGTTGAATATTTCAGAAGGCAACAAAACCAGCTTAGAATCCTTACAACGCTATAAAACCGTTAAGAATTTAAGTAACAGACCGCATTATAAAATATTAAACCGAATCATTTGGACAGTTTCGATTTTGGCGGTTATCGCACTATTTTTACCTTGGACACAAAACATTTCGGGCTCTGGAGCCGTAACTACATTAAAACCCAACCAAAGACCACAATCTATTCAGAGTGTGATTTCTGGACGAATTGAGAAATGGTATGTACAAGAAGGAGATTATGTAGAGAAAGGTGACACTATTATGTTCATTTCAGAGATTAAAGAAGATTATATGGACCCGAATTTGGTAGCCAATACCAAAAATCAAGTCAATGCCAAGAAACAGGCTTTGCAATCTTATGGTTCAAAAGTAACCACACTTTCTTCTCAAATACAAAACATAGAAAACGAAAGAAAACTCAAATTAGAACAAGCCCAAAACAAAATCAAACAAGGTTTGTTGAAAATAAAAAGCGATTCGACAGATTTAGAAGCGGTAAAAACCCAACTCAAAATCGCCAACACACAATTTAATCGTGCATTACAATTAAACAAAGAAGGTTTAAAACCCCTAACTGACGTGGAGGAAAAAAGGCTAAAACAACAAGAAGTTGAGGCTAAAATCATTACCCAAGAAAACAAACTTTTGACCAGTAAAAATGAGTTTATAAATGCAAAGGTTGAATTAGGAAGAATTAATGCAGAATATGGCGAAAAGGTTTCTAAGGCACAAAGCGACCAATTTACCGCATTGAGCAATCAGTTTGACACTGAGGCGCAAGTAAACAAATTAGAAAACCAATATGCCAATTACAGCATCCGAAACGGAATGTATTACATCAAAGCGGTGCAAAGTGGTTACATCAACCGTGCGATTCAAGCGGGAATTGGAGAAACCATCAAAGAAGGAACACCAATTGTTACCATTATGCCTGCAAAATATGACATTGCGGTTGAAACTTTTGTAAATCCTGTTGATTTGCCTTTAATCAAAAAAGGAGAAAAAATCAGAGTTTGGTTTGATGGATGGCCAACTATTGTCTTCTCTGGATGGCCTGATATGTCTTATGGAACGTTTGGAGGTCAAATTGTTGCCATCGAAAATTTCATTAGTGAAAACGGAAAATTCAGAGTATTGATTGCTCCTGACCCCAACGAATCTCCTTGGCCTAAACAACTGAGAGTGGGCTCTGGCGCTGAGACTATTGCGTTGTTAAACACCGTTCCTGTTTGGTTTGAAATCTGGAGAACCTTAAACGGATTCCCTCCTGATTACTATAAGACAACAAAAAATGACAAACAACCCATTAACGCAAAAAAATAATGAAACAGTTCCTGATTGTTTTCTTACTATACGGTACTTTTTTACAAGCACAAAACACTACTGCTGTTAGCCCAAATAACGAATTCAGCTATAATGAGTTTTTGGGCTATGTAAAAAAATACCATCCTTTAGTAAAAAATGCCGATTTAGAAATCACGCGTGCACAAGCCAATTTGATGATGGCCAGAGGTGGATTTGACCCAAAGATAGAAGTCGATTTTGACAAAAAGCAGTTCAAGGATAAAGAGTATTACTCTATTTTGAATAGCAGTTTTAAAATTCCTACTTGGTATGGAATAGAGGTTAAAGCGGGTTTTGATAACAACGAAGGAATTTACTTGAACCCTCAAAATACGGTTCCAAATCAAGGGTTAACCTCTTTCGGGATTAGTGTGCCGTTGGGTCAAGGTCTTTTGATTAACCAACGAATGGCAGATGTTCGCAAGGCTAAAATGCAAGTACAATTGAGTCAAGCCGAAAGAAAACTTGAAGCCATTGCGGTTTTGTATGATGCCTCGATTGCTTACTTCAATTGGAAAAGAAACTATGATGAAGTTCAGTTATACAAAGTCTATCAAAAAAATGCTCAAATACGTTTTAAAGGTATCGAAAGCTTAATCCAACAAGGAGACAAACCTGCAATTGATAGCGTGGAAGCTGGAATTATTGTAAAAAACAGAACGCTAAGTTTGGAGGATTCTGAATTGAAATTAGCCAAAGCCAAATTGGAGCTTTCCAACTATTTGTGGTTGGACAACAGTATTCCGCTAGAACTTTCGGATGCGTTGATTCCAGAAAGTAAATTGGCCACTACGATTCAGGAAACCTTACGCACGAATGATTTACAAAATCAAGATTTTTCGATAACAAACCATCCAAAAATCAATGCGTTGGAACGCAAAATAGATATGCTCAATGTAGACCGAAAACTCAAAGCGAATGCCTTATTACCTAAAATCGATTTGAGTTATTCGTATTTATCGGAACCCAGTTATATCGACAATTATCAATTTAATGATTATAAGATTGGAGTGAATTTTGCCTTTCCTTTATTTTTAAGAAAAGAACGAGGAGGCTTGAAATTGGCACAATTTAAAGTACAAGAAACGCAATATGCTTTGAGCTTAGAAAGAGTACAATTGACCAACAAAATTACGGCTCAAAAAACAGAAATCACTTCGCTTACTAAACAACGCAGTTTGATTGAGGGCTTGGTTAAAAATAATGAAACAATGCTGCAATCTGAGGAACGATTGTTCTCGTTTGGAGAAAGTTCTTTGTTCTTGATTAACACCCGTGAGAACAATTTGGTTTCGGCTCAACTGGCGTCGATTGCTTTGGAAAATCGGTTTTTGATTTCGAACTCGGAGTTGTTTAAGATTATGGCAAATCCTGATTGATTTTTTGGGGGTTAAAAAACATATAAGTCATAGAAGTTTTGGAGTAAAACTATGGTTGTTTTTTGAACCATATAAGAAATTGAAGAACATATAAGGTTGATTAAAATCCGTTAAATCTGTGTAATCTGTGGCTAAATTTAACCGCAAAGGTCGCAAGGGTTTACGCAAGGGACGCAAAGACTAAAGCAACTTACTTTTAAACATTTAAGCCATAGAAGTTTTGGTTAAAATTATGGGTGTTTTTTGAACCATATAAGAAATTGAAGGGCATATAAGATTTAGCAAAAATCCGTTAAATCTGTGTAATCCGTGGCTAAATTTAACCGAAAAGTATTCACAAAGAAAAACTTCAATGACCTTATATGCCTTATATGGTTGAAAAAAGTAACGCAAAGACTAAACAATTAATTGATTAAATAGTTAAACGATTAAACATAAAAAACACTAATGCTGGCTCTTTAGCCCCGATTGAAGTGGAAATCCTTTTTTTCTACCTGCTCTTTAGGTAGAAAAAAAGATTGTAGCGGAAAGCGGGAACCTTGCTGCCTGAAAATGCCTATTGTTTCGCTCCTAATTTTTCTGATGGAATTTGTTGTGCTTCTGTAAAAAAAGAAGCGATACAATTATTTTAAAAGTCGTACTTTTGCCCACTGAAAATTTAGCTGCTATGATTATTGTAAAATCAAGAGAAGAAATTGAATTGATGCGCGAAAGTGCTTTGATTGTTTCCAAAACTTTAGGAATGATTGCCTCCGAAATCAAAGAAGGAGTGACTACTTTATATTTAGACAAATTGGCCGAAGCATTTATTCGCGATCACGGTGCAGTACCGAGTTTCTTGGGATTGTACGGTTTTCCGAATTCATTGTGTATGAGCCCAAACTCTCAGGTCGTACACGGTATCCCGAACAACAAACCGCTAGAGAGTGGGGATGTGATTTCGGTGGATTGTGGGGCTTTCAAAAATGGATTTCACGGTGATCACGCGTACTCTTTTGAGATTGGCGAAGTGGCACCTGAAACGAAAAAATTATTACAGGTTACGAAGGAATCGTTGTATGTTGGAATTCGCGAATTCAAATTAGGAAATCGCGTGGAAGACGTAGGAAATGCGATTCAAAAATATACTGAAGCCCACGGTTATGGTGTGGTTCGTGAATTAGTAGGTCACGGTTTAGGACAAAAAATGCACGAAGACCCAGAAATGCCAAACTACGGCAAAAGAGGTCGAGGTAAACTTTTTGTTGAAGGGATGGTTGTAGCCATCGAACCGATGATTAATATGGGAACCAAAAACATCAAACAACACAAAGACGGCTGGACCATCACTACTGCCGATGGAAAACCAAGTGCTCACTTTGAACACGATGTAGCCATCATTGACGGAAAACCGGAAATTTTATCGACTTTCAAATACATTTACAAAGCACTTGGCATTGAAAGCGATGAAGAAGAAGAGTTTAGAAAAATGCCTTTGGTGGTTTAAACACGAATTGCACGAATTTGAATTAAGACAATATCTACTGGGATTGCTAATCAATTATAATTCAAAAATTTCAAAAAATAATATAAAACGATTCATAAACACCGCTAGAGAATTCTAAATCTTTGTGAATCTTAGTGTAACAACTATGAAAAGACTTTTCAAAACCGTACTCAATACCATTCCGCGTCCCTTATTAATTCGTTTGAGTTATGTGGCGCGACCAATCATTGCTTTTACCTTAAAAGGTGACAAATTTACGGACCCAATTGATGGCAAAAGCTTTAAATCGATGTTGCCTTACGGATACGAAACGCAACGCAACAACGTGCTTTCTCCAAGTACGCTTTCGCTAGAAAGACACCGCTTGTTGTGGTTGTACCTCAACGAGCAAACGGACTTTTTTAAATCTGAACTTGATTCAGATTCTTTAGTTACAAACACTAAAAGAATTAAATTGAGAGATGCTGAAACAAATTCAGCATTAAAAGTCTTGCATTTTGCTCCTGAACAAGCTTTTTATAAATTGTTTCGCAAACAAAAAAACTTGGACTACACTACTACCGATTTGTTTTCGCCATTGGCAGATGTAAAAGCAGACATTTGTAATTTGCCTTTTGAAGACAATCAGTACGATGTGATTTTGTGCAACCACGTTTTGGAGCACATCCCAGACGATACCAAAGCGATGCAGGAATTGTACCGCGTGTTGAAACCTGGCGGAATGGCCATTTTACAGATTCCGCAGGACTTAAATCGTGACGTGACGTTTGCCGATGACTCAATTACCGACCAAAAAGAACGCGCGAAAATATTTGGACAATACGACCACGTGCGCATTTACGGCCGTGATTATTTTGACAAATTAAGAAGCATTGGTTTTACCGTAATCGAAGAGGATTATACCCGCAAAATTGCACCTGAATTGGTAGAAAAATACTGTTTGGCCAAAGGCGAAATAATCCCGGTTTGTTTTAAATAAACTTTGACAATCAATACGAATGTCACGAATTAGCAGGAATTGTTTTCGTATAATTTGAATTAGTTTACCATCAATCATTCATTAATTACCTTTTGGAACCCGAAAATTATTTCCAGTTTTGCTTTGATGTTAGTTTCGAAGCGAGACTCAATTACTATATTCCCACTGCCTATGTAGTTGGGCATACGGATACCATTACCTATTTAGAAAAAAAAGCTAGTCCTGAAGTCCTTCAAAGTATGGGGATAACGCTTGAGAACTTAAATACTGCTACACAAAAAATAGTGTCGATTTGTGAAGTACTCCAACCTGAAGCCCTGTTTAAGAAATACCGAACTAAAAGCAAATCGGCCAAAAATATTGAAGATTTACTTAAAGATGAAAAGTTAAAATTCGGCATTGAGCAGTTTATAAAAATAAGCTTAGCGCAATTTTATTCTTTAGTAAAAGAGAACGATTTCCCGCTCTCATTAAACTTGGGAAAAGAAAAAGATTTTCGCATCAGCCGTATCGCTACTCAAAATCCAGCCTTAGCGACCGAACTGCATTTTGACAAACACGACAACGGAATTTCGTACACCCTTTTGCTAAAAGACGAGACTACCTCATTTTATCCCTCCAATACCAAGGTCACCTTGCTTTTGGATGAACCGGGATGGTTGGTTGCCTATCATAAATTGTATCAACTAAAAGACATTAATTCGAAAAAAATCACCCCTTTTTTGACCAAAAAAGTGGTGGAAATCCCCTCGAAATTAGTGCCTGATTATTTTGAAAAATTCATCAAAGACATTGCCAAAAAAGTAGACATATCGGCCAGTGGATTTAAAGTGGTTACCCGAAGCGCCATAGTTTCTTGTAACCTTCAATTGGTGTATGACTTTTTCAAAAACAGCTATTATATTGGGCTTTTATTTGATTACGATGGCTTTGTATTTGATGCCACTAAACCCAAAAACACCCATTCAGAAATTGACCTAAAGGATTTGAACAACATCCAATTGATGCAATTCAAACGAACGGATGCCGAACTCACCTATAATGAGGCGTTATTGGATTTGGGACTAAGTAAAAACGAGAATAATCTGTTTTGGTTGAACCAAAACACATCAAATCAAGACGCTTTCGGAACCATTCAATGGGCAATCGAAAATAAAGAGAAACTAGCATCCTTAGGTTTTTCTTTAGAAAATTTAAAAATAGACGGGAAGAAAATCGATAGCAATACCGTAACGATTGCTTTCTCCAACACCATTCAAAACGACTGGTTTGACATCAAAATGACTGTGGTTTGTGATGATTTTGAATTTAATTTCAGCGAGTTAATTCCGAATATAAAAAACAAAAATCGTCTGTTTTCCTTGCCTAACGGAAATTACTTTTTGATTCCATCAGAATGGATGACGCGCTACAGTGCGATGGCAAAATTGGCTAAAATCAAAAATGGAAATCTTGCGGTTCTCAAAAGTAATTTTGCTGTTTTTGAAGACATTCCGCAGTTGAAACAGGCCTTGCACGTGAAGGAATCTGTTCAATACCAACCTTCGCCTTTGGTTAAAGCCACCTTGCGACCGTATCAAATAGAAGGTGTGCAATGGCTCTTGGAACATTACAACAACGGTTTAGGCGCTTGCTTGGCCGATGATATGGGATTGGGAAAAACATTGCAAACCTTATCCACGCTGGTTGCCGTACAAGAAAAACTAGAATTTGAAAAAGCCGAAAATACCCAACTCGATTTGTTTGGCAACGAAATCCCCGTAGCCAAAGAATACTTAAAAGCCTTAATTGTGCTTCCCTCCTCTTTGGTGTTCAACTGGTATAACGAAGCTAGAAAATTTACGCCTCACTTTCGAAGAATTCAATATGTAGGACAAGACCGAAAACTATTGTCTAAAAAATTAGCAAAGTACGACTTGATTTTCACCAGTTATGCGGTGGTAGCGAGAGACCTTTCGATTTTAGAAAAATACCAATTTCATTATTTGATTTTGGATGAAAGCCAATACATCAAAAACAAAAATTCGAAAATCTTTAAAGCCATTAATCAACTGCAAACCACTCATAAAATCTCGTTGAGCGGCACGCCGATTGAAAATTCTTTAGACGATTTGTGGTCGCAAATGCAATTTATCAATCCGAATATTTTGGGGAGTTATGCTTTTTTTACTGAGCATTACAAATTCCCGATTGAGAAAAAACAAGACGAAAACAGTCTCGCAGAACTCAAAACCTTAGTCAGTCCTTTTATTTTAAGACGTACCAAAGAGCAAGTTTTAAAAGACTTACCAGAACTCTCCGAGCAAGTCTTCTATTGCGAGATGGAACCCGAACAAGAGAAATTATACGAAGAAGAAAAGTCGAAAGCGAGAAACGCACTTTTAAAAACCGATGGTTATGGCATTGACAAAATCAATATTATCAATACGTTGATGCGTTTGAGACAATTGAGCAATCACCCAAAAATGGTCGATGCCAAGTCCGAAATGGATTCTGGAAAATATATGGCGGTGACGCGTTATTTGGAAACCTTGGTGCAGTCCAATCAAAAAACGATAGTATTCAGTTCGTTTGTATCGAATTTGGAATTTTATAAAAAATGGAGCCTCGAGAACAAGATTGATTTTTGCGAACTCACTGGCGCTACCCCACAAAAAGAGCGCGCCTATCAAGTCCAGATATTCCAAGAGCAAGAGCGCTCAAAATTGTTTTTTATTTCCTTAAAAGCGGGTGGCGTGGGACTCAATATTACCAAAGCGTCTTATGTTTTGTTTTTGGACCCTTGGTGGAATCCTTTTGCCGAAAAGCAAGGTATTGGTCGTGCCCATCGTATTGGACAGCTGAACAAAGTGAATGTAATTCGATTCATCACTAAAAATACGGTGGAGGAAAAAATCATTCGTTTGCAGGAAAACAAAAAACTGCTTTCGGATGCGTTGCTTGATGAACAGCACATCAGCCCAGAACTTGAAGAAAATTTAGATTTTATTTTAACCTAAAAAAAACCTGCTACTTCATTGAAATAGCAGGTTTTGGTTTTGTGTTCTCTTTTGTGATTTATGATTTGCTTTCAGGCATCAACATCCCAATTACTTTGTCTTTGGTTAAATACTTTTTAGCCACTTCTTGAATGTCTTTTGCGGTTATAGCATTCACTTCGGCTTCGTATTTCAAGGTGTTTTCAGGATTGCTTCCATTTAAGAAAGATCTAGTGAAATTAGTCAACCAAAAACGGTTTTCTTTACTGTCTTTTCTATAATCAGCTAATTCTCCTTCTTTGTATTTGGCTACATCTTTTTCCTCTGGACCATTGGTAATAATCTTTTGTAACTCGTTCAATGCCGATGCCGTAAGCTTCTCTGCATTATCCGGACCACAAGGGAAATTAATAGTAAAATTATATGCCCCATAAGGCACTTTGTTCATACTACCACGAGCTGAAACCCCATATACCCCACTTTCAGATTCACGCAACTGCTCAATCAATTTGATACTCAACACTTCACCTAAAGCTTCCAAAGCCAAGGCTTCTTTTGGAGAATATTTGGCCTCACCATAAAACATGATATTCACATTACTTTTAGGATCGGTTCCTTTGTTTACCACTTTCTTCAAATCACCTTTTAGCATTCGGTAACCTAAGTCTACTGTTTTTTCCTTGGTTGCTGTTGCAGGTAAAGATGCCAAATATTTAGTAGCCAAAGCTTCAATGGTTTTATCATCTACATTTCCTACGAAGAAAAATTCAAAATCGGCTGCATTGGCAAAACGCTCTTTATATTTGTCATACGCTAGTTTGTAATCTGTTTCGTCCCATGATTTATCTGTTGGTAAAATTCCGTTAAATCTTGGATTTTCTTTATTCAAATAGGCATAAAACTCTTGTTGGAAGTAATATTGTGGTTGCGAAGCCATATTTTTGAAGAAACTTGATTGTTTTTGTTTAAAGCCTTCAAATGCCTCTTGATCAAAATTCAAATCAGTGAAATAAGCGTTCACCATTTGAAACAAATATTCTAAATCTTTTGGTGTGGCATTCCCTCTTAATCCTTCTGTTGTTTGACCAATGTATGGATTGACACGCGCAATTTTCCCTGTCATGAATTTGTTGATATCATTCAATTTCAATCCAGAAAAACCTGCTTCTGCAAGAGCGCCATTTGCGAATTGCACTTTTTTCATTTCTTCATTAGAATACAAATTACTTCCTCCTAAACTTACAGCTTCAAAAAGCACTTCGTCATTTTTAAAATCGGTCGTTTTGTATACAACTTTTACTCCATTAGACAATACTAACGTTTTGGTGCCTAAAGCAGCATTAGCTTCTCTTTTTACTACAGTTCCTGCTCTTACCTCTTTTCTAAGTAAACTTGCCGCTACTGCCTTATCTTCATATGGTTTCAAATCCGCTTCATTGACTTTTAGAGTTTCTAACACCTCTTGTTCCGTAACTTTTTTCAAGTTGTCTTTTTGAGGTCCCATAAAAACAACCACACGATTATCTTCTTTGATGTAATTTTTAATAAAACCATTCACATCTGCTAAAGTAATAGAAGGCATTAATTTTTTCATCGTTTCGAAAGTCCATTCTATACCGGGTAATGGCTCTTTTTCAAGGAAATTCAATTGCATTTCTTCAACAAAATTCTCAGAATCTGTTTTAGCTCTGTCGTTATAATTCTTTTCAATTTGTGCTAAGAAATCGGCTTTGGCTCTATCCAATTCTCCAGAAGTAAAACCAAATTTTTTGGTTCTTTCATTCTCTGTAACCAACACTTTCAAAGCGCTTAATTGCTTATCTTCAGCCATCATAGCAACAGATTGATACGCTTTTTTATTTCTAGCATAGGTTCCTCCATAATAGGAATATCCAAAAGTAAATGGTGGTGTTGCAGAGTTAGTCAATTCCTCCAAACGATTGTTCAACGAGGTATTAAACAAGCCTTCTACTATGTAATTTCTAAAATCTCCAACTGTTGTAATTGTTTTTGGCGCATCATAATCTTTATAGACCAACTGCACTTGTGTATTTGAAGCTTCTTTGTCACTTTCTACAGCAACAAAAGTTTCTTTATGATTAGGCACTTCAAAAACGTTTCTCACTTTTTCGTTGGCTGGGTTTTTATAGACTGAGAAATGTTCTTTAATTTTCTTTTCCATTTCGGCCACATCAATATCTCCTACCACAATAACACTCATCAAATTAGGACGGTACCAATCTTTGTAAAAACGCGTTAAGGTTTCATATTTGAATTTTTCCAAAATCTCTTTTTTACCAATAGGTAAACGAGACGCATATTTAGAATTGTGCATCATTTTCGGAAGATAACGACTCATCATTCTTTTTTGAGCGCCTAATCCTAAACGATATTCTTCTAGAACTACGCCGCGTTCTTTATCAATTTCTTCGGGTGTCAATACGGTATTGAATGCCCAATCTTCTAAAATTTGAAATCCTTTTTCTAATTTTTCTGGATTATCAGAAGGAATCGGAAGAAAATAAACAGTTTCATCAAAGCTAGTGTAAGCGTTTAAATGCTGTCCGAACTTAACTCCAATACTTTGCAAATAATCTACTAATTGATTCTTAGGAAAGCGTTTGGTTCCGTTAAAACACATGTGCTCCATAAAGTGAGCCAAGCCTTGTTGGTCATCGTCTTCCAGAATTGAACCTGCGTTTACGACCAACCTAAGATCTACTTTCTTTTCTGGTTTGGCATTCTTTTTAATGTAGTAGGTCAACCCATTATCGAGTTTACCAGTTTTGACATTCGGATCAAATGGAATAGCTTGTCCATAATCCATAGTTTGGGCTAATATTGTTACAGGAAACAATAATACCCCCAATGCGAATTGGTTGAATTTTTTCATAAAAAATGTTTTGTTGATAGAGTAAAACTATAGATTTAACGTCAAATCAAAATCTTTATTATAATAAAATTAACAGAAATTACTTCCAAAAAAAACATATCAACGATTTAACTACAAAAAAACGGGATAAATAAAGGGGTTTAGTATATTTACATTACAAAATAATCAAAATGCGGAACCTTTTTTTAAAAATCATCTTTGGATTATTAAGCTTTTTACACTTCAATAGCCTTGAAGCTCAGTCACTCCAAGAAATAATCCCTCCTTACAACATTAAGACCATTTCCTTTATGAATAATGGTCAAAATGTAATTCCGGTCTTTAAATTAGGAGAATCTTTTGAGCTTAACTTTGATGATTTATTTGGGAATGAAGCCAATTATTACTACGAAATTATTCATTGTGACTACAACTGGGTGCCTTCAGATATTCCCAAGCAAGAATACCTAAAAGGTCTTGATAATCAAAGAATTATTGATTATTCGAATTCTTTCAACTGTCTTCAATTGTATTCACATTACCAGCTTAACATTCCCAACCAATTTACTCAATTGGCTTTGAGCGGTAACTATATAATCAAAATTTTAAATGAAGACAGAGACGTTGTTTTTTCAAGAAAGTTCATCATTTATGAAGACATTGCTAACGTACGATTACAAGTTAAAAGAGGAAGAAATATAAGCACTATTGAAAGCAAACAAAACCTAGATTTTTCTATAACGTCAAAGAGCCTTACATTTCAAAATCCATTGCAAAATGTCAAAATTTTGCTATTACAAAATCGCCAATTTACTACTGGAATTAAAAATATCGCACCGCAATACACCATCGGTAATGAACTCGTTTACAAGTATGATTCAGAAACACAATTTTGGGGAGGTAATGAATTTCGTTTTTTTGATAATAAAGAAATTAGAAACGCCGCGAATAATGTCGCAAAAATAAGTTCTAATGGTGCCATTTATAACAGTTTTCTTTTTACCGACGAAGCAAGAGCCAACCTACCTTATAGCTTTACACTAGACGCTAATGGAAATTTTGTTGTTCGGAATTTAAACGCTGCCAATAATAAAATTGAAGCCGATTATGCTTGGGTCTATTTCAGTTTATCTGCTCCTAGCTTTCGATTGGACAAAGACATCTACATTAATGGAATGTTCAACAATTATGCACTGACTCCAGAAAATAAAATGGAGTACAACGAGAAAAAAAACCTTTATGAAAAAGCATTGCTAATCAAACAAGGTTTTACAAATTATCAATATGTAGTTGCGGACACTAAAGGTAAAATTGACCAAGAAAACAGTATTGATGGAAACTTTTTTCAAACAGAAAATGAATATGAAATAATCGTTTACTACAGAGAAAACACTCAAAGATACGATCGCGTAATCGGGTTTGTAGCAATAAATTCTGTTAGTATAACCAACTAAATAAAAAAATATTTTTCAATAGATTTTTTTGTAATTTTGTCATTATTAAGCAGCTACTTTCCACAATATGGTTTCACAAATAACAAGAGGCATAAAAATATCGGTTTTGACTAGTTTTGAAGGGACTTACTTCAAAAACTACAAAATACACTTTGCCTTTAGTTACCAAATAACAATTGAGAATCACAGCAAAGATTCTGTTCAACTTACCTCTCGCCACTGGGAAATCTACGATTCACTCAACTACAATGAAGTGGTAGATGGTGAAGGAGTAATAGGTAAAAAACCGGTTTTGAAACCAGGAGAACAACATACCTATAGTTCTGGTTGCTTATTATCCTCGCCTTATGGCGCTATGAAAGGATATTTCAATATGATTAATTTTACTACTACTAAAAATTTCAAAGTATTTGTGCCTAATTTTAGATTATGCGCTTCATTTGCTTTGAATTAATTTGACTTTTATTCTGTGATTTAGAATAAAAATTTCATTTTAACTTTGTACTTTTGCATCAAATTATTGGCAATAGCCAAATCATCATTATTTTCTGTTCAATTATTTAATATAAAAAATATGCTAAAAGGATTTTTTAACGTACCCAAAGCGGTTAACGAACCTGTAAAAGGTTACGCCCCTAACTCCCCAGAAAAAGCAGCAGTTCTTGCAGCATACAAAGCCATGTGGAATTCAAAAATTGATGTTCCTTTATACATTGGTAGCGAAGAAATCAAAACGGGTAATACTAGAAATATGACCGCGCCACACGATCATCAACATGTGGTAGGAACGTATCATTTAGCCGAAAAAGCACATATTGAAAAAGCCATTGCGAGTGCTCTTGAAGCCAGAACAGCATGGGCAAATATGGCATGGGAACAACGTGCAGCTATCTTCTTAAAAGCTGCCGAGTTGATTGCTGGACCATACAGAGCTAAAATCAATGCTGCAACGATGATTGCGCAATCTAAAAATATTCACCAAGCCGAAATTGATGCATCATGTGAGTTGATTGACTTTTTACGTTTTAACGTAGAGTTCATGACTCAAATCTATGCTGACCAACCTAAATCGACTTCTGATATGTGGAACCGATTAGAATACCGTCCGTTAGAAGGATTCGTATACGCAATCACTCCATTCAACTTTACTGCTATCGCTGCCAATCTTCCTGCAAGTGCTGCTATGATGGGTAACGTAGTAATTTGGAAACCAAGTGACAGCCAAGTATTCTCTGCAAAAATTATCATCGATGTATTCAAAGAAGCGGGAGTTCCAGATGGCGTAATCAATGTGGTTTTTGGAGATGCTTTAATGGTTACCGATACGGTTCTAGCAAGTCGTGATTTCGCAGGAGTTCACTTTACAGGTTCAACACATGTATTCAAAGACATTTGGGCAAAAATTGGAACCAACATTCACCATTACAAAACCTACCCAAGAATTGTAGGAGAAACCGGTGGTAAAGATTTCGTGGTAGCTCATCCAAGTGCTAATGTAAAACAAGTAGCTACTGGAATTGTTCGTGGCGCTTTCGAATTTCAAGGACAAAAATGTTCTGCCGCTTCAAGAGCTTATGTTCCTCAAAGTATGTGGCCAGCCTTGAAAGAACAATTGATTACAGATACTAAATCAATGAAAATGGGGTCTCCAGAAGATTTTGGAAACTTCATTACTGCAGTAATTCACGAAGGATCATTTGACAAATTAGCTAGCTATATTGATCAAGCGAAAAAAGATGCTGATGCAGAAATTATTGTTGGTGGAAATTATGATAAATCCGTTGGGTATTTTATCGAACCTACCATTATTGTAACAAGCAATCCAAAGTACACGACTATGGAAACCGAATTATTCGGTCCTGTAATCACAATCTATGTTTACGAAGATGCGAATTGGGCAGAAACATTAAAATTGGTAGACACCACTTCTGAGTACGCTTTAACAGGAGCTATCTTCAGTCAAGACCGTTACGCCATCGAAGAAGCGACAGTTGCTCTTCAAAATGCAGCTGGTAATTTCTACATCAATGACAAACCAACAGGTGCTGTAGTAGGTATGCAACCATTTGGTGGAGCGAGAGCTTCAGGAACCAACGACAAAGCTGGGTCTGCGTTGAACTTATTGCGTTGGGTTTCTCCAAGAACTATCAAAGAAACTTTTGTAACGCCAGAAGATTACAGATATCCATTTTTAGGAGAATAATTTTCTAAACACAACTATTTAAAAACCCCACATAAATCAACATTGATTTTTGTGGGGTTTGTTTTTTAAACCAAAGAAACTTTTTTACCCGTTTTTGCCGCCTCATAAATAGCCTCCAAAATCTTTACATCCTTCAGTCCTTCGGCTCCGGTAATATGACTTGGTAATTTTTTATTTTCTAGTAAAATTTTACCTATGGCATCCATTTGGGTTTGTTGCTGATTGATTTCAGGAAAATTCATTTCTCCGTTGCTTGTCCTACCTCTAAACGGTCCATAACTGATGGCTGGACTTAACTCAAAAAATCCTTCATCCGCTGACGCAAATAATCTATCTACCCCACAACTATAGGAAGTAGAAGAATTACTAACCGCTCCACTTGGAAAATTCAACTGCCATGTAATGGATTCTTCTACTTCTGCAAATTTAACTTTATTGGTTATTGGACCAAATTGAGCCGTTACTGAAATAGGTTCTTCACCTAACAAATAGCGACTAGCCTGTACACAATAAATTCCCAAATTAACCAATGGGCCACCACCAGATAAACTACGCTTTAAATGCCAATCGATGGTATCACCTGTATTATAGCCTAAAGAAGTTTCGACTAAACGAACTTGGCCAAAAACTTTTTCTTGCCCTAAACGCATCATTTCTAAATTATAGGGCTCAAAATGCAATCTATAACCAACTGCAAGTTGCACTCCCGCTTTTTCACAAGCAGCAATCATTTCTTCACAATCACTTGCCGTTACAGCCATCGGTTTCTCAACAATCACATGCTTTCCTGCTTTTGCAGCTCTTATTACAAACTCTTTATGCATGGCATTGGGCAAAACCACATAAACTAAATCAATATCTTTATTATGAATAATTTCATCAAAATTCTGATAATTGTACCTGTTTTTTTCAGGGATGCTATACTTTTTACCCCAATCTAAGGCTTTTGATGGCGTACCTGTTACAATTCCAGCTAACCTACAGTATTTTGAAACTTCTAAACCTTTAGCTAAGTAATCTGCATAACGACCTAAACCGCAAAGAGCAATATTTAATTTTACCCCATCATAGGTTTCACTCGGATTTTCTGGTAAGGCTATAAATGATGGAAGCGATGCCATTACCGAGGTTGCCCCAACTCCAACACCAAAATTGTGGATAAAAGTACGTCTAGAAATTTTTCTCATTTTAGTTAAGTTTTAGAATCCATAAATGAATAAGACATTATAATAATTCAAAAGTTACAAAAATGCTATAAAAAGAAACCCCAACAAAAAACTAGGCTCTTTGTTGGGGCATATTTATTTCTATCTTTTAGCAACAGCATCAAAAGGCATTTTAGCCAGCAAAGTCCCGCTGTCCGTATATCTTGCTTGCCGAACCCCGTCAAGCAAGGATGCCGCTACCATCGGGGTTAAAAGGATAAATGGGTGTGTTTTTGTGAGCAATAGAAGCTACACTACAAACTTCAACGGCAAGTGCACCACTTTTTTGGTTTCGAAAAATTCGTCTTCAAAAATGTCGGACAAATTATATTCTGTAGCCTTCGGAAAATCCTTTAACTCTTCGGTCAAATCGCCTCCTTTTAAATACAAAATACCATTTTTCAATTCGTGTTTGTGTTGCTTTTTGATTTTAGTTTTCACCCAAGAAACAAAGTCTGGCATATTAGTGACCGCACGACTAACAATAAAATCAAAATCGCCTTTTACATTTTCAGCACGAATTTGCTCTGCTTTTACGTTTTTTAATTCTAAAGCTTCCGCAACCGCTTTGACCACTTTTATTTTTTTGGCGATTACATCAATCAAATAAAAACGCGTTTCGGGAAACAAAATCGCCAAAGGTATTCCAGGGAAACCACCGCCAGTACCCACATCCAAAACATAAGTTCCAGGTTCGAATTTATTTATTTTGGCAATTCCTAGCGAATGCAAAACGTGTTTAGTGTACAAAGCATCAATATCTTTTCTCGAAATAACATTTATTTTTTCATTCCAATCGTGGTATAAAAAATCCAACTTTGCAAACTGCTCTTTCTGCACATCCGTTAGATTAGGAAAATACTTTAGAATTTCATCCATGGCATTAAATTTTTAACAAAAGTACTTATTTTACAGCGGAAATTTTTAACTCAATAATGTATATTCGAAAATTTATAATAGTTACATTTGCAATTATTTAAAAATTCCTATGAATACTACTGCACCTACTTTTTCAAAGCAAGACAATTTAAAATTTTTTAGAACACTTAACTCACGGGTTAACAGTTACTTTAAAGAAAACAACATACAAAAAACAGGAAACTGGAAATTGCATTTAAAAACAATCATCTTATTTACTGTTTTTTTAGCTCCTTATTTTATTATTCTAACGCTTGACCTTCCGTTTTGGGCTTATTTATTGCTCACAATCGTTATCGGAATTGGAATGGCTGGAGTAGGAATGAACGTAATGCACGATGGAAATCACGGTTCGTATTCCACAAAAAGTTGGGTCAACAAATTTATGGGAGGTTCTATTTACATCCTAGCCGGAAATGTATACAACTGGCAAGTGCAACACAATGTTTTACACCACACTTACACGAATATCCCTGGTCACGATGAAGACTTAGACGCGGGAAGAATTATTCGTTTTACGAAAGAAGCCAAATGGCAAAAATTCCACCGTTTTCAACACTACTACTCTATCTTTTTGTACGGTTTATTGACCTTCAATTGGGCCATCACTACCGATTTCAAACAAATGAAAAGTTATTTGAAACGTAAATTATCGTATGGTGAACCTAAAAGCCCAAAAATCCTTTGGACAACTTTAATCATCACAAAAATGATTTATGTATCAATTTGGATTGTTTTACCAATAGTTATTGGTATCACTTGGTGGAAAGTTTTGATTGGCTTTTTTGTAATGCATTATACTGCAGGACTTATCCTAAGTGTTGTTTTCCAACTAGCTCACGTGGTAGAAGAAACAACCAATCCGTTACCAAATGAAAACGGAGAAATCGAAAACACTTGGGCCATTCACCAATTATTTACTACAACCAATTTTGCTCCAAAAAACGCCATTGTTAATTGGTATACTGGAGGATTAAATCACCAAATCGAACACCACATTTTCCCAAATATCAGTCATATTCACTACGGAAAAATTGCAAAAATTGTGAAAGAAACCGCTCAAGAATGCAACCTTCCTTACTACGAATACAAAACGATGCGTAGTGCTGTAATTGCACATTTCAAACACTTGAAAGAATTGGGAATGAAACCAGAATTAGCCTAAACTTACTACTGCTAAATTCAACACGAACTAATTACTATTTACTATATAAAATGAATCCACTTTCAGACAGAATTAACAACCTTGCCACTTCGCAAACTTTAGCGATGGCAGCATTAGCAAGAGAATTAAAAGCACAAGGAAAAGATATTATCAGCTTGAGTTTGGGAGAACCTGACTTTAATACGCCTGACTTTATTAAAGAAGCCGCTAAAAAAGCAATCGACGACAACTACAGTACCTATTCTCCAGTTGACGGATACCAAGATTTAAAAGAAGCCATTTGCAGAAAATTCAAAAGAGATAATGATTTAGATTATAAACCTTCTCAAATTGTAGTTTCTACAGGTGCAAAACAATCGTTGTACAACATTGCTCAAGTAATGTTAAACGATGGTGACGAAGTTATTTTACCAGCACCTTACTGGGTTTCTTATTACGAGATTGTAAAATTATCAGGTGGTGTTCCTGTAGAAGTTCCTACTTCTGTAGAAACCGATTTCAAAATCACACCAGAACAATTAGAAGCAGCCATCACTCCTAAAACAAAAATGATGTGGTTCTCTTCTCCTTGTAACCCATCAGGTTCAGTGTACAACAGAGAAGAATTGACTGCTTTAGCTAAAGTATTAGAAAAGTATCCAAATATTTATGTGGTAGCTGACGAAATCTACGAGCACATCAATTTTTCAGGAACTTTTTGCAGTATTGGGTCTATTCCAGGTATGTTAGAAAAAACCATTACAGTAAACGGTGTTGCAAAAGCATTTGCAATGACAGGTTACCGAATTGGATATATTGGAGCGCCTGAATTTATCGCAAAAGCGTGTACAAAAATTCAAGGGCAAGTAACTTCGGGAGCTAACTCTGTAGCACAAAGAGCTACTATTACCGCTGTTGATGCAGACCCAAGCGTATTGAATCATATGGTTCAGGCTTTCCACAGCCGTAGAGATTTAGTAGTAGGATTATTAAAAGAAATCCCTGGTATCAAAATCAACGTTCCAGAAGGTGCTTTCTACGTTTTTCCAGACGTTTCTTCTTTCTTCGGAAAAACATTAAAAGGAACCGAAATTAAAGATGCTAACGACGTTTCTATGTATCTTTTGGCAGAAGCTTGTGTGGCTACTGTTACAGGTGATGCTTTTGGAAATCCAAATTGCATTCGTTTCTCTTACGCTACTAGCGAAGCTTTATTAACCGAAGCTTTAAAAAGAATCAAAGACGCTTTGGCAGGATAAACCAAAGTTTTATTGTTATAGCAAGCCTCAAGGATTATTTCTTGAGGCTTTTTTTTATTTCATATAAATTGAATTGTCCTTGTATTAGTTTTTAAAAAAAATCCTCTTGAATTAGAAATCTTAAATATTTTATCAGACCTTTGCAGACTTTTTTTCGCGAACACTGGAAAAGCTAAAGTTGTAATAATGAAGAAGAAAATAGAAATACTAGCGCCCGCCAAAGATTTAATTCACGGTATGGCAGCTATCAATGCAGGTGCCGATGCGGTTTATATTGGTGCTCCTCAGTTTGGTGCCCGTTCTAATGCTCATAATTCTCTTGAAGATGTGGCTGCTTTGGTGCAATATGCCCATTTGTATTATGCCCAAGTTTTTGTGGTTATCAATACGATTTTGTACGACAACGAATTGGAAACCTGTCGTCAAATGATTTGGGAATTGTATGAAATTGGCGTTGATGCCTTAATCGTACAAGATATGGCCATTATGGAAATGGACTTACCTCCTATCGTTTTACACGCAAGTACACAAGCGAATAATCGCGACCCACACAAAATTAAATTCTTAAAAGATGCGGGAATGAAACGCGTGGTTTTGGCTCGTGAATTGAATTTACACCAAATCAAAGAAATCGCCGAAACATCAGATGTTGAACTAGAATTTTTCGTGACTGGAGCACTTTGTGTGTCTTTCAGCGGAAACTGTTATATGAGTGTGGCCAATGGAGAACGTTCTGCCAATCGTGGTTCGTGTGCTCAAAACTGCCGTTTACCCTACAACCTCATCGATGGTAATGGCGAGACTTTAATCAAAAATAGTCACTTACTTTCGATTAAGGATTTTGACGTTTCGGACCAAATACCAAATTTAGTGGAAGCTGGAATTTGTTCTTTCAAAATCGAAGGACGATTGAAAGATATTGTTTATGTAAAAAATAACGTTTCTTATTTACGTCAAAAATTAGACGCTTTCTTAGAAGGAGATGGCTATGAAAAATACACCAAAGCTTCTTCTGGAACCTGTACTTATACTTTTGATTCCGCTTTGAACAAAACCTTCAACCGTGGATATACCGATTATTTTGTCAACGAAAGACATCAATCCATTGGTTCTTGGGAAAGTCCAAAATCGAAAGGACAATACATTGGCAAACTCGTTAAAACCATTGGAAATGCCTACGAAATCGAAAACGGCGAATTCCTAAACAACGGAGATGGACTTTGCTTCATCAACGAAAACAACGAAGCCGACGGAATCTATGTCAACAAAGTTGAAAATGGCTTGGCTTATCCAAATGTGTTGAAAGACATCAAACCAGGAACCTTCATTTATCGTAATAATGATGCCGCTTTCATCAAAGTTGTGGAACGAGAAGACAGTGCCGTTCGAAAAATCAGCACTACTTTATTGCTGACCGAAAACGAAAACGGATTCGAATTAATCGCTACAGACGAAGATGGAAATGTGAGTACAGTTCAATTGGCACATCCAAAAGAAAGAACCAAAAACAACGAATCCATCGAGGCCACTTTCAAAACGAATTTAGCCAAAACAGGATTCACACCTTACAAAGCAGACGAAATCACTATCTTATTTTCAGAAAATTGGTTCTTACCTATTTCCAAAATCAACGAGATGAGAAGAACCGTTTACGAACAACTGTCTGAAATTCGATTGAAAAATTACCATCGCGAAGAGCATCAATTGGTTAAAACAGACCATCCTTTCCCTGAAACCAAGCTAGATTTTATGTACAATGTTTCGAACAAACTAGCCCGTAAATTCTACGGACGTCACGGCGTTACCGAAATTGAAAAAGCCTTTGAATTGCAATGGGACCCTGGAAAATCACGTGTAATGACCACCAAATATTGCATCAAATATGAGTTAGAACGCTGTCCAAAATACCATCGAGAAAATATGGACAAAAAGGTAAAAGAACCTTTGGTACTGAAACAAGGCGAATTAGAATACAAACTCAAATTCAATTGTAAACCCTGCGAAATGGAGATTTGGGAAAAAGACGCCGAATTCGAAATCGAAGAAGATTATTTTCATTAGAATTTAACCGCAAAATGCGCAAAAGATAACGTAAGGTTCGCAAAGAGTTTATTATAAAACCTTTGCGAGCCTTTTTTATTGCAATTACATCTTTTTTTTTATCCGGAAAACAATAGAATTATTGAAGCAAATTATATTCTCGAAAGCCTAAAATTTGTAGGACTTTTGCCAACTTGCTTTTTAAACAATCTGGAAAAATAAGAATAATCATCGTAGCCTAGAGCAACTGCAATCTCATTTACAGTTAAGCGTTTATCTGTTAACATACGCTTAGCTTCTAAAATCACTCTTTGAATAATAACACTTGTGGTGGTCATTTGAAGAATTTCTTGACAAATTCGATTCAAATGTTTTAGACTAATATGCAATTCAGACGCATAAAAAGAAGGAGCCTTTTGAGTTCTAAAGTGCCTTTCAATGAGTGCTTCCAAATCTTTAATCTTTCTATTATAAAGATGTGTCTCAACAATGTGAATAGCATTGTATTTCCTTGCTATCTGAATATGAATGATATCCAATACATTTAAAATTACATCTTGTCGCCACTCTTTATCGTCTTTTACTTCTTCGACAATTGCCTCAAAATAAGGGATGAGTTTTTTAGATTCAGTAGCATCAAAAAGTAGTTCAGGTCGACTATTTAAGGAAGTGTAAAAAGCATAATCCTTGATTTGCTTTTGTCTAAAATACAGATTAAACATTTCCTCAGAATAAAAGATGACAAAACCGTCTATATCTTCGCTCAAACTCCAATGATGGATTTGTCCTGGCTTCAAAAAAAAGACGCTCCCATTTTGAATAGTAAATGTAGAGAAATCAATTTCGTGTGTCCCTGAACCTTGAGTAAAAAAAACCAACACATACGAATTATGTCTATGTGGTTCTTCTACAAAACGGTGTTTTTTTAGGTGGTCTTTAAACGTATTTACATATAAATCCTTATCGATTTGAGACGATAAAAATTTTCGTATTGGATAAATAGGATATTTTCCCATATGCTAAAAATGTCTTTTTTGTGCTATAAGTTGCGAATATAAAGAAAAGTAACAACGGAAGTAAAAATTACCTTTGAAAAAAAAATCCATGCCACATTCTATTTATCACATCCTAAATAACGATTGCCCTCAATGCCGAAAAGGCAAAATATTTGACGAAAGAAACATTTTTTTCAACTTGCATTTTCCTAAAATGCATACCCATTGTTCGAATTGTAATTATAAATTTGAGAAAGAACCTGGATATTTCTTTGGAGCAATGTATGTGAATTATGGAATAAGTGTTGCGCAAGGCATTCTAACTTATCTCATAGCCCATTTGTTTTTCACTGAAAGATTTGACTTAAGAATGATTCCTATAATCGCAGTTGTTCTTATATCTTTATCGCCTTTCAACATTCGTTTGTCAAGAATATTATGGATTTATCTATTTAAAAATTATGCCACCTAAGCCGTAATCCTTCAAAAAACTACTAACTTGCACTTATAATTTTTTTAAATCAAAAATGAGAAAAATAATATTTGCTCTGTTATTAGTCATTTCTGCAAGTAGTAATGCCCAAGAAAAAAAAGAAACGCCTAAGAAACAAATTGTAGAAGCTTCTTGCGGGCAATGCCAATTTGGTATGGAAGGAAAAGAGTGCGATTTAGCCGTTCGCATCAACGGAAAATCTTATTTCGTAGACGGTACACATATCGACCAACATGGAGATGCGCACGCCAAAGACGGTTTTTGTGCAGCCGTTAGAAAAGCTGAAGTAATTGGCGAAATCGTAGACAATCGCTTTAAAGTGACGTACTTCAAATTGTTACCTGAAAAAAAGTAAATGGCTTTAATTCTTCAAAATATTGCCAAACATGTGGCCTTAACCCCTGAGGAAGAGGCCTTATTTTTATCCAAAACAACGACACAAAAACACAAAGCCAAATCAGTTTTGTTGCACGCTGGTAAAGTGGCCGATAGTACTTATTTTGTCAACTCAGGGATTTTGAGAAGCTTCAATATCAACGACAACATTATCGAACACGTGTTGCATTTTGCCTGTGAAGGCTGGTGGATGGGCGATATGTACAGTTACATTTCTGGAAAACCCGGCAATCTTTTTATCGAAGTCCTAGAAGATGCTGAAATAGTTACCATTACCAAAGAAAACCATCAAGAACTCTATAAAGCCATTCCAAAATTGGAACGCTTTTTCAGAATACTCGCAGAGAATTCTTTAGTAACTCACCAAGAACGCTTAATGGATAATTTGAGCTTGACCGCCGAAGAACGCTATGAAAAGTTCTGCAAAAAATACCCCACTTTAATTCATAAACTCCCCCAAAAACACATTGCTTCTTATATTGGCGTAACACCTGAATTCTTTAGCAAAATGAAGAGTAGGTTATTGAAGAAGTAATGGCTATCCATTTCAAGCAAGAACTGGCTCACTATTTCACGCTTGTGTTAAAACACTCTTTCTTAATCTAGGTTAAGTGACTTTTGCTCACAACGAGCATACCTTTGTATCCTAGTAATCACTAAATTTATACGAAGATGAAAAAATCAGTTTTACATACCGCAGATTCAAGAGGACACGCTAACCACGGATGGTTGAATGCTTATCACAGTTTTAGCTTTGCTAGTTGGTACAACCCCGATAGAGTGCAGTTTGGTATGCTACGCGTTTTGAACGATGATACTGTTGCTGCAGGAATGGGCTTTGGTACGCATCCACACGACAATATGGAAATCATCACCATTCCGCTAGAAGGCGATTTGGCGCACAAAGACAGTATGGGCAATGCCGCAACTATCAAAACGGGTGATGTACAAGTAATGAGTGCGGGAACGGGTATTCAGCACAGTGAATTCAATCCGAATGCGGACCAACAAACCAAGCTATTCCAAATTTGGTTGTTCCCAAAATACCGCAATGTAGAACCTCGCTACCAACAAATCACTTTGGACGTTACCGAACAAAAAAACAATTTTGCTCAAATTCTATCTCCAAATCCTGACGATGCTGGGGTGTGGATTCATCAAGATGCTTGGTTTTATTTGTCTGATTTTGATGCCGATTTCTCTAAAAAATTAGCCTTACAAAAAGAAGGTAACGGTTTTTACATTATGACTATTGAGGGCGAAATAGAAGTCAACGGAGAACAACTAAGCAAAAGAGATGCACTTGGAATTTGGGATACTCCAGAAATTGACATCAAAGCAACAACAGCTGCTAAATTTTTGGTGATGGAAATCCCGATGGAACAATAAAAAAAGTAGTCAGTCGTCAGCAGATAGTATTCAATAAAAAAGGTAAGCTATGAACGAAGTACAAGTAAAAATGAACGATAAAAAAGGGAGTTTTTTTATTGAAATTGAAGGCAAACAAGAAGCAGAAATGACGTTTGTTTTTGCTGGGGAAGACAAAATCATTATTGACCACACGGGTGTAAATCCAGGCAATGAAGGAAAAGGTTTGGGCAAACAAATGGTCGCTCAAGCGGTAACTTATGCACGAGAAAACAACATAAAAATCATTCCGCTTTGTCCGTTTGCCAAAAAAATATTCGACAAAACTCCAGAATTTAGAGACGTACTGTAAATGGAAAACTTACTAGAAAAAGACGTTCAAGGAAGTATTGGTGCACAAAAATACTTGTGCACCATTTCTTGGCGTAACGGCGAATTACTAATGGATGAACCCGAAACTATTGGAGGGCAAGATTTGGGTCATGACCCCTACTCTACTTTATTGGCTTCGCTGGCGGGTTGCACACTTTCTACCTTGCGAATGTACATCGACCGCAAAGGTTGGAACATTCCCGAAATTCAGATTGCGTTGAATCTATCACAAAATAACGAATCCGAATTAGAGACCACCATTTCGAGAACCATCACTTTTTCTGAAATCATTACCGAAGCACAAAAAGAACGCTTACTTTTGATAGCCGAAAAATGTCCCGTTTCGAAACTATTAAAAAACAAAGTCAGTATTAACACTCAACTATAAATACTATGGATGCCAAAGATTTAACCAAAGAGTACAGCAATGGCGAGGTAACCATTGTTTGGAAAAACAGCTTATGCAAACACGCTGCCGAATGTGTAAAGAACAATCCCGACGTATTTAAACCCAAAGAAAAACCGTGGATAGTTCCCGAAAATTCGACTACCGAAGCCATTATCAGTACAGTAAAAAAATGTCCTTCGGGAGCATTGACGTACTATATAAATAAAGAATAAGAATAAAAACAACACGTTGGGAGTAGTTCAGTTTAAATAAAAAACAAACCACATAGATTCATAGATAAAAAGAAATTAGAAAAGGAATCAATAGAAATAGCACTATTTTTCACATAGATTGACTATGTGAAAAGTGAAACATCTGTAAAATTCTTTTCAAACAACATAAATTCTATGATTCTATGTGGTAAAAAATAATTACACCAGCGGTTAAAAACATCTATAATGAAAAAAATACTAGCCTTTGGCGCATCCTCTAGCGCGACTTCTATCAACAAACAGTTGGCAACCTATGCCGCACATCAATTCGCCAACGCAACAGTTGAAGTTTTGGATTTGAACGACTACGAAATGCCTATTTTCTCAATAGACAAAGAAACCAAAACCGGAATTCCGCAATTAGCGCACGATTTTTTTGCCAAACTAGGCAGTACAGACCTTATTGTCATTTCTTTTGCAGAACACAATGGCGCCTATTCAACTGCTTTCAAAAATATTTTGGATTGGGCTTCCCGCATCAACGGTAAAACCTTTCAAGAAAAACCAACGCTTTTGCTCGCTACGTCACCCGGACCACGAGGAGGTGCTTCGGTTTTGGAAATGGCCAAAAACAGATTCCCTTTCCAAGGGGCCGATGTTAAAGGTGCTTTTTCGTTACCGAGTTTTGCCACCAATTTTGATGCAGAAAAAGGAATCACCAACGAAGAATTAAAAGCACAATTGCTAGAAATTATTGAGGCGATAGAATAAGGTAATAGATTGGTGGTCAAAAAACAAAACGATGAGCTTGAAAAAATTGTTTCTTAAAAAGGAAACTTATATCTTTACAAAAAATTATGCTTAGTAAACAATGGATTATAAATTTAAAGTTGAATTTCTTGAACCAGTCATAACATTTTTGGAAAGTCTAGAGCCGAAATCTAGAGAAAAAATACTTTATAATATCTGGAAATCAAGAAGCGTAAACGATAATGAATTATTCAAAAAACTTGATGGCGAAATTTGGGAGTTTAGAACTTTATATAACAAACAATATTTTAGATTGTTTGCCTTTTGGGATAAATCAGACAAAAAGGACACAATTGTAATTTCTACCCACGGCATAATAAAGAAAACCGATAAAACTCCCAAACTAGAAATTGAGAGAGCAGAATCACTAAGAGTAAAATATTTTAACGAAAAGAAATAAGAGTATGAAAACGTACAGTTTAGATGAAGTAACAGATAAATTCGTTGGAAAAAAAGGCACTCCAAATAGAGATAATTTTGAAAACGAATTGAAAATTGATTTGATTGGACAAACCATTAAACAAATTCGCAAAGAAAGAAACTTGACTCAAGAACAATTAGGTGCATTAGTCGGTGTAAAAAAAGCTCAAATTTCTAAAATTGAAAACAGCGTAACTGATGCAAGATTCGATACAATAATTAAAGTTTTTCGAGCTTTGAATGCAAAAGTCAATTTTAATGTAGAATTATTACATCAAGAAATAGCTGCACATTAAATCTTCCACCTACAAAACCCTCTCAATAGCGTCAATGGCTTTGTAAAAATCAATGGGTTTTACTTCTTCAAAAAAGTCGATTTCGTGGGTATGAGGCAAGAAATCCGAAATAATACGGACGATAAAATCCTGTGGTTGCTTGAGATACATAAAAGTATAATCTTCCATATTCACCACGGTGCGTTCGGCCAAATTAGTTGTTTTGACAAATTTATCCGAAGTTAACGAAGACAAACAAAGCAGGTTGGTTTTGGGTTCCGTCAATATCGGTTTGCCGTTTTCGAACAATTGCCCTTCGTAACCATAAAGTGAAGCGTTAGTGATTTCAATAGGCATTCCTAATTGTAATTCGGCTGGAAGATTTTCAGGTTTTCCTACGATGGCAGCAAAGCCAATTAATACACACAAATCGTGCGTAGGCAAATGCATCATCGCTTTGGCGGTGGTTTCTCTCCCCACTCCAGAGATAACGATTTGGTAGTCATTTTGTAAAGACGGAAAGCGTTGCAAGGCATTTTGCACTTTCTCGGCTTCGATTTCCATTGGGGTAAGTAGGATAACTTTCATTTTTTGTGTTTTATTTTCGGGATGTTGGCTAATCAAGCCCTTTCTTGTCTGCTAGCCCCGGTAGTAGCCGCATCCTTTGTGGTCTCGTTTTTGAAACGAGATAGCAAAGATACAGCGGATGACGGGATTTTGCCTATAAATAAGCCGCTTCTTTCTGCTCCTAAAAAGGATTACTGCAATTTTCGAATAACGCGCGCGGGATTGCCTACAGCCAGTGAATGCGGCGGAATCATTTTGGTCACCACCGAGCCAGCGCCAATGGTGCAACCGTCGCCAATGGTCACTCCGGGGCAAATCACGGTATTGCCGCCAATCCAGCAATCATCGCCTATTGTGACGGGTTTAGATACCTCGAAAGTGCGTCGCTCTAAAATATTTAAGGGATGCGAGGCGGTGTAAATATGTACGCCTGGGCCAAAAAACACGTTGTTGCCAATGGTGATTTTCATCGTATCGAGCACCACACAATTGAGGTTAAAATAGACATTCTCGCCCGTGTGAATGTTGTACCCATAATCACAATGAAACGGCGGTTCTATATACAAACGCTTGTGGGCATTGGGCAGTAATTGCTTGAAAAGTCCGCGTGTTTTGCCGTTTACGATATACTCGGCATTGATTTGTTGGAGCATTTTCTTGGCCCATAATCGCTCTTGCACCAACTGTTTGTCGTTGCTGAGATAGGATTCGCCAGCGAGCATTTTTTCTTTTTCAGAAGGCATTGTCTTTATGTTTTAGCTACAAAAATAAATAAAACGATGCTTTACTTCTTGCTTAATGTTAGATTTTGAAAGCTAGAAATATCTACTACTTTTTCAAGGTCTAAATCATAGGTGATTTTGATAGAATCTCCCACAACCGTAACCGGTAATTCACTCGAAATTTGTGAAGAACCTACATAAATAGTGGGTGACTTTCGCAGGGTGAAGTAATAAAAACTATTGCCGTTTTTGACGTCGTTTTGAATTCTTGTCACTACCGATTGAATGATTTTTTTATTGGCTACCGAATTGGGATTAATCTTATTGTCGGCCATATTATACACATTTTTGTATGCCGTAAGGGTCTCACGCATCGTATTGCCTACACCCACAATCGTATAGTCAGAAATGGCAACCATAGCAAACATTTTGACCAATCCCCCCTTGTCTTTTAAAGTCATTACGTAGGTAGGAATGGAATTGATGTTATATGGAATTGGCATAGAAGCAGTATATTCTTTTTCTTGAACTTTACCTTGGGCTGAACTTTGAGCCGCAAATTCGGTAGCGCCGCCTTGTTTGTAAAAAGTGGTTTCTTTGGTACGAGTATCAACCAATACAAAGCCCACGGCAGATTCGTCTTTGCCGGTTGAAGTGATGCCTGTATACCAATACGATTTATTGTCTTTTCCATACACCAGCGTCATCCCTTCGGTGATTTGCAATTTGTCTTCATTTGAAAAATTAAAATACCCGTGAATTAGCGTTCCCCAATCGTCTAATTGGTCTTCGACAAAATCTATAGGTTGTATGCGGTCTACCCATTTTGGAGTGTTGGCAATCGAATACTCTTGAATGGCTCCATTTTGTGCATCGACTACCAAAACTCCGGTAGCATTATTTCCAGAGAAGCCAATGGTTTTGTCATAGGTTGTAATCACCCAAAACGGTTTTCCTTCGTCGTTGATTTCAAAAGTAAAGTCGGTTAAGCCAATGGTTGAGTATCCGTTAAGATACGCGTGGCGATGAATTTCGGACTGAAAATAAGCAGACGGTTGGTATTTTATTTTTAGAGGTTTCCCGTCAATTTGTTGCACCAATTTTACATCACGTTCATTGGTAGCCGAAACCATAACATAACCCGCCGTTCCTTCGGAATTATTAATCCATTTGAAAAACCCAGAATGCAACAATGGAGCTACCCAGTACAATTCGTTTTGTACTTTTTGAATGCAAAAATGTCCCAACTCTACTTGACTTCCCAAAGCTGGTTGCGAGCCTAATATTTTTTCGCCTAATAAATAAGCTAATTCTTCATCAACTACTCGGATTTTGTCTATGGCGATAGGTGCAATATGTTGGGTGATTTTTTCGCCTTTATGCACTTTGCCAAGCAATTGTTGGTACGCTTCGCTTCTGAACATTTTTACCGTAGTAAATAATGGGACAATGGTTACATAAAAAAGTAAGACCAATATACTATAATAAAATACCTTGTGAGGTGCCTTCAAAACTGTTGTTTTGTGAGTTTTTGGGTCTACTTTTAGTTTAATAAAAAATAAACTCACTACTCCAATTAACAATAATAGAAAGAAAGGCAATTTGAAAAAGCCATAATTAAGTACCGGCAAACCAAAATAAATCAAAAGGAATGCGATAAAAACTGTAAAAAATACTAAGATTACTTTTTTCATAATATGAAGATATTTCCCTATTAGTCTTTTAATTTTTTAAACGTTACAACCAACAAAAAGAAAAGGTAGGAGCGTTTTTTTTTACATTCCATAAAAATAGTACTTTTGCGACTACTAAAATTATTTACGACATAAACATACTATTATGAAAGCATACGTTTTTCCAGGTCAAGGCGCACAGTTCACAGGAATGGGCAAAGACTTATATGAGAACTCTCCATTAGCCAAAGAATTATTCGAAAAAGCCAACGAAATTTTAGGTTTCCGCATTACCGATATTATGTTTGAAGGTACTGCAGAACAACTAAAAGAAACCAAAGTAACACAACCTGCGGTATTTTTGCACTCGGTTATTTTGGCTAAAACTTTAGAAGATTTCAAACCTGAAATGGTGGCTGGACATTCTTTGGGTGAATTTTCTGCCTTGGTAGCCAATGGTGCTTTGTCTTTTGAAGACGGATTAAAATTAGTTTCTCAAAGAGCTTTGGCAATGCAAAAAGCTTGCGAAATCACCCCTTCGACGATGGCAGCCGTTTTGAACCTAGACGACAAAATAGTAGAAGACATTTGCGCTTCTATTGATGGTGTTGTAGTTGCCGCAAATTACAACTGTCCTGGTCAATTGGTGATTTCTGGGGAATACAAAGCCGTAGAGTTGGCTTGCGAAAAAATGAAAGAAGCAGGCGCCAAAAGAGCCTTGATTTTGCCTGTTGGTGGTGCGTTTCACTCTCCAATGATGGAGCCAGCTAGAGAAGAATTAGCCGCAGCTATCGAAGCGACTACTTTTGCAACTCCGATTTGTCCTGTGTACCAAAATGTAACAGCAAGCGCGGTTTCTGACCCTAACGAAATCAAGAAAAACTTAATCATTCAGTTAACTGCTCCTGTAAAATGGACACAATCCGTACAACAAATGATTGCCGATGGAGCCACATTATTTACCGAAGTAGGTCCAGGAAAAGTATTAACCGGATTAATTGGAAAAATCAATAAAGAAGCGGCTACGGCAAATGCTTAAAAACTTAAGATTGCAGATTGCAGCATTTAAATAGCTATTCTTATCAACAGAATCCTCATAAACGTAAAGTTTGTGGGGATTTTTTATTTATCTTTAGTTTTCAAAAAAATAACAACCCATAAAACCCATTAACTATGAGAAAAATAATTTTAGGATTGGCATTTTTAGCTTTAGTAACCGTTTCTTGCAAGGAAGAAACCAAAGAAAAATTGGATGAAGCCAAAGAGGCAGTAACCTCAGAAGTAGAAGAAAAAATAGATACCGCCACCGTAAAAGTAGAAAAAGCCGTAGATACTTTACAGGCCAAAACGAGTAAAGTACTCGAAAAAGGCGCTGAAAAACTAGACAAAGCCGCTGATAAAATGAAAGAAGCTGCTAAAAAGTAACAAAAAAGCCTAAGTTGACAATTAACAACTTAGGCTTTCAGTAAATTTTTTTTATATAGAATACCGAACAGTAATCCCTAAAATTTGGGACTGAGCACTGATTACTTTCTAATCTTTTGTTCCCATTTCCAAGCACTTGCCATTGCTTCGTCAAGTGTTGACTCGGCTTTCCAACCCAAAACGGTGTTGGCTTTGTGCGTATTAGCATAGGCTTCGGTAACGTCGCCTTCTCTTCGAGGTACGATTTTATAAGGTAGTTTTTGGCCACTTACTCGCTCAAAACTCTGTATCACTTCGAGTACTGAACTTCCTGTTCCTGTTCCTAAGTTAAAAGTCTCAACTTTGTCGCTGTTTTTCTTTTCTAACAATCGTTCTAGCGCAATAACGTGTGCTTTGGCTAAATCCACCACGTGAATATAATCACGAACCGCTGTACCATCTTGCGTTGGATAATCATCTCCAAAAACCGATAATTCTTGGCGCAATCCAATTGCGGTTTGAGTGATAAAAGGCACTAAATTTTGTGGCACACCAATAGGCAATTCTCCAATTGCGGCACTTGGATGTGCTCCAATAGGATTGAAATAACGTAATAAAATCGCATTGATAGACGATGCTTTTGCGGTATCTCTGATGATTTCTTCCCCTACTTTTTTGGTATTCCCGTAAGGCGACATCGGTTGTTGTACCGGAGCATCTTCGGTAATGGGCATTTTTTCGGCCTGACCGTAAACCGTACAAGAGGAACTAAATATAAAGGAAGCCGCATCTTTTTGCTGCAATTCTTGCAAAAGATACACTAAGGCAGCAATGTTATTTTCGTAATACAATAAGGGATTCTGAACACTTTCCCCCACAGCTTTGGAGGCTGCAAAATGAATGACTCCAGCAATATCGGAATATTCTTTGAAGAGTGCTTGTACCGATGTTTTGTCGCGCATATCAATATTTTTGAAATGCGGCGCAATTCCTGAAATGCTTTCGATTCCTTTTAGAACATCGATAGACGAATTGTACAAGTTATCGACGATTAGGACTTCGAATCCTTTGTTTTGTAATTCCACTACGGTGTGAGAACCGATGAAGCCTAAGCCTCCTGTAACCAATATTTTCATAATTGTGTGGTTTGGGTTAGCCCTGATGGAAGCGGCATCCTTGCTTGGAGGGGTTCGCCAAGCAAGATATAGCGTACAGCAGGAAATAGCTCCTAAAAACTATCCTAAAAATTCTAAAACACTATCGGTAATAAATTTAATTTGCTCGTCATCAAGCTCAGTGTGCATAGGTAAAGATAACACTTCTTGTACCAACTGATTCGTAACTGGAAAATCTTCTTCTTTATATCTTGTATCCAAATAGGCTTTTTGTGCGTGCAATGGAATTGGATAATAAATAGCACATGGAATACCTTTATCTAACAAATGCTGCATTAATCCATTGCGATCCGCATTGATGATCCGCAAGGTATATTGATGAAAAACATGACAATCGCAGATATTGCAAATACTTGGCGCAATGATATTGGCGTGATCTTGAAAAGCCAAGGTATATTTGCGAGCAGCATCTTGACGCGCTTTATTGTATTGATCTAACAAGGGTAATTTTGCATTCAGAACTGCTGCTTGAATACTATCCAACCGCGAATTTACACCCACCACATCGTGATGGTATCTTTCGTACATTCCGTGGTTTACAATACCGCGAAGGGTGTGTGCCAAAGCATCGTCGTTAGTAAAAATAGCACCACCATCGCCATAACATCCTAAGTTCTTAGAAGGGAAAAAGGAAGTCGCTCCTACATGACCGATAGTTCCAGCTTTCTTTTTGGTACCATCTGAAAATTTGCAATTGGCACCAATAGCCTGTGCATTATCTTCGATTACATATAAATTATGCTCATTAGCCAAAGCCATAATCGCTTCCATATTAGCAGCACGACCAAACAAGTGTACGGGTACAATCGCTTTGGTTTTTGGAGTAATGGCTTTTTTGATAGCTTCTAGAGAAATGTTCATGTTGTACATATCAACATCTACCAAAACGGGAGTCAGTTGCAATAATGCAATCACTTCTACGGTTGCTGCAAACGTAAAATCGGCAGTGATTACTTCGTCTCCGGGCTGTAAACCCAATCCCATCATCGCAATTTGTAGCGCATCGGTACCATTGGCACAAGGAATGACGTGTTTTACGTCCAAATAGGTTTCTAATTCTTTCTGGAAAGTATGTACTTCTGGACCGTTGATGTAAGTATTCGTATCTAAAACGTTTTGAATTGAGGTATTTACAACGTCTTTTATTTTATCATATTGACTTTTTAAGTCAACCATTTGGATTTTTTTCATTGAAAAATAATTTAAAGTTTGAAAACAAAGTAGGTCAACCCAAAATGTTTTCGCAAAAAAGAACAACAAAAATAGTTATTTAATCCCTCTTAGACAATGAAAAAACCATAAAGAAACTGTATTTTAGCCAAAATTTATACTCATGTTTTTTCTGTATAATCAAATCGTTTTTACAGCAGGTTTTTTATTGAAAATCGCTGCCCTTTTTAGCCCAAAAATGGCTCTTTTTGTAAAGGGTCGAAAGGATGTTTTTAAGACTTTAGAAGAAAAAATTCAACCCAACGACAAATCCATCTGGTTTCACGCCGCATCCTTAGGCGAATACGAACAAGGACTTCCTGTAATTGAAAAAATAAAAGAAAAATTCCCTTCCCATAAAATTATAGTCACCTTTTTTTCTCCTTCAGGTTACGAGGTGCGAAAGAACAATACAGTGGCTGATTGCACGGTTTATTTACCATTGGATACTCAAAAAAATGCCAAACAATTCATCGAGTTAGCCAAGCCCGAACTGGTTTTCTTTATCAAATACGAGTATTGGCCGAATTACTTAAACGAACTCAAAAAACGAAACATCAAAACCTATTTGATTTCTGGAATTCTGAGAGAAAATCAAGCCTTTTTTCAATGGTACGGCGGTTTTTACAGAAAAGCCCTGAACGCTTTTGATTTCTTTTTTGTGCAAAACGAATCTTCGAAACAACTCTTGCAAAGCCTTGGCTACCAAAATGTTTTGGTTTCTGGAGATACGCGTTTTGACCGTGTAAGTACCATTTTAGAGAAAGACAACACTCTTGATTTCATAGCCGAATTCAAGAATAACAAAATTACTATTGTTGTAGGCAGTTCTTGGCCAAAAGACGAAGAAATTATCGCTCAATACATTAATGAATACAGCAATGAAAACGTAAAATTTATTATTGCTCCGCATAATATCAAAGCGGAACAAATCGCAAACTTAAGAGCACTAATTACCAAACCTACGGTCTTATTTTCTGAAAAAGAACATCAATCCCTATCCGACCAACAAGTTTTTATTATTGACACCATTGGGATTTTAACCAAAATCTACAGTTATGCCGACATAGCTTATGTAGGCGGTGGCTATGGAAATCCTGGAGTTCATAATATTTTAGAACCAGCCACTTTTGGAATTCCTATCGTAATTGGACCAAATTATTCGCATTTTGCAGAAGCCACAGCTTTAGTTAAACTTGAAGGATGTGTTAGCATTGAAAACAATAAAGATTTACTCGAAACTTTTGACGATTTGATTTACAAACCAGAAATTAGATTTCAAAAAGGAGCTATTTGCCGCCAATTTGTACAGCAAAATAAAGGCGCTACCGCTATCATTCTAAATCATCTTCAATGATACAATTTCAACCACTCGAAAAAAAGGATATCGATACCGTTACCTCTTTGATGAGCGAATTTTACGCTATTGACAACTACCCTTTTGACACAACAATCGCAAAGAATTTGTTTAAAGAATTTTTAACAAACGATAATCTTGGCAAATGCTGGTTATTAGTCTGGAATCAAGAAATTGTAGGGTATTTGATTCTGACTTTTGTTTTTAGCTTTGAATACCAAGGTAAGATTGCTTTTTTAGATGAATTATACATTCAACCCAAAGCACAAGGCCAAGGAATTGGGAAAAGTGCCGTTGCTTTTGCCAAAACACAAAGCGAAGAACTAAGCTTAAGATTACTTTATTTAGAAGTCGAAGAACACAATCTTTCGGCTCAGCAATTGTATCTCAAAAGCGGCTTTACTATTCACCCGAGAAAATTGATGAAACACAAATTATAATTTTATTACCTTTTAAATACCATTACTCCTATGAAATTCTTAAAACTATTCTTATTGCTTTTTGTGATTCAAACACAAGCCCAACAAGGCGGTATGTGGATACCTTCTCTCTTGGAAGGAATGAACGAAAAAGAAATGAAAAGTCTGGGCATGAAAATGACTGCCAAAGACATTTACGACACCAACAAATCCAGCTTAAAAGACGCTGTGCCTCAATTTAACGGAGGTTGTACTTCGGAAGTTATTTCACCTAAAGGACTTTTGCTAACCAATCACCATTGTGGTTACGGACAAATTCAATCGCATTCTAGCACCGAGCACGACTATTTAGCCAATGGTTTTTGGGCCTACAAAATGGAAGATGAATTACCCAATAAAGATTTGGTCGTGACTTTTATTGTCAAAATAGAAGACGTGACCAAACAAGTCTTGGAAGGAGTGAATACGCTATCAAATGAAGCCGATAAGCAAAAGAAAATTCAAGAAAACATTAGCGCTTTAAGCAATTCATTTCCCAAAGAAGCTTGGCAAGAAAACAAAATCCGAACGTTCTATGACGGCAATCAATACTTACTTTTTGTTACCGAAACCTTCAAAGACGTTCGTTTAGTAGGTGCGCCACCAACTTCGATAGGAAAATTTGGTTCGGATACCGACAATTGGGTTTGGCCTAGACATACTGGAGATTTTTCACTTTTCAGAATTTATGCTGACAAAAACAATCGTCCAGCCGCCTATTCAAAAGACAATGTTCCTTATACTCCAAAACACTTTTTACCAGTTTCTTTAGACGGTATTGCCGAAGATGATTTTACTTTAGTTTTTGGGTATCCAGGAAGAACCAACGAATACTTACCTGCTGTTGCCATCAACCAAATTGCAAACGAACTGAATCCTGCAAAAATCGAAATCAGAGAACAAGCTCTTAAAGTAGCTGATGGTTTTATGAGAAAAGATAATGCTATCAAAATCCAATATGCTTCAAAATATGCAGGAACGGCCAATTATTGGAAAAAATGGCAAGGTGAAACTTTAGGCATCAAGAAATCAAATGCGATTGCCGTAAAAAAAGAAGCCGAAAAGAAGTTTCAAGAAAAGGTTAGCAAAGCCAAAAAAGAAAAAGAATACGGCAGTCTTTTGAGTGATTTCGAAAAAAACTACACTGAAATCGCGCCTTACGCTTTGGCAAGAGATTATTTTAACGAAACCGTACAAAGAAATACGGAACTACTTACTGTTGCTTACAAATTCTATCAATTAGAGCAACTTTACAACTCCAAAGGAGAACAGGCTTTTACTGACAGAAAAAACAACCTGTACAACGGATTGGGCGATTTTTATAAAGATTTCAGCGCTAAAGTTGACGAAAAAGTATTCGAGCAACTTATTGCATTATATGCTACAAAAGTACCAAAGCAATTCTTACCGAACACACTCAACAACATTGACGTTAACCAACTCACAAAGAGCATTTATTCTGACTCCAAACTCACTTCCTATTCTGGCTCAAAAGAACTACTAACTGGCGATACAAAAACGGTATTAGAAAACATCAACCGTGACCCTGCTTTTGTTCTAGTAAAAAGTATGGCCGATATGTATCTAAAAGAAGTGAATCCTACTTACGAGGCTTTAAATTTGAAAATAACGGAATTGCAGCGCAATTATATGAAAGCACAACTGGAACTGAGCGAAAATTCAAGAATTTTTCCAGATGCTAATAGTACTTTGAGGGTGACTTATGGAAAAGTAAAAGGATACGAACCAAAGGACGGCGTATATTACAACCCTATCACTTACCTAAACGGTGTAATGGAAAAATACATTCCTGGTGACTACGAATTTGATGTTTCTCCAAAATTGATTGATTTGTATAAAAACAAAGATTTTGGAAATTATGGCGAAAACGGAAAAATGCCCGTATGCTTTATTGGTACCAATCATACTACAGGCGGAAATTCAGGAAGTCCAGCGCTAGACGCCAAAGGAAATTTAATTGGATTGAACTTTGACCGTGTTTGGGAAGGTACGATGAGCGACATCTATTACGACCCTAGCATCTGCAGAAACATAATGGTCGACATTCGCTATGTACTTTTCATTATGGACAAATACGCAGGAGCAAAAAACTTGATTGAAGAATTACAATTGGTACATCCTAAAAAAAACCAAAAAGGGAAACGTTAGTAACTAACAGCTACTATTTTAGCACACCCCCTACATTGGCATACTATTTGATATTTAAACCCACGTGAACAGAGAATATAATTTAAAAAAAATACAAAAAAATATATTGCGTATTAATTTTTTTATATCTTTGCCACGAATTAATAATTAACCTTTATAATAAAATTAAGATGAAAAAAGTATTTTTAAGTTTAGCTGCTGTTGCTGTATTAACTGTTGTATCTTGTAAAAAAGCTGACGCTGCTGCTGAAGGAGCTGAAGTTGCTGTTGATTCTGCTGCTACTGTAGTTGATTCTGCTGCTGCACCTGCTGTTGATTCTGCTGCTACTGTAGTTGATTCTGCTGCTGCTCCAGCTGCTGAAGCTCCAGCTGCTAAGTAATTTTTAAATTACAGAAAAAATCAAGCCATCCATGTGATGGCTTTTTTTATACCCAAAAAACAAAAGCTCAAGAATCATCTTGAGCTTTTGTTTATCAAACTATATCATAGATTCAATCTGGAAAAACAAAGGTGTTTTCAGAGAAATCTAAAATCTCAGACACCGCAGCAGATTTTTTTATCTCCTCTATTCCTTTGAGCAATCGCAACTCTGTAGTATACTTTCTGCTGGTTGCCAAATGGCGCTCTCCAAGCAACAATCTAAAATAATACTTCCCAGCCGCTGATTTTAATTTAATAAAAACCAACGCATCAATCGACTGCTGTATCAAGACAATATCCTCCTCCCCTTCAAACTTCAATTCATAGCTTTGACTGGTAAAAATCACCTTCCCTTTACGTGATGTAAAAACAAACTTATAAGTATCATTAAACCGTTTACTAATCACAAAAGCACCCATACAATAATTTATACGTTAAAGATTTTAAAATCAAATTACTCCATCCTCATCAGGCCGATGTTAGGATTTGTCATAAATAAAAAAAGCTCCAAACATAGTTTGAAGCTTTCTTGTACTCAGAGCGGGACTTGAACCCGCACGAACATTGCTGTTCACTGGATTTTAAGTCCAGCGTGTCTACCAATTTCACCATCCGAGCATTATGTGGTGTTGAGCGAAAAACGGGGCTCGAACCCGCGACCTCGACCTTGGCAAGGTCGCGCTCTACCAACTGAGCTATTTTCGCGTTTCAAATTCTCAAAAGAACTGCAGTACTTGTTTCGTATTGCGGTGGCAAATTTAGCACAAATATTCAATAAAACAAGCCTTTTTCAGAAAAAAAATTCAATAAAAATATAACCTTCTGATAACCTATTCTTTATACTGCAATTATTTTCGACTGAGCATTCGTTTTATCTCATTCAGCTTCATCAAAGCCTCCATTGGCGTTATCGAATTAATATCTAATTGTAAAATTTCTTCTTTAATTTCCTCCAACAAGGGGTCATCTAAGTTAAAAAAACTCATTTGCATCTCATCTTTTGCTGCTTTGATTCCATTTAAAGCATCTCCTGAATGGTCTTTTTCTAATTTTTTTAATATTTTCTGCGCTTTCAAAATCACTAACTGTGGCATTCCAGCCATTTTGGCTACGTGAATCCCAAAACTATGAGCAGAGCCTCCTTTTATTAGTTTTCGAATAAAAAGCACGTTATCTTTTAATTCTTTTACAGCGACATTATAATTTTGTATGCGAACTAATGATTCACTCATTTCATTCAATTCGTGATAATGCGTAGCAAAAAGGGTTTTAGGTTGCGATGGATGCTCGTGCAAAAACTCAGCAATTGCCCACGCAATAGAAATTCCATCATAAGTACTTGTTCCTCGACCTATCTCATCCAACAGCACCAAACTTCTATCTGAAATATTATTCAAAATAGAAGCCGTCTCGTTCATTTCAACCATAAAAGTAGATTCACCCATCGAAATATTATCTGAAGCTCCTACCCGGGTAAAAATTTTATCCACGATACCCATTCTAACGCTATCTGCTGGAACAAAACTTCCCATTTGAGCCAAGAGTACAATCAGAGCCGTTTGTCTCAAAATAGCCGACTTACCCGACATATTGGGCCCCGTAATCATAATCAACTGTTGTGTGTCTCTATCAAGGAAAACATCATTGGCGATGTAAGACACACCAACAGGCAATTGTTTTTCAATTACTGGATGACGACCGTTTTTGATATCCAATTCAAAGGTTTCATCCAATTCAGGACAAACATATTGGTTTTCGATAGCCAATTGTGTAAACGAACACAAACAATCCAACTGTGCTACCAAATTGGCATTCATTTGAACTGGTTTTATATACGTTGAAATCCATTGAACCAATTGTTCAAAAATCTCTCCTTCGATTTTATGGATTTTTTCCTCGGCTCCTAAAATTTTGGTTTCGTATTCTTTCAACTCTTCAGTAATGTAGCGCTCCGCATTCACTAAGGTTTGCTTGCGAATCCACTCACTTGGCACTTTATCTTTATGCGTATTACGAACTTCGATATAATATCCAAAAACATTATTAAAAGAAATTTTCAAAGAAGAAATCCCTGTACGCTCTGATTCACGTTTCTCGATTCCTTCTAAAAATTCTTTTCCAGAAGTAGAAATCGCACGTAACTCATCCAATTCAGAATGTACCCCAACTGCAATCGCATTTCCTTTGGCGATGGCCACTGGTGCATCTTGATTTAACGTCGTTTTTATTTTCTCTCGAAGCAAATCACAACTATGCAAACTATCACCAATTACTTTTACGGCTTCTTGCGGACTTTGCAAAGCTATCGTTTTGATCGGCAAGATTGCATCTAAAGATTCTTTCAAATACACCACTTCACGAGGTGATACTTTGCCTGCTGCGATTTTTGAAATCAAACGTTCCAAATCAGAAATCTGCTTGATTTGATATTGTATTTGTTTTAAAACTTCTTGATTTTCTTTTAAATAAGCTACTACTTGATGACGACTCTGAATTTTAGCAGCATCCTTCAAAGGCAAAGCCAACCAACGCTTCAATAATCGTCCACCCATAGGCGATAGCGTTCGATCGATTACATCTAGCAACGTCACCGCATTAGGATTATAACTGTGATACAACTCTAGATTACGAATCGTAAAACGATCCATCCAAACATAAGCATCTTCAGCAATACGTTGTATGGCCGTAATATGCTGCACCCTATTATGCTGTGTTTCGGACAAATAATACAAAATAGCGCCTGAAGCCACGATTCCTTCTTTCAATTCTTCAACACCAAAACCTTTTAAAGAAGTGGTTTGAAAATGCTTCGTTAAGCTTTCAAACGCATAATCCTCTTTGTAAATCCAATCTTCGAGATAAAAACTATGGTAATCGTCTCCGAATGTTTCTCGGAACGTATTTTTGTTGTTTTTTGGCACTAAGACCTCACTAGGATTGAAATTTTGCAACAACTTATCGATGTATTCTGCATTTCCTTGTGCGGTTAGAAATTCTCCAGTAGAAACATCTAAAAATGAAATTCCAATATTTTTATTGGTAAAATATACCGAAGCCAAAAAATTATTGGTTTTGGATTGCAACACCTCATCGTTCATAGAAACCCCAGGAGTAACCAATTCGGTAACGCCACGTTTCACAATCGTTTTGGTCATTTTGGGATCTTCTAGCTGATCACAAATGGCTACACGAAGTCCAGCTTTAACTAACTTGGGTAAATATGTATTGATAGAATGATGGGGAAAACCTGCCAATGCAGTCTCCGTCTCAGACCCAGCACCTCTTTTGGTCAAGGTAATACCTAGTATTTTGGATGCGCGAATAGCATCTTCGCCAAACGTTTCATAAAAATCACCTACACGAAACAACAAACAAGCATCAGGATACTTCCTTTTGATTTCATTATATTGTTTCATCAATGGCGTTTCTTTCACGCCTTTTTCTTTTGCTGCCAAATTAGTGGGAATTAAATTCTGTAAATATGACAGCGAATTTATAGATTTTAAAGCAATAATGAAGGGTTCAAAAATTAAAATTTTAAGTCAATTTTAAGCGCTGATTTGTATTTTTTGCATAGATTTGCGTGTACTAAAAATTAAATCTTATGAAAAAAATACTTACTCTACTTTTCGTTTTGAGCTTAGGAATAACTACAGCTACAGCACAAGAAACTTCAAAAAAAGCTAAAAAAGCAAAAGCAACTGTTGCGAAAGTTGAAGGAGCTGGAATGATATTCGTTAATGAAACTATTGATTACGGAACAATCGCTCGTAACTCTGACGGGAAACGTGAATTTGTTTTCACCAACAACGGAAATGCACCATTAATCATTACCAATGCTCAAGGATCTTGTGGTTGCACAGTACCAAGTAGCCCTAAAGAACCAATTATGCCAGGTGCAAAAGGTGTTATTGGTGTAAAATATGCTACAGATAGAGTTGGTCCTTTTACAAAAACAGTTACTATTACTTCAAATGCGGCTGGTCAACCAACAAAAACTTTGACTATAAAAGGAAACGTTTTACCTGACGAAGTAAAAAGCTAAAAAACATAAATATTACATAAAAAGCTTCCTTCCTTTAGGAAGCTTTTTTTATTAAATTGACATTGCAATGAGAAAATTAGAGAATAGCGAACTCGAAAGAAAGTCGGTTGAAGGATTCAAACAATCTAAAAAAACACCTCTAGTTCTGGTTCTTGATGATGTGAGAAGTCTTCATAATATTGGATCTGTATTTAGAACTGCTGATGCTTTTTTGGTAGAAAAAATTATACTCTGTGGAATTACTGCGACACCTCCTAACAAAGAGATACATAAAACTGCTTTGGGCGCAACAGAAACAGTAGCTTGGGAACATTATGAAAATGTTTTGGATGCCATAACTGCTCTAAAAAAAGACAATGTTATTACTTTAGCGATTGAACAAGTTGAAAGCTCTATTTTTTTACAAGATTTCAAAGTTGATGTTTCAAAAAAATATGCATTAGTTTTTGGTAATGAAGTCCACGGGGTAGCACAAGAAGCGGTAGCCCTTTGTGATGGTTGTATCGAAATTCCTCAACTGGGCACCAAACATTCCTTGAATATATCGGTAAGTGCTGGTATCGTTGTTTGGGATTTATTCAAACAATATCACTATTGATTTCTTTATTGTTTATTTTCTCATATTCTACAAAGATTCGACCTTAAATTCTTTCTTTTGATTAGTAAACAATTGAATTTAATCTTATTTTTATAGAATGAAACGCCCCATACTACTACCTATATTTTTTGTCTTTTGCTTTTTTCAATTTGGTTTTGCCCATTCAGAAATTTCACCAACTGAAAAAAAACAAAAAATAGCTATAACAAAAGTAGCTACCACTAAAAAAGCTGTAGCTAATATTGCTCCAACAATTACCGCAACTGGCAATCAATCCTATTGCCCACTTTCCAACATTAATATTGTAACCAATATTAGTATCACCGATCCAGATGACACTAGCACTGAAGCTATTTATATTCAGATCTCCTCTGGCTATAATTTGGGGCAAGATGTTCTTTTTTTAAGTAATGCTTCTTCACATCCAACCATCAAAAGTAGTTGGAATGCCACCGAAGGAAAACTAACATTGAATAGTCCGACAGGAGTCCCTGTAAGTTATACCGATTTTGTTAACGCCATCAAAGATGTGCAATTTTTCAACTCATCTGCAACCGCAACGGGTACAAGAAATTTTTCCATAAGTATCAGTCAAGCCAATTATTTACCAAGAAATGGACATTATTATGAATATGTTCCTAACATTGGAATTACCTGGACAAGTGCTAAAGCCGCGGCTGAGCTTCGAACATATTTCGGACTAAAAGGCTACCTAGCAACACTGACCGCTGCTGACGAAGCACAATTAGCAGGAAAACAAGCCCCAGGAGCAGGATGGATTGGAGGAAGTGATTCCGAAACAGAAGGCGTATGGAAATGGGTAACTGGCCCGGAAGCTGGAACCATCTTCTGGAATGGAAACGCTAATGGAAGCACTCCTAATTATGCTTTTTGGAATAATAACGAACCAAACCAATCAGGTGATGAAGATTATGCACACATTACCGCACCAGGAATAGGAATAGCGGGTTCTTGGAATGATTTGTCCAACACAGGTTCCACTAGTGGTGATTATCAACCTAAAGGATATATTGTGGAATATGGTGGAATGCCGGGCGACCCTATTTTGCAACTCTCTGCCAGTACGTCAATTACCATCCCATCAATCCTAAGCACAACACCTGCTACAAAATGTGACCCTGGTAGTTTGACCTTACAGGCTACTGCTTCTATCGGCACCATCAATTGGTACAACCAAAGCTCAGGCGGAAATTTAGTTGGTAGTGGCACTAGTTTTACCACTCCGATTATAAACGCTACTACCACTTACTATGTAGGGATAACTTCTGGAGGATGTACTACTAATAGAACAGCTGTTGTTGCAACCATCAATTTAATTCCAACCATAACAGCTACCAATTCTCCCGTGAGCAATTGCGGACCATCTGTAGTAACATTAACAGCAACACCCTCTTCGGGAACAGTTAATTGGTATGCAGATGCTACGAGTACAACTACATTAGGAACAGGAACCACTTATGTTACTCCATTTTTGAATGCGAGCACTACCTTCTATGCCGAGGCCGTCAATTCGAATTGCACCAACGGAACTAGAGTTCCTGTAGAAGTGAAGATTTATCCTCTTCCTGCTGTTAGCGACGAAGAAAAAATCATTTGCCAATCGAATCCTGTAACGCTAGATGCCGGCTTGAGTGGTATGTCTTATTTGTGGTCGACAGGAGCAACTACGGCAACAATTCAGGTGAACGATATTGGCAATTTTTATGTTGATATTACTAGCCCAGCACCTGAGAATTGCACGAGCAGAAAAAACTTTACAGTGATTCGTCAAATTGTACCTGAAATAAAAGTAGTAACGGTAAAAGAAACCACCGTAACCATAGAAGTAACGAATACCGCACCTTATTTTGAATACTCTCTTGACAACATTAGTTATCAAAGTTCAAATATCTTTACGAATGCGCCTGCTGGAATTCAGACGGCTTATGTGAGAGATACCAACTTTTGCAACTCGGACCAAGAGCAATTCATCGTAATTACTCCACCTAAATTTTTTACCCCAAATAATGATGGTTATAATGACGTTTGGTATGTGAAAGATTTTGAGGTTTACCCGAAAGCGACCATTTCAATTTTTGACCAATACGGGAAATTAGTAAGCCAATTATCCGCAACCAATGTGTCTTGGGATGGCACTTTAAATAAAAACCCTTTGCCTTCAACCGATTATTGGTATGTATTGAAACTAGATGATTCTGGAGTTGAGAAAAGAGGTCATTTTTCTTTAAAAAGATAGTATTCATTTGATTCTCTTACTTTTAAGCCAAATGCTAGCTTTTAGCCCCGACCGCAGCGGCATCCTTTGTGTATGCGCTAGCTTACACAAAGATATAGCGGAGAGCGGGAAACCATAATCACTGAAAAGCCTTTTTGACGCGCTCCTAAAAATCAGGAAGTGTGATGTATTTTCTTTTTGATTTCATTTAAAACAAAAAGATAATCTGACTGGTTTTTGACAAAGTCAAGGTCTGAAACATCGATGATTAACACGTTCAAATCTTTTTGTGATTTGATATAATCGAGATACCCAATGTTGATTTTTTCTAGGTATTCTTCCTGAATATCTTGTTCGTAACTTCGACCTCTTTTCTTTATGTTTTGCAATAAACGCTGGGTGTTTTGATACAGATAAATGTACAAATCCGGCTTGGGCATTTCTTTATAAATGATAGAAAAAAGAGTATGGTACAAACGGTACTCGTCTTCTGCCAAAGTGATTTTGGCAAAAATTAGGGATTTGAAAATATGATAATCGGCTACGACAAAATCTTTGAACAAGTCGAATTGCGCCAAATCATCGGACAGCTGTTGATATCTGTCGGCAAGAAAAGACATTTCGAGAGGAAAAGCGTAACGGTTTTGGTCTTTGTAAAACTTTGGCAAAAAGGGATTGTCCGCAAAACGTTCCAATACTGTTTTGGCATTAAAATCTTCGGCAATTTTGCTAGTCAAGGTTGTTTTTCCTGCTCCAATATTACCTTCAAAGGCGATGTAATTGAATTTTTCAAGAGGAATGCTGCTCAATGGCGCAGGGATTGCAGCTACGACTTGGCATCTGCTTTTATCGGTTGTTTCGGCAATTAATTCGGTGACAGATTTTTTAAAAATTGCGTGTATCCAATCCAATTGTAAGTCACGAAATGGCAATAAAACAAAATTGCGGTCTTGTAGTAATGGATGAGGCAATTTTAACTTTTCGGTATCCACTACCAATTCATCATAAGCAATGATGTCAATATCGATACTTCTAGCAGCATAGCCAACTGTAGCCGTCCGAACGCGACCTAAACGCTTTTCTATTTTAAGGATTTTGCTTAAAACTTGGGAAGGAGAAGCGGTAGTATGTAAAACTAAGGCGCAGTTGTAAAAAGGTGTACTTTCAAAACCCCAAGCAGGAGATTCGTAAACTGGGGAGATTTTTAAAACCGTACCTACCTCAAGATGCAATACATCAATACATTGGATAATGGTTTCTAACCTTTGCCCCTGATTACTACCTAACGACAATACGACTTGATGCTGTGACTTCATAATAGGTACAAATTAAGGAAAAGAAAATTAAAATCACTACTGATATAGAAGCAGATTATTTTGAAAAAAGAAATTTAAATCTACTTTTGTAACAATACAATTAGGTTATAGACTTATTGATAAAAAATAACTAACTATGAGATTTTTAGGAAATGTTTTGGCTACCGTTATTGGTATTTTTGTTTTTATGATGCTTTCTTTCTTTGGAATTATCCTTATTGGAGTCATTTTTGGAGGCGATTCTGAAACTGTTGAAGTTGAAAACAATTCAGTTATAGAACTAAATTTATCTGATATTTCTGATGACTATGCTGGAAAATACTCAGACCCTTGGGTAACGGCTTTTTCTGAAAGAAAAAAAATTGGATTGACTGATGTTATCAATGCTATAGAAGTAGCAGAAACAGATGATGCCATTAAGGGAATTTCTATCCTAAATACAGATTCTAGTCTAGGAATGGCGCAAAGTAAAGAACTCCGTGACGCTTTGAACCGTTTTAAAAAATCTGGAAAATTTATTTATTCTTATGCTAATAGTTATTCTCAAAAAGAATATTATTTAAACTCTGTTGCCACTTCAATCTACATCAACCCAATTGGAGAATTAGATTTCAAAGGATTGTCGACTGAGGTGATGTTTTTTAAAGATTTTCAAGAAAAGTCTGGCTTAAAGATGGAAGTGATTCGTCACGGAAAATATAAAAGCGCTGTTGAACCTTTTCTAGAAAACAAAATGAGTGATGCAAATAAGGAACAAACTATGGCATTACTAAACGGAATTTGGACAAACATAGTAGAAGACATTTCGAAAAGTAGAAATATTCCAGTAGAAAAATTAAATACAATTGCAAACGGTCTTTTGGCTAGAACCCCAGAAATGGCCAAATCGCAAAATCTTATTGACTACATTGCTTATGAAGATGTCTACCATAACGCCATAAAAAAGGTGTTAAAAGTAGACAAAGACGAAGATTATAATACGGTCTCTATTGCCGATTACACCCAAAAAACAACTACTACTTCTGTGAATATGGATTCCAATGATGCTATTGCTATCGTATATGCACAAGGAGAAATTGGTAGCGGCGAAGGTGATGTTAACGAAATTGGAGAAGGCTCGATGAGAAGGTCACTTCAAGAAGCTAGAAAAGATGACGACATCAAAGCAATTGTTTTGCGTATTAACAGCCCTGGTGGAAGTGCCTTAACCTCTGACTTAATCTGGAGAGAAATAGAATTGACAAAAAGAGTAAAACCTGTTGTAGTGTCTATGGGTAATTATGCCGCTTCAGGTGGATATTACATTGCTTGTAACGCCAATACTATCTTTGCTGAAAAAAATACGATTACAGGCTCAATTGGCGTATTTGGAACGCTACCTAACTTCTCTGTTGCTGCGAACCGCTACGGCATCAATACTGAACAAGTTAGAACTCACGAAAACGCATCGAATTATAGTCCGTTTGTACCAATGGATGAAAAGTTTAAAGCTATAACGCTAGAAGGTGTTGAAAATATCTATGCGACCTTTATTGGCCACGTTGCAGAAGGCCGTAAAATGACTACTGCCCAAGTTGATGCTATTGGTCAAGGTCGTGTTTGGACAGGGTCTGAGGCAGTAAAAATTGGACTAGTAGATAAAATTGGCGGCTTGAGAGAAGCACTAGCCGAAGCAGCAAAGTTGGCCAAAATTAAATCGTATAGCACGGTGAACTACCCAGAATATGAGAAAAGTTTTGAAGATATTTTTGATAATTTCCCGTTTGCAAAATCAAAAACAGCTTTTATAAAAGAAGAAATTGGCGAAGAAAACTATCGTTTACTTGAAGAAGTTAAGCGTATAAAACAACGCAAAGGAATACAGGCTATACTTCCGATGGAATTAAAAATAGATTAAGATTCAACTACTAAAAAAACCGTTTAAGCATTTACTTAAACGGTTTTCTTTTTTTAAACAGTTTGTTTGCTAAACGACACTATGTGTCCTTTTAGCCCCGATGGGAGGGAAAATCCTTTTTTTAAAACATCCCTTCTCAATTAGTATTTATGTTGGGGATGTTTTAAAAAAAGATTGGAAGGACAGCGGGACTTTGCATCCAAAAAACCCCAAATCATTCCGCTTCTAAAATTCAAGATTATTGCACTTCTATTTTTACCACATAGCCTTCGTAACTGCGAACATTAAAAACGGTTCCGTCGGCAAACAACAAATATTGGCCTTTCACTCCAATGAGTTGCCCTTGATAAAAAGGCGTTTTATCTAAATTCAAGCTATTCACTTTGGCAGGATAAGCTGCTACTGGATAATGCATAGCAATAATTTCATTTTTATCTAAACTATAAAATTCGCGAACTTCATCTGGAAGCCAAGCCTGTACTTTTGCCTTTTCTTGAACCAAATCTACGGCGTCATAAGTATTGGTCAACATTTTTCGCCAATTGGTTTTGTCTGCAAAATGATTTTTTAGCGCGACCTCTGTAATTCCTGCTAAATATCGATTGGGAACTTCAACAATCACTATCGCTTCTTCGGCGCCTTGGTCAATCCAGCGCGTGGGCATTTGAGTTTTGCGTGTGACTCCCACTTTGACCTCGCTCGACAAAGCCAAATAAACAATATGTGGTTGTAATTGCACTTTTTGTTCGTAGGCCAAATCTCTATCTTCTATGCCTAAATGTGCGGTACTCAACTCCGGTTTCATAATCCAATCTCCCACTGCGGGGCTTGAATAAAAACAGTCGTAACAAAATCCTTGACGAAATATTTTTTTCTTTTTCCCGCAATTCAAACATTGATATCCTAGAAATTGAATGCTTATTTCTTTATTCAAAAGTTGATTGATATTTAAAAAACTGGATTCAAAAACTAAATAATATTGAATAGGATTGCCTATTTCGGTTGGCATTTTGGAGAGTACACCTTCGTAAGTCATATAAATTGGTTCCCTAACTCCTAAAGACAGAATTAGATTTGCGGAAATATTAAGATTATTAAAAAAAATGTTATTTTTGATAAAATTACAAATTAGAAATTGGAATCCAATTTTTATAAATATTATTTCATCCCCTAATTTGCTTAAAGAATTAGGGAGCTAATCCTACTCTTTCATGCCATTATCTATCATCAACTCTATTGCTTCTTGGTTTTTAAAACAACGCATCCATCAAATTGAATTGTTTTTAAAATACCCTAATGAAGTTCAAGAAGAATTGTTAATGAATTTACTCCGCTCTGCAGAAAACACAACAGTCGGAAAACAATATGATTATGGCTCCATAAAATCGTATGCTCAATTTGTAGAACGCGTTCCTATTTCGAGTTATGAAGACCTAGAACCACTAATAGAACGAACACGTCAAGGAGAACAGAATGTACTTTGGGAAACTCCTATAAAATGGTTTGCAAAATCCAGCGGTACTACCAATGCTAAGAGTAAGTTTATCCCAGTAAGTAATGAAGCCTTAGAAGATTGCCACTACAAAGGCAGTAAAGATTTGCTTTGTTTGTACCTAAACAACAATGAAGATTCAGAAATGTTTTTAGGGAAAAGCCTTCGACTTGGAGGAAGCTCACAAATTTACGAGAACAACAATACCTTCTTTGGTGATTTATCCGCCATATTGATAGAAAATATGCCTATTTGGGCTGAATTTAGTAGCACTCCAAGTAACAAAGTTTCTTTGATGAGTGAATGGGAAACAAAAATGAGTGCCATCATTAACGAAACAATCACTGAGAATGTTACCAGTTTTGCTGGTGTCCCTTCTTGGATGTTAGTGTTAATGAACAAAGTTTTAGAACAAACTGGAAAAAATCACCTAATGGAAGTTTGGCCAGACCTTGAAGTATATTTTCACGGAGGCGTAAGTTTTGACCCTTACCGAGAACAATACCAAAAAATTTTACCGAAGAACAACTTCAAATATTACGAGATATACAATGCTTCTGAGGGATTTTTTGCCATTCAAGATTTGAATTATTCAAGTGATTTATTATTGATGCTCGATTACGGGATTTTTTATGAGTTTATCCCAATGGACACTTTTGGTGCACCGAATCAAAAAGTAGTGCGCTTATCGCAAGTAGAATTATTTAAAAATTATGCGATGGTTATCACTACTAACGGTGGTTTATGGCGCTATTTGATAGGCGATACCGTTCGATTCACCTCACTGAGCCCTTATCGAATCCGAGTTACGGGAAGAACAAAACATCATATCAATGTTTTTGGTGAAGAACTAATGGTCGAAAACACAGACCAAGCTTTGGCGAAAGCCTGCCAAGAGACACAATCTGAAATTGTAGATTATACTGTAGCCCCTATTTTTATGGAAGGCAAGCAAAAAGGGGCTCACGAATGGATGATTGAGTTTAAAACACCGCCAAAAGACCTAACCCTTTTTCATAAAATATTAGACACTACGCTACAATCCTTAAATTCTGATTACGAAGCCAAACGCTACAATAATATGACACTAAATCCTTTAGTCATCAATGTAGCAAGAGAAAATCTGTTTTATGATTGGCTTAAACAAAGAAATAAAGTGGGCGGGCAAAACAAAATCCCACGTCTTTCAAACCAAAGAGACTATTTGGAACAATTGAAAGCGCTACAATCTTAACGCTGCTTAATAAATGAAAAAACTATTACTCTTTGGGCTCATTATTTGCTTCACTTCTTGCGCTACTCCTGGTCGCGTTTGTGGTGGTAGTGGCAGTAAACGCTGTGTACAACTTTTTCAATCCTATCCACAACACTCTTTTTTTTCTAAAATTTTATGTTGAATTGTAACAATTGATAATGATTGCCGTCTTATGTGTAATCAATCATCAATCTAATCACTAATCAATATGAAAACCCGCAGTACCTTCCACAAATTCAAAGCCCTTTTTTAGGCTGAATTTATCTTCCCTTTAATTTTTTTTATGCTATTCAAAATTTCTTTTTGAAGGGAATTGTTGTGACTGTATTTTTTCATCAAATTCAATTATTATGAAAATAATTTTATCTTTTCTGAGTCTATTTGTTGCCTCAGTTGCCTTGGCTCAGGACGTCAAAACCCAACAAGACTCCATCGCTAGCGCAAAAAAAGCAGAAGAATTAAAAGAAGTAACCGTTTTTGGCAACAAAAAGCAATTTCTAAAAGTGGAATCCGACAAGACGATTGTTAGCGTAAAAGATAACGGAATGCTAAATAGCGGTAACAGTCTTGAAGCTATCAAAAGACTGCCCGGTGTGATTACATCTCCAACGGGTGGATTAACGCTTAATGGCAAAGGAGTTACCGTTTACATTGATGGTTCACCCAGTACATTAAATGGAACCGATTTACAAAATTATCTTTCGAGCCTTCCGGCAAATGCCATCGAAAAGGTAGAACTCATCTATAATCCCGGAGCCGCATATGATGCCAATGCTAGTGGCTCTATCATAAACATCATCACAAGTTCCAAAAGGCTTAAAGGTGTCAATGCAAACTTTAACATCAATTATAATTTTAATAAATATCAAAAACCAAGTCCTCAAATTTTATTGAACGGAAAAGAGAAAAATTTCAGTTGGCAGACTATGTTAGGCTACAACTATATTGATAGCGAAAACCGTTCTAAAAACAGCCAAACATTTACCTCTTTCGCTCCTGATAAAAACTTATTTCAAGAGAATTTTACGGTAAACACCAATAGAAACCTGTACTTCAGACTGGGAACAAATTACAAATTGAGTTCAAAATCTAATTTGCTTTTCAATTACAATGGAAACTTTGCCAATGACCGTTCTGTTTTCAACTCTAGTGCTTTTGGTGAAAACATAGATTATAATGACGAAGGCTTTTCTAAAAATAAAAACTATAACAATGAACTGAGTCTTCAATACAAAACGAAGCTCGATACTCTTGGAAGAACCCTTGATGTAACTGCTTTTTTGAACACTTTTGACAAAACACCTATCAATCAATCAAGCGGATTGAATTCGGGCAACATTCCTTCCTACAATAACGGAATCATCGATTTTAATTTGACCAATTACTATTTGAAATACGATTTTGCCATTCCTTTCAACAAACTTGACTTTACAATCAATACTGGTGGAAAATACAATTCCATTAAAGTTAATAACTTTGGACAATACAATATCAACAGTAGCACGAATACTATTTTTGATTCGAATAACTATGCAGAAAGCATCGACTTTAATTACAACGAATCGAATTTAGCGTTCTACGTTGAAGCCAGAAAAAAGATAAAAAAATTCAACTTTACTGTTGGTCTTCGTTTGGAAGATTTTGATGTAAAAAGAGAAGCCAGTACCATTGCAGACAAAATTGAGTACAGAAACACTAACCTTTTTCCAAACATAAGCGCGCTATACGAAATAAGCCCTCAAGTAAATTTTAGCAGTTCATATTCAAGAAAAATTGCGCAACCTAATTACAATACTATTGACCCTAACAATAGTTCCAACTTTAATCAGTACAATACCACAACAGGAAATTTAGGTTTGCAACCTGTGTTTTACGATAATTTTGAAGTGAAGTTAACCGCTTTACAATTTGTTCAATTGGGAGCAAACTACACCATTGCAAAAGACGACAACCGATTTATCTTTAGTGCAAAACCTGGGGAATTAGTCAGCAATCAAACCTTTCAACAATTTGATAAAATCAAAACATTTAGTGCTTTTGCTTCCTTTCCAATTCCTTTAGATTATTTCTTCAAAGGCAAAGCAGAGTTTCAAAAACGTATGAATACTATTGACAAGATGAATTACATCTACCTCAACATCAATTATGTAAAATCTACTATTGATGGCTATAGTTTTCCATTTGATAACAAAGCGATTGTAAACTATGGTGCACAAGCACAAATTATATTGCCTTGGCAAATCACCAATACACTTTCTTATTTTATTTTACCAAAAGGAACCTGGGAGATTTACCAAATCGAAAAGCCTATTCAGCAATTTGATATTTCTTTCAACAAAGATTTTATGAATAAAAAATTAAAAGTAGGATTGCATTGCTTTGATGTTTTCAACAAAAATGAAGTTAACGCTTTGATTGTAGGAGAAAATTTGGACACTCGTTTTTACCAAAAACAAGATTCAAGAACTTTCCGTGTATCGTTGACCTATAATTTTGGAAACCTAAAACTAGAACAAGAAAATATCAATATCGATACGGAGAAAGTAAAACAAGGAGGAGGAATTATAAAATAATTTTTGTTTTGATTTAGTAACAAAGCCCTGAGACTACCTCCTAATCTCAGGGCTTTACTATTTTAACTTAGTGCTGGTTTTTTATCTATTCTTCTTTGACTTCGTCATAATTCACCATCCAATTCACGCCAAATTTATCAGTACACATTCCGAAATACGCTCCCCAAAAAGTATCGGTCATAGGCATCACTATATTTCCGTTTGCTGATAAACCATTGAAAAAACTATCGGCTTCTTCACGGCTTACCGTATTGATAGAAACCGACATATTTTGCCCAAAAGTAACTGCACCCGAAGCACTATTACTATCGCTTCCCATTAAAACCGAATGAGCTCCTATAGGCAAAGAAATGTGCATAATTTTGTTACTATCTTCCTCAGACAACGATGGAATTCCATCTCCTGAAGGCATCTCGCCAAATCTTCCTACATAAGGAAACTCACCACCAAACACGGATTGGTACAACAAAAAGGCTTCTTCACAATTGCCATTAAATATTAAATAAGGATTGATTGCTGTCATATAATATGTTATTTAGTTTCTGAAAGTTGTTTTATAAGGGCTAAACCTTTAGGAAAAGTATCTTCAAAATACTGCTGATATTGGGCTAAACAGTCCATCGTAGTTTCGAGCAAAACTCCATCGGGTGTTGTTGTTAATCGATAGGTTTCCATAGCCCCTGTCCATACTTGCGTTGCTTCATCTATTGGCATTTCTTGAAAGTTTTTCAATTCTCCCAAATGCTTAAAAGCCATATACTCATATTCTAGTTTTGTTTGGATAAGGCTATTCATTCCTTCGCCAGTAGGAGATAAAAAATGAATTTTACTTCCCTCTTTCCAATCACTAACAGCATAAGTCCCTTCACAAAAAGCAGATGTCCATTGTCTATAAGTTGCATCATCCCATAAAACAGCCCAAATTTTTTCTTTTGGAGCCTGTATCAAAATTGAAAAATGTAATGTTTCCATTCTAGTATACTTTACCTTAATCGATTGGCAGAATTAAAGTTACCTTTTTTAATTGACTCTCTTTTAAAAAAACAGAACTTTTCCTTTGTTTTTTTTACAATAGATAGTAATTTCGGCTCCTCTCGGGATGTAGCGCAGCCTGGTAGCGTACTAGCATGGGGTGCTAGGGGTCGCTGGTTCGAATCCAGTCATCCCGACTATAACAAAGCCTGATTGTATAAAAATCAGGCTTTTGCGTTTTCACGGGAACACATTAGGAACACAAATGGAGCTTTTTTCTAATTTTTAAGACCTTCTTGTTCCTATTTTTACAATTAAAGAAAACAGTGAAAATAGTGAAATTGAAAAAAAGCTTTCTTAATTGAAAATTGAAGCAAAGAAAAGTTTCACTTAACTTATTCAACTTTTATAAGTGGAATTACTCCAAGTTTTTCTTTTAGAATTGTTTGCATAATTTCCAATGTTTTTTCCTTGTGTTCCTTAGGAACCAATAAACCATCATGCATTGTATACGGTATAATGCCATGATTAACCAACTCTTTACAAATTTCATCGATAAAAATTTTGCTTTCTATTTTCTGAAGTTCTACCGCAAAATCTTCGTGCTTTTCTTTTTTTATCTCTTCTATGATACCATAAATAAGAGGGAATCCTTTTTTAAATATTTGTTTAACCTCTGGGTTGTGATGATTTTTAGAATAGGCAATTTTCATCCAAATCTCTTTACATTCATTTCTATTTAGACCATAAAGACCTTGTAACCATTCATACCACTTTCCAGATGTGGTGATTATGAAATAATTGTCAATTTCGTTCAATAAGGCTTCTGAAGCATTTTTACGATACGATTGGAGCAGAATATTAAAAAGTACAGGTTGCGAATTAGAAAGGTCTAAATAGCTCATGTTCTCGTAGCCAACAATAAACGGTCTCAAATCTGAAGCCATGTTGGTTAGATTGGTATCCAATCTCTTGTTGGTATCATTACGTTTGAAACGGAGTGTTTTATTTAGACTCCCATTATGAATTGCATTTATGCTTGAAATACGGGAAGAATAGCGTTTGAATGCAGAAACTTCTTCTTTACTGTTTTTAGCTTCAGATAGCTCTTTTAAATAACGATTTTCACTATGTTCAATTGCTTCTTCATATTGTATTTTCAATCCTTTTCGATAATGGCTCCCCATTTTTTTTATATGCTTCGGAGCATTATTTATATAGGTCGAGTCCTGCTCATAATCCTTAGTCAAAAACTTCTTATTTGTTTTCGTAATCGGCACTTTAATTCGGTACCACTTGTTGAAAATCCTATTTTTTTGAATGTAGTTAATCTCTTTAATAGCGTGACTTATCAATGATATTTTGATGCTGTCACGTAAACAATAGGTATCTATAATCTCACCTATAGACTCTACTGGAATCTCATTTTCTTTACATAGAAAATTGATTTTAGACAAATAATTCTCATTAGATTGAAAGTAAAAATATGTTGATTTTCCACCATAATAAAAGTCCTTCCAAATAATATTATGGATAATTAACCATTCTATATATGTATTATAGTAATTCCCATATTTCAATTGTAAATACTTAGAATACATTGGATTAAAATGATATGGATAATCTTCCGAATTATGTTTTTGATTCGACTTTGATAGAATATCATTGATGATTGATAATCCAACAATAATTTCTGATTGTTTATTGTCTTGTAATGGAATGTGGTGGGCAGTTAGAAATAGAACTTCAACAATTTCTTTAGGGAGCAAAAAACTTCTGTACTTGGTGTATTTGGTCATAAAATGATATTCTCTCTTTGTTATTTTTTTCTCTCATTTTTTAGGCTGGGGAGAGAACCAGATATAGCTAATATCTGGAACCCAGCTAACGGTGTTAGTACCATTAAAAATAAATATAATAAACATTAAAAAATTGTCAATACCAGCCCGAAAAAAAACATTACTTTTTACAATAAATTTGTAATTTTTAACCATTTATTGGGTACCTTATTCCGTCATATTCTCCTGCTAAATAGGATATTCAATAAGCTCATATCGTTGATTAAATGCTTTGAAAGGACATTTTATCAAAAATTCAAGCAATGAAAACGATAATACGTTCAAAATCTTGATATTAAAAAAAATAAGCTAAAAACATCTGAAAAAATTAATTAATTCGAACCAAACTTTCCATTAACTCCGATTTTTTATATAATACCCGATTACCTATACCATAAGCAATTATTTTGCCTTTTTTCGTCCAATTCCATAGGCTTGTCGTACTAATTTTCAACAAATCACAAGCTTCCTCTCTAGTTAATAACTCATCTGGATTATCGGTAGGTACATTTTTTACAAATTCTTGTAATTGGTCTTTTATCACTTTTGTGATTAACTCCTCCAAGTCCTGAGGAGTTATATTGTGTAACATTATTGCATTTTCCATTTGTACATATTTTAATAAAGATACTATTTAACTAAAATACTGAATATTAATAATGTAGTGGATTCTGTCCAAAAAAAAAGACAAAACAATTGTGTAAAAAAGACAAAATCTACTACATTTATGTTCTTACACAACAAAAGTTATTCTCCATTTAAATATTGATAATGAATATTATAGACAACAAAAGTAGATTACTACTTGAAGAACTTCAGACTTTAATCACTCCCAGTTCAAATATTTACATAAGTTGCAACCATTTTACAGCATTTGCTTTATTTGAATTAGTTAGCATATTTTCAATATCTAAACAAATCCATTTGCTATTGAGCTATAATTTTGGACAAGATGATGATTTTCGATTTATTCAAAATGAAAAAGAAAGTAAATTAAATCTTTTATTAGACCGAAAACACCGAATCAACCAAGTAATTGGTCTTATTGATGATAAAATTCAAATCAGAAAAGGTGGAATTGGAAACCAAAATATACTAATTATAGAAAATGATGGAATTTCTAATTGTTTCTTCTTAACACCATTAGACCTTGATTCAGTATGTTTGGGAACAATAAATGATGAGAATTTAATTTTTATAAATAATATTGAAGATACCCAAAATCAATATCTGAATTATTTTAATGGAGCTTGGAACAGTAGCAAGATAGTTTTGAATGATGCAGTCAAAGCATTATTAGAGAAAGGAACCAATACTATTTCAGCTGAAGCAATTTACAAATACAGTATTCGTGAAATATTTCATTATTCAACAGTTAATGAAAGAGCCGATGAGAAGTTAGAAAAAACAGGATTTAAAAACTCTAAAATTTGGAGTTTGCTCTACAATTTCCAAAAAGATGCAGTAATTGGTGCCATTGATAAAATAGAAACTTATGGTGGCTGTATTATTGCAGATTCAGTTGGTTTAGGAAAAACATTTGAAGCTTTAGCAGTAATAAAATATTATCTTTTGAGGAATGACCAAAGGGTATTGCTATTAGCTCCAAAAAAACTAAGAGAAAACTGGACAGTTTATACTTTAAACGATAAAAGGAATATACTTGCTGAAGACCGATTAAATTTTGATGTTTTGAATCATACCGATTTAACCAGAGAAAGAGGTAAATCAGGCGATATTGATTTAGAAACCATACATTGGGGGAATTATGATTTAGTTGTTATAGATGAGTCTCATAATTTCAGAAATAATCCCAACAAGAGAGACGGAATGACTCGTTATAAACGATTGATGAATCACGTTATAAAAGCCAATATCAGAACAAAAGTGTTAATGTTATCGGCAACTCCTGTAAACAACAAAATGAATGATTTGAAAAATCAAGTTGCTTTTATAACAGAAGGAGAAGACAGATATTTTAGTCAATATGGTATAGATAGTATCAGTCAAGTAATGAAAGATGCACAAAGGAAGTTTACTTTATGGTATAAAAACGGTGACCCAAATAATCTTGATGTAAATGGATTAATGGAAAGTTTGGACGGTTCTTATTTTAGAATATTAGATATGTTAACCATTGCGAGGTCTCGTAAACATATTGAGAAATACTATGATATGTCTGATATTGGTAACTTTCCAAATAGATTAACACCAATAACAAGAACACCCGAAATAGATACTAAAAATCAATTTAGCGATATAGGTCAAATCTATGATGAGATTAGCACCCTTACTTTAGCATCTTATACGCCTCTAGCTTATGTAAGAGCAGACAAAAGAGCTGAATACGAAGCTAAGTACGATATGGAAACGGGAACAGGAAGCGTTTTTAAACAAGTCGACCGTGAACAAAGTTTAATTTATTTGATGCGGGTTAACTTATTAAAACGTTTAGAAAGCTCCATCCATTCTTTCAAATTGACGGTTGAAAAATTAATTAGTTTTATCGATGAAAACTTAAAACAAATTGAAAATCATCAGTCTGGAACTTTAGATTTGGATATAGACATCAACGATATAGACATTGACGATACTGAATTAGAAGACTTATTGGTTGGAGGAAAAACCAAAGTATTAATTCAAGATTTAGATAACATTGCTTGGAAACAAGACCTAAAGCAAGATAAAGCGGTACTGGTGAGATTAATGGGAAGCATCAAGTTGATTGATGTGGAACGTGATGCCAAATTATTAGAGCTAAAAAATATCATCGAAGAAAAACTACACAAGCCTATAAATGATGGCAATAAGAAGGTAATTGTATTTACAGCATTTGCTGATACTGCTATCTACTTGTATAACGAATTGCAGGATTGGCTAAAAAAAGAGCATCGTTTAACTTCAGCTTTAGTTACTGGTTCGGGTAATAATAAAACCAACATGCCAAAGTGCAAAACTGATTTGAATACTATTTTAACTAATTTTTCTCCCCTTTCAAAAAAGAGAGCTGAAATTTATCCTGATGAGAAAAATGAAATCGACATTTTATTTTGTACCGATTGTATTTCGGAAGGTCAAAACCTTCAGGATTGTGATTATTTAGTCAATTACGATATACACTGGAATCCCGTACGTATTATTCAACGTTTTGGACGCATTGACCGCATTGGGTCTAAAAATGATAATATCCAATTGGTGAACTTTTTTCCTAGTATGGAGTTGGATAGTTTTATTGATTTGGTAGCACGTGTTCAAGGTAGAATGGTGATGCTAGACGTTTCGGCTACGGGAGAAGATAATATTATTTCTCAAAACAGTCGTGAAATGCAAGACTTGGATTATCGCAGACAACAACTGAAACAATTACAAAATCAGGTTATTGACCTTGAAGACGTTCACGGAAATATATCAATTACCGATTTGACATTCAATGATTTTAAAATTGATTTGGAGAAAAGTACCGACTCTGAATTGGAAGAATTGAAACATATACCCAAAGCTTCTTTCGCAATAGCTAAATCAAATCTTGAGCATGTAAAACAAGGCGTTATTTTTTGTTTAAAAGGCAACAGTGAAGACTATGCATCTAAACTTAAAAACAACATCTTATATCCCTTCTTTTTAGTTTATATTAGTATAGATGGTGCCGAAATCATCAAAGCTTCTCAAACCAAAACGGCTTTAGACTATTTTAGAAAAATAGCTATGGGTAATGATAGAATTGTTCCAGAATTAATTGCTGAATTTGACAAAGAAACCAAAGCAAATAAAAAGATGGAGGAGTATGCTAATTTGCTAAAAACTGCCATTCAAGAAGTAATTGGTGTGCAAGAAGAAGTTGGACTAGATTCATTGGCTACTGCTGGTGGAACTAGCCTATTGAGTTCAATTATCAATCAAGAAGAAAATTTAGAATTAATCAGTTATTTGATTATTAAATAAAGGATGAGTTTTAACTACAACAAAATATTAAACATACCTGAAAGGGCGATTATCAGTAAGAAAATAAGCAAGGCTTTCTTTAGTAGAAACTTTGAATTGAGCACTGCTGACAAAAAAATATTGAATGAAATTGTCGCAATGGATTGGTTAGCGAGTATCAAACCATCCAACACTAACATTGCTTTATTCCAAAATGAAACTCATATTTTTGAAGAAATTCAAGTAATGACTTGTACACTATCAGGCAATCTTATAAAAGGTACAATTGATAAAGTGACTAATTTATTCCAGAAACACATTCCGTACCCCATTGTTTTGGTGATTGAAAATGCTGATGAGTTTGTGGTAAACGTTTGTGACAAAAAAATCAATCAAAACGATAAATCAAAACGAACCATTGAAGCTTTTATCAACTCACCCAATGTGTCAAAATTATATAAAAGCGAATTAGTAGGTGCTTTCTTTGAAGGCTTGGATTTTGCCGTTTTAGACAAAACCAACTTAGAAACAACCTATAAAAGTTACACCAGTGCTATAGTACAATTTCAAACAGCAATGGTAACGGGAAACTTCAATAAACGGAGTACTATAAGAACCGAAGAAGACCTAAAACATTTGGAAACGATACAAAAAATAGAAAAAGAAATCCTTACTTTGTCAAACCAAATAAAGAAAGAATCTCAACTCAACACTAAAGTTTCTTTGAACATTGAAATACAGAAGAAAAAAAACGAAATTGAGCATCTTAAAACATTATTAAACACACTATGAGCTTAGATAAAATTACAAAAGGAGACGAACTTACTCAAAGTTTAGATATAGTAAATGATAATATTGCACGATTGAAAGAACTTTTTCCTGAAGTGCTGACTGAAGGTAAAATTGATTTTAAAGTTTTACAGGATATTTTAGGGAAAGAAATTGAAGAGGAAGAGGAATATTACCGTTTTACATGGGCTGGTAAAGCGCAGGCTCGTAGAGAAGCACACAAACCAAGCACAGGAACGCTAAGACCTGCAAAAGACGAAAGTGTAAACTGGGATACTACCGAAAACTTATACATTGAGGGTGATAATCTTGAGGTTCTTAAGTTGTTGCAAAAAAGCTATGCCAACAAGGTAAAGATGATTTACATTGACCCACCTTATAACACAGGAAAAGATTTTGTTTACAAAGATAATTATAAAGATAATCTAAAAAATTATCAACAAATTTCTGGACAGATTGACGATGAGGGTAATAGATTGACCACTAATTCAGAAAGTGATGGGCGTTTTCATTCCAATTGGCTAAACCTGATGTATCCTCGTTTAAAACTAGCGAGAAACTTATTAAAAGAAGATGGTGTTATTTTTATGAGTATTGATGATAATGAAGTAGTGAATTTAAAAAAGATTTGTGATGAAATTTTCGGAGAATCATGTGTAGAACAATATATATGGGACGTAAGAGAGGATGGTTCTATGCCTAAAACTGCTAAAAATACAGTTAGAAAAGAACATGAATATATTTTAGTTGCTTTTAAAAACATTAATAACAAAAGATTTACTAAATATAATTCTTTTAAATACAGAGACTTAAAAGGCTGGACGAATTCAGACAATGACCCAAGAGGCAATTGGATGTCTGCCAATATATCTAGAGGAAGTGGAGAAGGAAGTGGAGGAAGTAAATCTTTCACAATCATAAATCCAGAAGGTATTGAATTTTATAGAGACTGGTCAGTAAGTGAAGAAGAATTCAAAATACTACTTGAAGACAATAGAATATATTTTGCTGATAATGGAAAAGGTGTTCCTAGAAAAAAAATTTTTCAAAATGAATCTGTTGATTCAATTCAATCCTCACTTTTTGAAAATCTTCAAAGTTCACAATCTGCCTCGAAAATCATTAAAGATTTAATAGGTGATGTTGAGTTCGATTATCCAAAACCAACAGCTTTAATCGAAAGATTAATTCAAATTAGTTGTAATGATAACGATTTGATATTAGATTTTTTTAGTGGTTCTTCAACAACCGCTCATGCTGTGATTTTGAGAAATCTTGAAGATTCAGGAACTCGTAAATTTATCATGGTTCAATTACCTGAACCGACTGATATTAAAAGTAATGCATTTAGCAAGGGTTTTAAAAATATTGCAGATATAGCAAAAGAGCGAATTCGTCAGGCTTCAAAAAAATTAGCAAATGACAATCCAGAAAAAGCAAAAGAATTAGACTTAGGTTTTAAAGTTTTCAAATTAGACAGTTCTAACATAAAAGGTTGGGATGGCAATCCAGATAATTTAGTAGATAATTTGTTTGATTCTCAAGATAATATTAAAGAAGGTCGTACAGAAGAAGATGTATTGTTTGAAATATTATTAAAATACGGTTTAGACTTAACCTTACCAATTGAGGAAAAAATCATTGAAGGTAAAAAAGTATTTAGTGTTGGTTTTGGAGCATTATTCGTTTGCCTTGCAGATGGAATTACTAATAAAGTTGCTGAAGGGATTGGTGCTTGGAAAGAGGCTTTAAACCCAGAAGTATGTAGAGTTATCTTCAAAGATTCAGGATTTGGCGATGTGGAGAAAACAAACTCAGTGCAAACTTTGAAGCGTTTTGGTATTAATGAAATTAAGAGTATTTAAAACTAAGCAAGTTTCTACACAGATTAAGCAAGCAGAGAACACTACACATAAAACCAACAACAACAATAGATAGTATTGTTTAAGTAAGGTATTATAATAAATAAGCAAGATGAGTACTATGATAATTTCAACTATTAACCCTTTAATTACAGACGTGTATTTGCGTACACAAAAAGAGAACCAATATTTTGAGAGAAAAGGATTGGGAGAAAAAGATATAAAACCAACTAAAATTGCAGAGGAATTAATAGGAATGCTTAATGCTGATGGCGGAGTTTTAGCATTTGGTGTTGCTGATAATGGAGAAGTACAAGATGTTAGAGCTTTTGGAGACAAACTAAACGCATACAGAACTTTAGTATTTGATTTTATTCATCCTGCTTGTAATGTAGAACTAGAGGAAATGGAGATAGAGGGCAATTTGATATTCTTATATCATGTTGAACAAGACCTTGAGCGCATTTTTTCAAGAAAAGACAATGATAATGTTTATTTGAGAGTATTAGATACCAATAGACAATTAGACCGAGACAGAATAAAAAAACTAGAATACGATAAAGGAATAAGACGTTTTGAAGAAGAAATAGTCAAAGATTTTGATTTTGAAGATTTAGACCAAGATTTACTTAATGAATATAAAGAAAAGCTAAATTATAAAGGCGAAGTACTCGATTTATTAGTAAAACGACATTTAGCCAAAAAGAAAGATGGAGTTTATGAATTAAAAAATGCTTCAGTACTCCTTTTTGCACAAGACCCTGAGAAATATATTTCTTCTGCTTCAGTACGTTATATAAGATACGAAGGAACTGAAGCATTGACAGGAACGAACCACAACGTTGTAAAAGACGAAAGATTTGAAACCAACATTCCACAATTAATAGATATACTAAAAGCTTTTTTAAGAGCTTCTTTCAAAGATTACTACTTTTTAGATATTGAAACTGGAAAATTTAAAAAGGTTCCTGAATATCCCGAAGAAGCTTGGTTAGAAGGAATTGTAAATGCACTTTGTCATCGTTCTTACAACGTACAAGGAAATTCGATATATATTAAGCACTTTGATAATCGTTTAGAAATCAGTAATAGCGGTCCTCTACCAGCGCAAGTAACTATAGAAAATATCAAAAATGAAAGATTTGCTAGAAACCCTCGTGTAGCAAGAGTACTAGAAGATATGGGATATGTAAGACAACTCAATGAAGGAGTCTCAAGGATTTACGAATCGATGGAAAAATCAATGTTATCTACTCCTGAATACAAAGAAGAAAACGGTACAGTGTATTTGATTTTGAGAAATAAAATCAGTGGTCATTCAAAAACTATTCATGATGAAGTAATGGAAAAAATCGAGAAAAACTGGCCTGAATGTAATGAGACTCAGAAAAAAATATTTGTATATCTATTTACTCATCATAAAGCAACATTAAGCGAAATAGTCAATTATGTAGCAATAAATGAGAATACTGTTAGGGGGTATCTAAATAAGTTTATTGATGACGGATTACTAGACAAATTAAGTACTAAACAAAGAGACATAAATGCTCTTTATATGTTTAAAAAACAGTAATAGAATTATGAGCTTAGACTATATTGGTAATCAATTTAAGCAAGTAAACAATCCAGAAACAAAGTACTCATAAATAATAGTTTAGCTTATTTAAGTTAGATTTCAATAAAATTAAGCAAGAAAATAAAATATTAAGGTTTCTTGTTTTTGAAATAAAGTTAGTCATGAAAATACAATTTGATAGTACGTTAAATTACCAGCAAGAAGCCATTGAAGCCATTGTAAATATTTTTAGTGGTCAAGAGAAATGTGACTCTAATTTTACAGTTTATTCGCCAGAATTTCTAGCAAAACAACAAAATCTAGAATTTACAGAAAGTGGTTATGGTAATAGGTTGTTATTGACTGACGGACAATTACTTGAAAACACGCAAAAAATTCAATTATCAAATGGATTAAAACCTTCAACAAGAGGCGAAATAGAAAGAAAACATCTTGATTTTACTGTTGAAATGGAAACGGGTACAGGGAAAACTTATGTTTACTTAAGAACCATTGTTGAACTGTATAAAAAGTATGGTTTTTCAAAACACATTATTGTAGTGCCCTCTATCCCTATAAAAGAAGGAGTTTATAAATCACTACAAATTACTAAGGAACATTTAAGAGAATTGTATGATAACATCAACTACAATTTCTTTGTTTATGATTCTAGCAAGTTAAATGAAGTTAGAGATTTTGCCACTAATGACCGATTGGAAATAATGGTAATAAACATTGATGCATTTGCAAAAAGTTTTGATAATCCAGATGATGAAAAGAAAACAGCTAATATTATCCACAGATATAATGATTCATTAGGATACAAACCATTAGATTTAATTCAGAAAACAAATCCAGTAGTTTTTATTGATGAACCTCAAACAACGATAAGTACACCAATCCGAAAGAAAGCCATACAGAGCTTAAATCCTCTGGCAATAGTCAAATACTCGGCAACTCACCGAAAGGATGAGAAAATAAATATGATGTACAAGCTGGATGCGGTTGATGCTTATGAAAAGAAGTTGGTGAAACAAATTGAAGTGGGTTCTGTTCAAACAGAAGGAATCAACAACAATGCTTATATTAGATTGGTCGAGGTAAAAGTCTCAAAAGGTTTTCCTGTAGCAAAATTGGAACTGGATATTTTCAAAAACGGAAGTATATCAAGAAAAACGATTCTTGTAAAGCAAAATGAAGATTTAGAACAAATTACTGATAGAGCTGAATATGAAGGTTACATCATAAAAGATATTTATGCAGTGGCTGGAAATGAATACATCGATTTTACCAGTAAAGATGAAATAATTAAGCTTGGAGAAGCGATTGGAAATATAGATGATACCCAAATTAAAACTGCTTTAATTCGCAAAACTATTGAAGAGCATTTAAATAAAGAATTAGTATTGAATCCTCAAGGAATTAAAGTTCTTTCATTGTTCTTTATCGACACGGTTAGTAAATACCGCCAATATGATGAAGATGGTAATATAGCTAATGGTGAGTACGCTGAAATCTTCGAAAAAGAATATTTAAAGCTAATAGCTAAACCAAAATATGTTAGTTTATTTGGAGAATTAAATGGTGCAGAAGTTGAAGTAAATCAAGTTCACAACGGTTATTTCTCCATTGATAAAAAAGCTAAAAAAAGCAATTCTAAGGATAAATACGAATACTTCAAGGATACCAAAGGAAACACCAATGCAGATGAGGACACCTATAATCTAATCATGCGTGACAAAGAAATGCTTTTAAGTTTCGATTCAAAATTACGCTTCATATTTTCTCACTCCGCTTTAAAAGAAGGATGGGATAATCCAAATGTATTTCAGATTTGCACTCTAAAAGATGCTGGTGGTTCCGAAATTAGAAGAAGACAAGAAATAGGACGTGGATTACGTTTATGCGTAAATCAAGCAGGAGAACGTATTTATGGACATGAAGTGAATACTTTAACGGTCATGGCTACAGAAACCTATGCTGAATTTGTGGAAAATTTCCAGAAAGAGATTGAAAAAGAAACAGGAATCAAATTTGGTATTCTTGAGAAACATAGTTTTGGAAATATTGTAGTTGAAATCAATGACGAGGACACAGTTTATCTAGGTCAAGAAAAATCAGAAGAACTCTTCAAACATCTTATAAGCCAAGGTTATATTGATGCAAAAGGAAAAGTACAAGACAAGCTGAAAATTGATTTAAAGGATGAAACGGTTGTTATTCCTGAAGAGTTTAAAGAACAGGAACACGTACTAAATCAAATCATCAACACATTAAAAGAAACAGCTGGAAGGCTCGAAATAAAAAACCAAGCAGACAAAAAATTAGTCACTGTAAATAAAAGAATTTTAGACAGTCCAGAGTTTAGAGAACTATGGGAAAAAGTAAAATTCAAAACAACTTTCTCAGTCAACTTTGATTCGGATTCACTGGTTAAAGAATGTATCAATGCAATCAATGACCGATTAAAAATCACTAGAGGAAAACTTATTTATACAAAAGCTTCTATCTCAATTAATGCTGGAGGAGTTGATGCTACAATAAGTCCTAATAGTGAAACAACAAGTATCAAAGATGAAGTAGAAAGATTGCCAGATATTGTAAGCTATCTTCAAAATGAGACCCAGCTGACCAGAAAATCTATTGTAAAAATTTTAACTGGAATCAACAAACTAGATTACTTCAAAATCAATCCTCAAAAATTCATTGAGGGTTGTATTGATATTATCAATGAGCAAATGAATTTACACATTATCGATGGAATCAGTTATAAGAAAATTGGTGATGCAGAATATTACAGTCAAGAACTTTTTGAAAACAAAGAGTTATTTGGTTATTTGAAAAGCAATTTAAAAGAGAGTTCAAAATCACCTTATAATTATGTGGTTTACGATTCTAATGTAGAATCGAATTTGGCAAAACAATTTGAAAATAGTGAAAACATATCAGTTTATGCTAAGCTACCAGATTGGTTCAAAATCGACACCCCACTTGGTACATACAACCCCGACTGGGCTATTATGTGGAAAGACCAAGATGATGAAAAATTGTATTTTGTAGTAGAATCTAAAGGTAGTACTGGTTTATTTGATTTAAGACCAAAAGAAGCTGGAAAAATTAAATGTGGTAAACGACATTTTAGTGCTATTGGTAGTAAAATGATTGTAGCTACTGAATTGGCTGATGTTGAAGATTATGCTTTAAATAAATAATAAATGAAAAAAGTACTTTTAATTGGAAATGGAATAAACAATATCAATGAAAAAGATTCTCACAGTTGGGAAAATATTTTATCAAAAATTGCAAATTTGAGCAATGAAAAAATAATCATAACTAATAAGAAACCATTTCCCTTACTTTATGAAGAAATCTATCTTAAAACTCTCAATGCAATAGGTTTAAAAGAAAGTGAGCTTAAAAAGAGAATTGCAACTTTAATCAAAGGAATTGAACCTAATATAATTCACGAAGAATTAATCAAGTTAGATTGTGAAAATTATATAACTACTAATTATGACTATTCACTTGAGCAAGTAATTTTAAGAAGTAAAACTATTGAATCAATACAAAACCACGGAATTATACAAGAATTAAAGTACAGTATATTTAGACATAATGTCACTGAAAATAAAAAATTTTGGCATATTCATGGTGAAATAAACTATCCAAATTCTATTACTTTAGGCTATGAACATTATGGTGGTCAACTGCAACAAATAAGAAATTATGTTGTTTCTGGAACAAACTATAAAAACGATGAAATAAGTAAAACTACATTACATAAACAACTAAAAAAAAGCCCTTCTACAAGATATTATTCATGGATAGATTATTTATTTACACATGATGTTCACATAATTGGATTGTCGCTTGATTACATTGAAACTGATTTATGGTATCTATTAACAAATAGAGCAAGATTTCAAATGGAAAATTCAGGTTTAATTAAAAATAAAATATTTTACTACTCTCCAGAAATATATAAAAACGAATTTAAAGAGCAGCTTATGCAAGCTAATAACATTGAAACTATTTATCTAAAAGGAGAAAAACTTGAATATTATCAAAATGTAATAAATAAATTAAAGAATAACTAAATTTGTTTCACTTCAAAAGGAATAGTATTAAATCAAGTAACATTTAAATAATATGAACGAAATTATTTGCCCAAATTGCCATAAAGCATTTAAAGTTGATGAAGCTGGTTTTGCTGATATTTTGAAACAAGTTCGTGACCACCAATTTGAAGAAGAATTGGAAAAACGACTTACTCTTGCAGAAAAAGAGAAAGATAGTGCAATTAAACTAGCCGAGGCAAATATTAAAAATTCTCTTCAAGAAGATTTAACCAAAAAAGATAAAGAAATATTAGAATTAAAAGCGAAAAGCGAAAGAGAACTTTCGGAAAAGCTAGCTACCAAGGAAAGTGAGATTTCGCAAATTAAAGCCAAATTAGACAATGCCGAATTGGAGAAAAAACTTTCTGTTACTGAAGCTATCCATAAGATAGAAAAGGAACGTGATGATTTGGTAAACAGCTTGAGTAATAAAGAAACTGAAAAGCAACTACTTGAAAAATCATTAAAAGAGAAGTTTGATGCTGAACTCAAAACCAAAGATGAAATCATCAAAATGAAAGATGAGGAAATTGCTTTGAGAAAAGATATGAAGCTGAAACTATCTACCAAGATGGTTGGTGAAACTCTAGAACAACATTGTGAAACCGAGTTTAATAAACTAAGAGCCACCGCTTTTCAAAATGCATATTTTGAGAAAGACAACGATTCACGTTCAGGTAGCAAAGGTGATTTCATTTACAGAGAAAATGATGACCAAGGAAATGAAATCATATCCATAATGTTTGAGATGAAAAATGAATCAGACCAAACAGCAACAAAAAAAAGGAATGAAGATTTTTTTAAAGAACTAGACAAAGACCGAACCGAGAAAAAATGTGAATTTGCAGTTTTAGTAACATTGTTAGAATCCGAAAGTGAATATTATAATACAGGTATTGTTGATGTATCTCATAAATACAACAAAATGTATGTCGTTCGTCCACAGTTTTTTATTCCAATTATTACGCTTCTTCGAAATGCATCTATGAATTCTATGCAATATAAAGCAGAACTTAATTTGATTCGAAATCAGAATATTGACATCACAAATTTTGAGGATAATATCAATAAATTTAAAGAAGGTTTTGCCAAAAATTATGATTTAGCCAGTCGAAAATTCAAAACAGCTATAGATGAAATAGACAAAACAATTGACCATTTGTATAAAACCAAAGAAGCACTTTTATCTTCTGAAAATAACCTCCGCTTAGCCAATAACAAGGCAGAAGATTTAACCATAAAAAAATTAACGCACGGCAATCCTACAATGAAAGCAAAGTTTGATGAGCTGTAAATTAACTCATTAAAAATAGTTAGTTTTATGAAAATTAAAAAATTTGAATTTAGTATAGGTGCTTACTTTGGGTCAAGTTACTCTTTACAATATAAAAAAGGACTGTTCCTCTATCGAGCAAAAACAGGAGATATTGCAACTATTTCAAATATAAACCCTTTATTCATAAATGATTATCAATATGAACATATTGCGATTTTCCAATCCGATTCTATTGATTACGATTTAGTAATTTCAGAGGAAAGAAAACTAAACTTTTTCAAGTACATTTCTCGTTACTGCAAATCATGGGAAAAGGAATATCAAAATAATTTTATTTGTGATGGCACTTCTTGGGAATGCGATATTTGGATAGATGATTTTCGATTAAAATCAAATGGACTAGAAGAATATCCACCTAATTTCAAATCATTCCTTAATAAACTTTCAGTATTAACCAGTGGTAAAATTTTTGAATAGAAAACGTTGTTATCACGGACACAACTGTGTACATTTATTTCTTTAAAAGGTGAAATTTTCAGCGAGTTTGTCATATTTTAAACCTGCTAACCCTTTAGTGATAATTTCTGAAATTGACTTCTCAATTTGTTCATCTCCAAACCAACTTACAACTAGCCAGCTACCATCATATTGATTTTCGATGTCATTAATTGGTTCCGATTCCAAAAAAGCAGAATAAATGACTGGTTTTAATGTGTCTTTTGAAACATAGTCATTATTAGTGAAATGAAAAATGGATTTACGATTTCCCTTTTTTAATGAATTTTGGTAATCAGATATGATTTTATCATTAATGACTTGGTTTGGTGACCCAATTATTAGGCCTCTATAGGTGTATTCAAATTGAAATTTTTCAATTGTTATTTCTCTTTTAGCAATTTTAATATTTTTCATAAAGTGCTTTAATTATAAATATCTGATAATTTTCAATAATTAAATATTTCCACTTAAAATACCAAGTCCTTTGGCAATTAATTCCTTAGCTTCATCTACTTCCAATTGAGTTACAGAAGTCCCTTTAGTTGAAACAAATAATTCTCTCACATCCACATCAAGAGCTTCAGCAATCTTCAACAAAAGTTTAATCGTTGGTAAATTATTTTCACTTGAGATATTTGATATTGTGGTTGGTGACACTTCAACTCTTAAAGATAGTTCATCCCTTGATATCCCCTTTAATGTCATTATTTCCTTTAGTCTTAATATAGCCATTCTAATATTTTTTACAAATATAAGAAATAAATCAAGTAAGGCTTAATTTATCTGATTAAAAATTAAACATCATTTGCTTTATAATCAAATATAACTTAACTTTGTGGCATATTAATCAAGTATCACTTTACAACTGCAATATTATGGAAATCGCTAAAACAATCATTGAACAAATTATATATACTGACAAGTGGGCTTTAATGGCTTATGGTTCTAAAAACTTTATGGCATTACCAGAATCAAAAGAATACCAAGGAGGGCTACAATTCCAATGTTCAGGTTTCAGACACAAAGGAACTGTTAGAATCCAATTAAAATGGATTGACACTTACACAATATCATTCATCAGTAAAAAAGGAGAAACGATAAAAGAAGTAAATGATGTGTATTGCGATATGCTTGTAGATATTCTGGACTGGATTGAAGGTAAGTAACCTTCAGTCCTGTGCAAAATTAGGTTATAGCCATACAGTTCACATTATAAAAAATCATTACTCAACAATATCAACCAATTAAAAGTGTGCAAAATACACCATCCTAAAAATGCACACTTTTTCCAAGTTTCACCTAAATAATCTAGTTATGAAAAAAGCGAGATACATTCGCCAAAGTACGGCTCAACAATCTAACCTGCGCCAACTGGCAAAATCCCATCCAGATGAAATATTATTTATTGATACAATCAGCGGTTCAATTCCTTTTGCCGAAAGACCTGCTGGAAAAAAACTAACTGAAGCCGTTGAAGCTGGAGAAGTGAATTATGTTTCATTCCATGCCATAGATAGAGCTGGAAGGTCTACCATAAACGTATTACAGTCACTAAAATATTTTTTCGATAAAGGAGTGATTGTTAAGATAGATAATTTGGGTCTTGAATCGATGATAAATGGAAAAGCCAATCCAGTATTTAATCTTATAACTACCATTCTAAGTGAACTGAGTTCGCTCGAAAAAGCCTCCCTTCTTGAAAGACAAGCTGAAGGAATAATTCAAGCACGCTTACGTGGAGCCTATAAAGGGCGAATGAAAGCAACAAAAGACTCTCCAGAAGAAATTCTGGCAAAACACAATAGAGCGGTTAAGGTAATAAAATCAAATCCTACTATGTCGCTTAGGGATTTGGCAAAACTGGCAAGCGATAAAAGCAAAGGTTACGACATCTCGCCAAATACTGTAAAAAAGGTAAAAGATTTGATGTTGAAACTTTCAATCATTTGAGTACCCCCTCCCTCTCGTTACCTCCCCTCCCTACAGGGGAGCGTATCTTGGATAGATTGGTGCTCGATTGCGTTCGCAAAATTTTTTCCAGATTTTTTTTAAACAAAAAAAAGCAAAAAGAGTTTACTAATAACAGAGAAGGAGATACAGGTCATACAATTGGTGTCTTTACTAAAAAAAACAATTTGGAAGAGAAGCTCTAACGGCCTTCAATCTAGTCTATCTTGAACAAAGCCATATTCAATATCACAATCAAAAGATTCAGCTTAAATGAATGAATGTTACCTAATTACAGAGATAATGAAAAAGATAAATTATGTCCTGAACTATTTAGGTTAATCTAGAATAGTTACAAATATTAAAAATCTTTTACAAAGACCAAAGCAGATGACTCCCAGTTCTTTCTTGAAAAGCCAAATGAATTGTTAAAAGATTCATATACCAATCCAAGGTCAGAATTCTCATTACTAGTCCAAAATGTTTCGCCTTTTAAATCGATAATGTTTTTTTGTTTTGCAATTAATTTAAAATCAGATTCTGAAGGTAACCTCCAATTTCCATTATTTTCATTTGAGTATTCCATACTTTTTTGTTTCGATATTTCAAGTGTATTAACTCTATCAGTAATAATAACTTCGGAACATATTATTCCATGTTCATTCGTATCATCTAGATAGATAATTGTCCCACCATCATAATTTTTTCCCAATACAAAATTAGGATTTGTATTCGATTCAATGTTTTCTTCAGAAACGGTATCATAGTTATTATATGTTGAATCGTTACTTTCTGATGCTGTTTGATAAGTATTTATATTTGAGTTATTTTCTTTACTGTATTTTGGCGCAACTGTTGTTATAACATCATCTTCTTTATTATTACTGTAATCTGAATTCTTACTTATTGAAAATCCGTAAATAATCAACACTATAAGCGTTACTAAATGCAGTATCGAAATATTCGCTTTAGCATCACCCATCCGTTCCCCACGCAGAGTTTTATACTCATCGAACTTACCGTATTTAGATATAAAAGATTTTCCTGTTTTAACATCACGTTCCGAATGAGGAATTGCACAAATTATAAAAACAAAAAAGAGGCAGACTCCTAATCCTTTCAAAAAAGTCTCACCAGTATAATTGCAATATATTATTGCAAAAAGATAAGGCGCCGTTAAATGAACCCAATTCCAAAAACTAAGTTTCATTGTGGCATTTGCAATGAACCCCCCTATATTATCTTTTTTTTCTGTGTTTGTTTTTAATCTACTTTTGTTGGTAAAGCAATAAGTCATACCTTCTTTATTGGTATTTTCATCCTCCAAAAGTTCAAAACCTTTAGCCATTAATTCACCACTTAGTTGTGTTTTTTTATCTAATATTAAAAAAAATCTAATATATTCGTTTACTTTCAATGAATTTAAACAATTTTGGTCAAATTCTAAACAACCGATTAAGTTAATGGTTAATGAATCTATTCTGTTAACATTTGCACTTAAACTTGTAACTACATCTTGACTAAATTTCTTTAGTTTTGTATTGTTTGAAAGAGAAATTGAATTGATTTTTTTAAAAAAAAAGTTTGGTCTAAATTGAGGAATATCATCTAAAACAACTATTTCATTTTCTGATATATCTAATTCTATTGTACTAAATTTTGATAAATACTTAGTGCTACATAATTTGTTATTCTTTAAGTCGAGACTTCCTAATAGATGCCCGTTATTGATTTTAGCAAAATCTTCTAAATTTGTTAATTTATTGTTAGATATATACAAATTTTCCAATTTCGTATACCTTTCAATTCCACTAAGGGAATTAATATTATTATCATTTAAGCAAAGTGATACTATTTCTACTAATTCATTATCTGAGAACCAAGAAGTAATTTCTTCCAAAGATTCTATCCCTCTATTTACCAAAGAAAGTTCTCCTCCATAATCAATTATATTTTCTTCTTTTTTATATTTAAACTTACCTGACTTCGTAAGATGAAGTACATCTTTCTTTTCTGTTTTTTGTGTTGATATTTGAGGTTTTGTTTTAATACTACTTTCCTTAATTCTAGTGTCAGCTTTTGTCATTTTTTGTATTAAGTTCCCACAAAAAGCACAAAACATAGTGTTTTTTCCCTCAGGCAATTGATTTGAAGCCCCACAGGAAGGGCAGTTAATTATTTCACTCATAATTTTAGAAATATGTATTTAACGATTAAACTCTTTCATTCTTCTTATTAACTCTTTATGTTCTTCATTCCATTTTGCCGTTATAATTTTAGAGTCACATTCTTGAATTATATTAATTCATTGATTTTTATTTAGTTTAATAAACTTTCTTGAATTCTTTCTAATACTGCTTTCATGATTTTTTTTGATTAATTGTGGATGTATTTTTCGATATCATTAAAAATGCTATTTCAATAAAAAGGATTAAAATAAAACCGATAAAATATAGGTTATCTTCTATTTCAAGTGGACTTAAAACGGCTAAAACATAAGATGCAAAACCTAAAACGGGAAAAATAATAGATAAGCTTACCTTGAATCCACTACTTAGTTGACTATTTGCTAGATTGTAAATCAGCAATGTATTAATCAGTATTACAACATCAGAAGACATACAATTTAAAAGAGGATAATATGATAAAACAAAACCAACCAATGAGTTAACGACAATTAGAAGAAATCCGAAATAGAGTATTAGTTTATTCATAATTTATAAGATGGGTGGAGGTGTTTGACTAAAAAGAATTTTTAATTCATCAAAATCAGTTATTAATTTCCAATTGTCGATACCTTGCCTCCAAACCATAGTTTGTCTAGTGATTTCACCATGACTAATCATAGTTTTTATTAGATTAATATCATTTATTGGAGTTGACTGATTATCAATTAAAAAATGAAATTGAATTGGAGGTGGAGGTGGAGAGGAATTAGTATTTAAGTTACTAGATATGGAGTTCATCTGGCTTCCTAGTCCTGAACCAAGCCCTAGTCCTAATCCAGCACCGATTAAATTTCCAGCAACTCCACCTTCATTTTGAGCTACTTTATCTAAAACATCAAAACTTCTATCCATTTGATAAAGGTCTTTTCCTGCAATTTTAATCTTTGCAACAAGGTCTTTAGCTTCTTTTAGTTTTTCAATGCTCTTGTCATTTTCGGGGACATTGATAGATAGAAAATAAAAATTTACTAATTCTAACCCAAATCGCTTAAATTCTTCTGAAATTTTGTCTTGGCAGTATAATGACAACTCTTCCAAGTAAACATTAATTTCTAAAATCGAGATACTGTCCAGAACTAATTTTTTTGAAATTAAACTAGTGAGAGATGAAATGATTTTACCTTTAAAATACTCTTGAATTTTATCTGCTGAATATGAAGTTAAATTTCCTGCTAAATTTTCTAAAAACATCCTTGGATTACCAATTTTAAAGCCATATTGTCCAAAAGCCCGTACAGGAATAATGATTGCATATTTAGGGTCTTCCAATAATATAGGTGATGTTGTTCCCCATTTATTATCCAATTTTGTTAGTAAATTAACAAACCAAACTTCTGCTTGAAAAGGAGATTTTTCGCCAAATGGGAGATTAATTATTTTATTGAGTAGAGGTATATTCTCTGTTTTAATGGTGTGTGTACCATTTGTAAATTCATCAAATATTACCCCTCCTTTAATGAAAAAAGCATATTGTGCTGGGTTAACAACTATTTGTGTACCTATTCGTAAATCATCAGAAGGGAATTTCCATATAAATTGATTATCTTCTGCTTGATAATTTACTACATCTATTATTGCCATATTCAAAAATTTCAAATCAAACCTACATTAAAAAAACTACTCAAGAATTTACAGTTAGTTACCGTACAAATTCTGTGATTTAACGTTTACTTTTTAAGTTTCACGAGCATATTTTAAAATTTCAATTAACATATTATAACCTGTTGAGTGATATTTAAATAAAATAAAAACTAAACCACATAGAATCATAGATTAATAGCAAATCAACATAGAAAAACAGAAATAGAACTATTTCTAGTATAGATGAGCTATGTGAATAGTAGAACGTCAATTTATTTCTATAAAAAAACTACAAATTCTATGATTCTAGCATGCACTGAGGTATAGACTTGTGGTAAAAAATTTCACCCAACGAGTATATGATAGTATAAAATGTAAAGAAAATTAAGCATTATACCCAAATTGGCGTGAAATAGAAGTTATGGATAATACTAGTGAATTGAAGCGTTTGGGATTGCTTATTAAGCAATTGAGGACAACTCGTGGATTGTTGCAAGCAAAACTAGGTTTGAGTATTTTAAAAGACTAACAATCTATATATAAAGTTGAAGCAGGGAAATTAAACCCTGCCTATCTTTATCTTCTTGCAATATCTAAAGCACTGAAGTAACTGTAAGTAAATTACAAGGTATTTAATAACACCTGGACTTTAGTTGTTGATTAAGTTCATAGCAAAAAACTATTCATTTTGAATAGTTTTTGCATCCTCTCAAAGTTTATATTCTTCTATTTTTGAAAAAGTCCCCGTTATTTTAGAATCACCACGGTAATATTGTATTTTATCAAAGCTAAACTCACCACTCATAGTTACTCCATCAAAAAACGTTATTTTTAATTGTCCGACAGTAGATTCTTGTAGACGATATTCAACACTTGAAAGCCCACCAAAAATAATGTCAAATTGAAAAAAAGAAGTTTTTACATCATAAATCTGTCCTTGTTTTATACTACCATTTATATCAAAATCAACTCTTCCTATTCCTTGCAAAGAAATTTCTGTAGGTGAAGATGGGATATATTCTATATCACCACTAATTGAAAAACGATTTGTGCCATCACTATTTTTCAACCTCATCCAAGTAAATGTATTAATTTTTTTATTATTAGTATATTCAAAATGTTCTTGATAATTAGAATCATTTATTTTTAAAGAAACCCTTGAGTCTTTATCAATGCCATCAGCATTAATAGTGTCGTTCCATTCCTCAATCTCTTTACTACAACTGGTAAAAGATGACACTGTTATAATTACGAGACAAACACTTTTTAAAAATTTAAATCTATCCATTTTATTATTGTTATTTGATTAATACAATCAAAATTATAATAAGGGAAATTAGAAAAGGATTGGAATTAGTTTCCGTTATGGTTTAGTAATTAAACGTTGAAGATTACTCAATTTGTAGTTTCAAAACTACTGTAGTCCCTTCATTAGGTTTTGAGGAAATGTCAATTGAATGTTCATTATTTTCTTGAAATAACGCTATACGTTCTTTTACCAAAGTTATCCCTTTTGAGGTGTGAAGTTTACTTAGATTTCCCGATAGCATTCCTTTTCCATTATCGATTATCTTACATAATAGATAATTATCCTTTTGCTTAAATGATAATGTTAATTTTGGGTGTACGGATTTATTATCAAAAGCATGGACAAATACATTTTCTATGAAAGGTTGAAGTAACATTGGAGGGATTTCAATCTCAAACAAATCCAGTTCTTCGTCAACTAAAAGTTCAAAAACAACTTGATTTTTAAAACGCATATTCTCTAGCGTTATGTAGGATTTTAAATATTCAATTTCGTCTGCTAATGCAATTCGTTGCACTGATGAATTATTAAGTGTTTGACGAATTATTTTTGAAAATTCCCCCATATACATTAGAGCATCATCTGTGTTGTTATCGATGATATAATTCTGTATAGAATTCATAGCGTTGAAAATAAAGTGAGGGTTCATTTGGCTTTGTAGGGCTTCCATTTTGGTTTCCGCTAAACGCTTTTGAATTTCATATTTCGCTTTTTCTTCTTTTTTGATTAATCGAACTCTATTTAAATAAATTAGATAAGCAAAAATTAAGAGAAGGATAAAACAACTTAATAAAAACCACCATGTTTTCCAGAATGGGGGAGTTACAGTTATATGGAGTATCTTCGTTTGAAAGAAATCACCTGTTCCTGTATTTTTACCTTCTATAACTAATTTATATTTTCCATTCGGGATTCCAAGCAATTGAATTTTATTATTCGATTCAAAATTGTTCCAATTATTTGATAAGCCAATAACTTTATAACGGTAAACATTTTTATCAGCATTGAAAATAGTATTTGCGGAAAAGACAATCTCTACATCATTGTGATTGTAATCGAGTTTTAATTCATTATGATTATAAGTATTCCAAGTAATATTGCTATTTGTAAATAATTTTCCATTTACTTTGATTGTGGAAATATTGATTGGTTTTTTGTTGCTTTCGTTGCTTTTTAGAACTTCTGTAACATTCAGTTGAATTAATCCATCATTAGTTGCAATTAGTAAATTACCTTTTTTGTCTTTTATACAATCGTTAAATTGAATATCTGTTAAACCTTCAGATTTATTAATGAGCTTGATAAATTTATTGTTTTGGACAATATTGATTCCTTTATTTGTTCCAATAAAATAAGTGTTTTTTGAATGCTCTACAAACGAAATAGAAGTTCCATAAAGCTCTCTATAAGGTTTGTAAATGTGTAAAATATCGAGTGCAGTTCCGTTCCATCTTGCGATGTAAACCTTTCCGCTGTTTGTTCCAATTACTAATTGACCATATTCGTTAATTATTAAATCTTTGATGAAATTTTCTTTGAATTTTAAAGAATGAAATTTATTATTTTGAAGTAAATACATTCCTTTTTGATGAGATGCAATCCAAATCCTATTCCCTTCTTTTACTATTTTTGTTATATCTTTTGGAACGGATGAGTCTTTAACTGAAAATTCTCTAAAATAATTCCAATCATATTTATTAGACATAAAATAAATATTAAAATACATAAGTCCATAATAGGCATGGTCTTTTTCATCAAAAACTAAATGACCACCATCAAGAAATTTATGAAATAGGATTTTATAATTTTTATCAAAACAAAATGTTCCTATAGTTGTATTTACCCAAATGTTACCTTCGTTATCTGGCATAATATTGAAAGAAGTAAAATTATTTCTTGTGTAGAACTTTTTATAATCCTTATCAGTTTTAGTATTTACACCTTTTTGTTGGAGATAATTTAAAATCTTTTTCCAAATAGATGCTTTGTCGAATAGAGTATATTTTAAATCTTTGTGAAGAAGTAAAATATTGTCTTTTGCTCCAATCCAAGTAGTATTGTTGGCATCATTATACAATTCTTGAATTTCCAGTTCTTTTAATCCAAAAAAAGAAGGTTTCAGAAAATTAATCTGCTTACTTAAATCAACTCGATAAATTCCTTTATCACCAGAACCGACCCAAAGTTGTTTGGTTTCTTTGTCATAAAGCAAGCACCATAGCATAGTGGATGTAATATTTGCTTGTTTTGTAATATCTGTTAACTTACCGTTATGGTATTTGAATAATCCTCCTTTTGGGTCAGTCACATTCCATGACGCACAATAAATATTGTTATCATCATCTTTTGCAAAATCCCAAATAATTGGAGTTGGAATTGTATTTTCTTTATTGGTTTTTAGATTTCTCACAAACAAAAATCTGTTGGCTCCACCGCTTAAGTAGGTATTGTCGCTAACAAAAGAAGAATAAGATATTATTGGTGTAAATACTTTTTCTAGCCTAGAATTATGAATATCTTTATCAATGATTAGATTAAATACGTTACTATAAGAAGCCGTAATATAAATTTTCTCACTAGTTTCTTCTATTCCTACAACTTGAAAACTTCCCCAAGAGGTATTTTGAAAGAGTGATTTAAAATGCTTACCATCAAATAATCCAAGTCCTTTTTCAGTAGCAAGAATCAAACATCTATATTTTTTTGAATAATGAATTTTGCGAATAGCATTATTTACCAATCCGTCTTTTTCGTTATAATATACAAACTTTTTACCATCGTATTTTGCCAATCCATGTCCATATAATGACAACCACAGATTTTTCTTTTCATCTTCTACAATAGACCAAACACTGTCGTATTTCAATCCACTTGTTTCGTTAAATATTTTTAAAACTGAACCGTCATAACAACATAATCCAGCTTCAGTGCCAATCCAAAGTAACCCTCTACTGTCTTTATAAAAACATTTGATATCATTACTAGGTAAACCATCATTGATTGTGATATTTACACTGGGACTAATTTGAGCAACAACTATTTCAATAAAAAAAAATAGTATAAATATGAGTTTATTTTTTTTGGATGATAGCATTGATGAAATTTTCTTTTTGTCTAACAGAAACGGGAAGTGTTTCTCCATTTGCTAATTCTACCACTAATTCGTTAGCCTTACTGAAACGGTTAACATAGTTTAGATTTACTAAATAGGATTTATGAATTCTTTGAAAAATGGAACTTGGAAGTAGTTCTTCAATATATTTTAAAGTCTTGGATAAGATAATATTTTTGCCATCTAAGCAAACAATTTTACAGTAATTACTATCAGCTTCACAATACAAGATTGCATTCGTTTTAAGCAATTCAAATCCATTTTCAGTTGGTAGTGCAATTCTGTTAAACTCTGAGCCACCAGTATCAACATTCTCTAGTAGTAATCTTAATTTTTCTTCTTGTGATGCTTTATTTTGCTTACTATCATATTTCTTGATGGTTTCCAACAAATCGATATAATTTATCGGTTTTAGCAAATAATCCAAAGCACTACACTTTATGGCATCAATAGCAAATTCTGAATGTGCCGTTGTGAAAATAACTTCAAATTTCACTTTGTCCAACTCTTTAAAAAGCTGAAAACCATTTTTATTAGGCATTTGTATATCCAGAAAAACTAATTCTGGATTATATTTTTCTATTGATAAAATTGCTTGGTCGACACTTTCACATTTGTCAAGAATTAAAAATTTATCAGGAAAATAGCGTGTCAAAAGTTTTTCTAAAAACTCCCTAGCGTTGTATTCGTCATCTATTATAATGGTCTTAATCATTTTATAAATGTAAAAATATTTAAGTTAATTCCTAAGATTGAATTAGTAAACGTAGGTTTAATTGAGGTTATCGCAAAGGTGTAAAGTTAGAATCCTTCAAAAATCCCTAATCTTAAATAAGGTAAAGTTGAATAGACAAGGATACGTCAAAAAAATAATCGCATAGAATTATATCTACTTATGAAGGGGGATTAATCTTGAATTGGTTTTAGTAATCTAAATTTTCAGAATAACCTTTCAGCTTAAGCAGTTAGTGAGAAACTACCTCAAAAAATTGAATTGACGGTCATTATTATTTGTACTTACCTGTTCTCAAAAGTTCTACTGTTGATTCAGATAAATATCTTTTCCTTGCAGATTCTTCTCTCACTGGCAAATTATGTATTCTGACAAGATGGTTTATATTTTGTGACGTAAGACCTAATTTTTCACAAACTTCTTTTATTAAATACTCTCTCTCATTACTAGCCACTATTGGTTTATTTTTTTGCTCTTTCAAACTATTATTTCTTAACTCCCTTAATTTAGATTTCATAGCAAATTGAAAAGCCCTTATAAAATTAGATGATTTTCTTTCAAATTCCCACTCAATATCCCTTAAACTTTTATTTGGATTATGCATTATATAATCTGCAACAAATGTATTCACTGCGGACTGAATAACACTATTACACCCTACAACTCCTGTCAATTCTAATTTATTAATTTCATTAACTATTTGATTTGCTTCTTGTTTAGTCATATTACAATTCGTTAAATATTTTTACGTTTTCTGAGATTAATTCATAATCAGGATTAATATACTTTTGTAAAGTAGATATTTTTCTGTGCCCAGTCATTTTCATTATAGCATTTACACTCACATTGTTATTTATTAAATGGGTGATAAACACCCTCCTTGCTGTATGAAAAGTAATTAAATCAAATTTAGGTTTAGTATCACCATCTACTCCATATTCATATTCTTCTTTAAAAACATCAATAGTTGCTAAAGCTTCATGCAAATATTTATTTGCATTTTGGTCAGTCATTAAACCTATATTAAAATCATACTTCTCAAGTATTTCAATGCATTTTTTTGTTAAGGGTACTTCAATATTAACTTTTGTTTTTTGATTATTAAGTTTTAGGATTTGCACACCGTTTTTATCTTTAATCTTTGATTTTTTTACAAATCCAATATCACCATAACGCAAACCTGTATGACAAGCAAAAATCCACATATCAATCGCTTTTTGCTGAGGCACAATTTTAAAATCATTTTCCTGTATTAACTTAATTTCACTAAGTAGTGGTGTATAATAATCCTTTTCTTCAATTGTAACTTTGTATTTTAGTATTGCTTCGATATCATGAAGAAAAGCATTCTCTTTGAGCCAAGTACAAAAATTTTTCAGTACACCAAATCGTTTATTTCTGGTTTTGTCATTTTGCTTTTTCGTTAGAAATTCATAACCTTTAACTTGAGGTCTTGGAGAAGCCAGAAACGTATTAAATTTATCTAACCAAATTTTAGTAGTCAAGTCAGTTGGATAAATGGTGTTATTTAAAACTTTACTATAATCTTTCAGTGCATTATACGTGGATTTATAATCCTTTAGAGATTGAATACTTTTTTCAGGAGAATTAAATTCAATGCTCTTGTAAAGTAAAAAATCAGAAAAACATTCTAATAGATTAGCTTCAACTTTTGACCTTTTGAGTTGAATACCTGAATCAAGTTGTTGACTCACTATTGAACTATTTGGTTTTATACCATTTACATTGATAAAATCTTCAATAATTTGTTCTACGAGCTTATGTGCTTTTTTAACAATTTCGTTCTTGCTTGAAGACTCACAATCTGATGATTTTACAGTTGAAGATTTTTTGTCAAAATCTTTTGGCTTAACCACAACACCAGTCCGATACCTAACAGGATTTCCATTATGTCTATAGTAAATTACAATAAATTTTTCTTTTTCAGAATTTTGTCTATACAAGGTCACATTTGAAAATGCCATATTTTTATCAGGAACACATTAGGAACACAAATATATGAAAATAGTGAAAATACAGAAAATCAATAGAGAAAATTTAATTGATATTTTTATCAAAATCCCTTTAAAATCAATACTTTTTAAACAAAACTAAATTTTAGAGAAAATTATGATAGAGGACAGTCATCCCGACTTCTTTAAATCAAAAATCCCACTTACCAAGTGTAAATGGGATTTTGTTTTTCTACAAATAACTTAAAACTTACTGTAACCTAGTTTTATCATTTTTGTCAAATCGAGCGTAGTTGAGATTGATTGTCCTCGACTGCGCTCGAACTGACAAAAATAAGATTGTTTTGCAAACACTACTCTTGCATCATATCGATGTGTCGGTCATGATAACCTAATAAATATAATACTCCATCTAATCCTAAACTCGAAATGGAAGTCGAAGCACTTTCTTTTACTTTTGGTTTAGCGTGAAAAGCTATTCCTAGTCCGGCTAAATTCAACATAGGCAAATCATTGGCACCATCTCCTACAGCTATGGTTTGGTTAATATGAATGCCTTCTTTTTCAGCAATAGCCTTTAAGTATTCGGCTTTCTTTTGACCGTCTACGATTTCTCCTAAATAATTACCCGTTAACTTACCATCTTTAATTTCTAACTGATTGGCATACACATAATCGATACCCAATTCTTTTTGCAAATATTCTCCAAAATAAGTAAAGCCTCCAGAAAGAATAGCTGTTTTATAGCCATAATACTTCAAGGCCTTCATCAAGCGATGAGCCCCTTTGGTTATTGGAAGATTGATGGCTACATTTTGCAATACTTCTTCGCTCAAGCCTTCTAGAAGCGCCATACGTTTTTTGAAACTTTCACTAAAATCAATTTCTCCATTCATAGCCGACTCAGTAATCGCTCTTACTTCATCTCCTACTCCGGCCAACTCAGCCAATTCATCAATTACTTCGGTTTGGATTAATGTCGAGTCCATATCAAAACAAACCAAACGACGATTACGACGGTACATATTATCTTCTTGAAAAGAAATATCTACATTCAAATCACGAGATACATCCATAAAACTTGAGGTCATTGCGATTTTGTCCAATAAACTTCCTGTTACGGATAATTGAATACAAGAACGAGGATATTCTTCTTTTTCGACTACAGAAGCTCTTCCTGTCAATCGTATAATTGAATCGATATTTAATTTATTATTCGATAAAATTTGAGTCACTGCGGATAACTGAACCGCAGTTAATTCTTCACCCAATACATTGATGATATAGCGCTGTTTGCGTTGGGCTTTCACCCAATTTTCATAGTCTTCGATTGTTACTGGAGTAAACTTTACTTTAATCCCCAATTCATAGGCTTTAAACAATAAATCTTTTAAAACAGGACCAGAATTTGAGCCTTTTTCAATTTCGAATAAAATACCTAAAGATAAAGTATCGTGTATATCGGCTTGGCCTATATCCAAAATAGTGGCACCATAAGTCGCCAAAATAGAAGTTAAACCAGCGGTTACTCCTAATTTATCCTGCCCAGAAACTTTTAACAAAATTATTTCTTTATCTTCTATTGCCATTTTGCGAACGATTTAATGAGTGCCAAAAATCGGGATTCTATTGATTAAAAAAAAGGACTTTGATGTTTTTATCGAAAGTGAAAATAATGTTTTAAACCATCTCATTTTATGAGTAAATTCGAAACAAATGACCTTATTTAAGGTCAAATCATTAACGAAGAAAGCTCAAAAACATTCGTTTTTGAGCTTTCTTTTGCTTTTATTGTACTAGAAATTACTTAAGAAGCAATCTCCAAACGTTTCAATAAGTTTTTATTTAAGGTTTCTTGAGCGTAATCTTTATCGATTGCTAATACTTTATCGTCTGAACTTGGTAATTCATACATAGCATCGGTTAAGACGGCTTCGCATAAAGAACGTAAACCACGGGCTCCTAATTTGTATTCTAAAGCTTTATCTACAATAAAATCTAATGCTTCATCCGTAATACTAAACACAACGTCATCCATCAAGAATAACTTTTCATATTGTTTGATTAAAGCATTCTTAGGCTGCGTCAAAATTGCTCTCAAAGTAGCTCTATCTAGAGGGTCCATATGCGTTAAAACAGGCAAACGACCAATGATTTCAGGAATCAGACCAAAATCCTTAATGTCTTTTGGAATAATGTACTGCAATAAATTGTCTTTGTCGATATTATCCTCATTTTTAGAAGTTGAATAACCAACCGCTTGGCGATTCAAACGTTTAGAAATAATACGTTCAACACCGTCAAAGGCACCACCAGCAATAAACAAAATATTTTGAGTATTCACTTCAACAAACTTTTGGTCCGGGTGTTTACGTCCACCTTTTGGCGGAACATTTACCACGGTTCCTTCTAACAATTTCAATAACGCTTGTTGCACTCCTTCTCCAGAAACGTCACGAGTAATAGAAGGATTATCGCTTTTACGAGCAATTTTATCAATCTCATCTATAAATACAATTCCTCGCTCTGCTTTGGCTACATCATAATCTGCCGCTTGCAACAAACGAGTCAAGATACTCTCCACATCTTCTCCAACATAACCAGCTTCTGTCAAAACCGTAGCATCAACAATCGCTAAAGGAACATCCAGCATTTTAGCAATACTTTTGGCTACCAATGTTTTCCCAGTACCTGTTTGCCCCACCATAATGATGTTGCTTTTCTCGATTTCTACATCGTCATCTAATTGTTGTTGCATCAAACGCTTGTAGTGGTTGTACACCGCTACAGACATCACTTTTTTGGTTTGCTCTTGACCAATAACGTATTGGTCCAAAAATGCTCTAATTTCTTTTGGTTTTTTCAAAATCAAATCACCCACTAACTTAGAGTTACCGTTTGATTTTAATTCTTCGAGAACAATTCCGTGTGCTTGCTCGATACATTTGTCACAAATATGTGCATCTATACCCGCAATCAATAAATTGGTCTCTGATTTTTTCCTTCCACAGAAAGAACATTGTAACTGTTGTTTTGCCATCTTTTGAGGTTAGAAGTCAGAGGTTAGAAGTTAGAAGTTGTTGGGTATTCCACCTCTAACTTCTAATTTCTAATTTCTAACTTTATTTTATCTTCTTAAAACTTCATCTATCATTCCGTATTCCTTTGCTTCATCAGAAATCATCCAATAATCGCGCTCGCTATCCGCATATACTTTATCAAAAGATTGACCTGAATGATGAGAAATGATTCTATACAATTCGTCTTTCAATTTCAACATCTCGCGTAAGTTGATTTCCATATCCGAAGCTACACCTTGTGCTCCTCCTGATGGCTGGTGAATCATTACACGTGAATGAGGCAAAGCCGAGCGTTTTCCTGCTGCACCAGCACATAATAAAACAGCTCCCATAGAAGCGGCCATACCAGTACAAATAGTCGCTACATCAGGTTTGATGTATTGCATCGTATCATAAATTCCTAAACCTGCATATACGCTTCCGCCTGGTGAATTCAAGTAAATCTGGATATCTTTGGATGCATCGGCACTTTCTAAGAATAACAACTGTGCTTGAACAATATTGGCAATTTGGTCATCGATTCCTGTTCCTAAGAAAATGATTCTATCCATCATTAATCTTGAAAAAACATCCAATTGAGATACGTTCAATTGACGTTCTTCAATAATGTATGGAGTCATATTCGTTGGATTCATTGCTGCAACGATTTTATCGTAATACATAGCATTTACTCCTTGGTGCTTTGTAGCAAATTTTTTAAATTCTTTACCGTAGTTCATTTTTTTTAAAGTTTAAAAGTTTAAAGTTTAAAAGTTTAAGGTGTAATCTATAAATCCTTACTATTTAAACAAAAGAGCGTCAAAAAAAATCTTTTGACGCTCAAATATAACTATTTTTTACGGTTTCAGTTTTCTAATGAAATCATAAAGTTTAGCTCTCATTTTCTGAAATCAAACTTTCAACTTCAATCCTCTACCTCTACTATAATTTATTCTCCGTAAGAAGCGGCAATAAATTCTTCGTAAGTAACTTCTTTAGTCGTTGGATTCGCTTTTTCTTTAAACAATTCCAATAATTTAGCAGCAACTACTTGGTCAGAAAGTCTTCTTACTTCTTCTTGATTAGACAATACTCTAGCAACAATTCCTTGTACTTCCTCATCCGATGGATTTGTTTGTCCGAATTGTGCCATTTGTTGTTTGATGGCATTGGTAGTAAAGGTTTTCAAATCCTCAAAAGTGATTTGAATGTTACTTTGTGCCATTGCTCTTCCTTCGATTAATTGAAAACGCAATCCTTTTTCTGAACGTGCATATTCAACTTCAGCTTCAGCAGGAGATAATTTTTTCTCACCAACAGTTTGCAACCATTTTTTCAAGAATTCAGCTGGCAAATCAAATTTAGTGTTGTCAATCAAAAAGTTTTGAACATCAGCCAATAATTTTTGATCTGCTTGTTGAGCGAATTGCGCCTCAGCATCTTCTTTGATTTTTGCTTTCAATTCTTCTAATGTAGCTACATTTCCTTCACCAAATAATTTATCAAACAATTCTTGGTTCAATTCTGCTGGCTCAGAAGCATTGATTGCTTCGATAGTAAAATCAACATCAACTGCTAAGTCGTGTACATTATCGTGTCCTACTTTTAGGTAGTCCATCAATTGGTGATCGTCTTCAAATAAACCTTTAGTGTTTACCGTTACAACATCACCTACTTTTTTACCAATAAATAAATCTTGAGTCGCTTTGTCTTTGAAAGTATCTAATGCAATTGTTGTTGGATTGTTGATTCCATTTGCTTCGCTAGAGAAAATTCCAGTTAAATCACATCCTTCAGCAACCACTTCTTGAGGAATTGCTTTTCCAAATTGTTTTTGAATACGCGCTACTTGCCCGTCAATTAATTTATCATCAGCAGTAACGATGTATTTTACGATGTCGTTTTTAGCTTCTAAATCCAATTCAAAGTTAGGCACTAAACCAATTTCGAACTCAAAAGTCAATTCTTCTGCTGACCAATCTCTATTTTCATCTTCTTTTGCAAGAGGAGTACCTAAAAGATTCAATCTTTCAGACTGAATGTAACGCTCCAAAGCTAAATCAATTACTTTTTTAACTTCTTCTATTTTGATTGCTTTTCCGTATTGTTTTTCAACCAAATCTTTTGGCACAGCACCTTTTCTAAAACCTTTAACTTGCGCCAATGGCATTTTTTCATTGATTCTTTTGGCTACTTGACCTTTGTAATCCATGTGTACCACATTCATCACAATTGTTTCAGTCACAGCATCTATAGCTACTCTTTTAATATCCATCTTCTTCTTTTATTTACATTATAAAATTGGGTGGCAAAATTATAAAATTTTCAACTGGCAAACAAGCTTTTTATTTCCAACCTTTTGAATTGAAAAACAAGTAATTATTTAATTGATAATTGACCCATTTTGAGATGCAATTATAAAGCTTAACTGACCTCCACTAAAGTTGGCTTTTCAAAAAGAATATCAAATCAATACCCAAAATTCTGCCAGTTTAATTATTGAAGTATACTCGATTCCAAATGACTTCATTAAAATTTTTCCCTTTCATAAAAAACGCATACATACCAACCGCAAAAACGGATTTAAACATAAATAAATAGATAATGATTGGCGCCATTGCAACTGTTTTACTCAAATTGCTTTCTGGAACAAAAGCGCTAAAAAGCAAACTAAGTAAGGCTGTGAAAATCACAAAATTTAGGATGTTTTTAAAAGGAGTCACCAACAACTTTCGGGCAGGATGCAAATCCTCACCCCATTTATGAATTAAATAGTAATACCCATTTCCCAATGGAGCAAACAAAAGCGGATCATCATAGCTAAGCAACTGAAAGGTTTTGGAAGTAGCCATTATTTTAAATCCTTGCAAGGTGGTTTGATGCAAATTTTCGAGTCTTCGAATCTCAGAAATAGCTTCAACAGGAAGATTATCTTTAAAATAATGGCTGTCTAAAAAACGTAAACGATACGCTATGCAAATTGCTTTGATTTGGTCAATATGAAAAATCTTATCCGTTTCGAGTAAATCGATTATAAATTCATTTTGGTTTGTTGAACTTTTCTCCCGAATGGTAGACTCAATCCTATTTCTTTCTTGCGTATTCTGAGATAAAATTTGCTCCACTTGATGTAATAAAGTGTCGACATCGATTACTTTTTGACGGTCTTGTAGTAACTTCTCCTGCACGTTTGTCTTATCTAGTAACATCTTGTTTTTGTTTTTGGTATTTATACTCTCTTCATTTCTATTCTAATTGAAGATAAAGCATTCGCCAAAAACAAACAACTACCAAGCTGACTTTAAGCCAGTTGAACGAAAGTTAAAATTGAAAACAAAAAACAGTTTTGATTTTGGAATGTTAAAAATTTCAGCAACAGTTTTAAACCCGTTTTTTAATTGACAAAACATCACCTACCGCTACTAGACCTATAGTTGGTCCAATCAAGTTTTGACCAAAGAGCACATTATTCCCTTTCATTCGATATTTAGCCAAAGTTTTAAGTGGCTCTTTGCCAGCAATAACGCCTCTTTCTTGATCGATTGTAGTCATTACGCAACGCCCGCAAGGTTTTACTCCATAAAAAAGCAAGGTACCAATATTGAATTCCCTCCAAGTGTCTTCTTCATAGGGCTCCCCACCAGTAAACACGAAATTGGGTCGAAAACGACTCATATTGATTGGGCTTTTTAATCGATTATTCAAATCGTCCAATGAGGACTGACCGATTATTAAAAAAGGATAGGCATCGGAAAAAGAAGTAACATCCGAGGACGAAATTGCATAGTCCGTATCTACTTTTCTGTGACTATCATCGGGCATATAAACCAAACGAGCAGAGAATCCTAAAATAGCAGAAAACCACGCTGAAATTGCTGCATCAACTTCGAAAGCTTCTATAGCATCCTCCCAAACTGTTACTGTAAACAAAGCTTGGTCTTTGGTATAACAAAGAGGCACTTCGATAAAAGAACCCGTTTTCCGATAGGTTATAACCATTCCGCTTGTACGCATTTCAGGCTGAAAAAGTGCCAAAACTGCGTGCTCTCGCTGTGATAAAAACATTCCGTTTTCGTCTACTAACAACCAGCGCCTGTCGTGCTCCAAACCACGATCTGTTAGCCGTGCTTGCGACAAAGAAATCCCGCCAAGAGATTTCACTGGATAAATCCAAATTTCTGATAATAGCAACATAATTCTGCTTATTGTAACAACTATACTCTTTCCTTTTTCTATCTTTTATTTGTAATCGGAATCACAAATAATCATCCTTTTACAATTCTCTTTTGGGTTGATAAAGAAGAATTTTATTCACTAGCCCCGGTAGGAGCGGCATCCTTTGTCTTTTTTTTTCAAAAAGACAAAGATATAGCGGATGACGGGACAAATCGTTCTTATATAAACAATAGTGGTGCTCCTAAAAAGCTTCCTACTCTTTTATAAAAATCTTATAGGATATCGATTGTAATATTGAAAGTACAACACTAAAAACTAAAGCTGTCCAAAAAGAATCTACTGTAAATCCTCCTACAATTTTGGTACACATAATAATTACGATTGCATTGATTACGAGTAGAAACAATCCTAAAGTAAAAATAGTAAACGGCAAAGTGAATAAAATCATTATGGGTTTGATAAAAATATTAATTATCCCCAAAACGAAAGCGACAATAAGAGAGGTGACAAAACTAGCCACATGAACTCCAGACATAAAGTTGGCGATGAGTAAAACCAATACAGCAGTGATTACAAGACGGAGTATTATTTTCATATATGTAAAAGTTATTTGTTAGTGATTATATAGGGTATGCTTCGCCAATTCGCTTCCCTCGGGTCGCCTTTTCTTTATCGATGTTTGTTTGCAACAAACCTGTTTAATGGCGATTTCATAATTATTTGATTTTGAATAAAAATATTAAAAAGAAATGATGTGTGCTTACTTTTTGAAAAAATCCATACAGAATTCAAAAAACAAAGCTGGGTTCTCTGCATGAAGCCAATGTCCAGCACCTAAAATAGTTTTTATCTCTGAATTAGGAAATTGACGTTTTATTTCTGGGATATCATTGTCTTCGATATACTTTGAATTACCTCCTCGAATAAAAAGTGTCGGCAAATCAACATAACTATCTTCTGGAAGTGGTCTGCCAATTTGCTCAATTTTTTGATTAAAGACATTTAAATTGAATCGAAAAGCCAATTGTCCAGGTTCCTTCCAATACAAACTTTTCAATAAAAATTGTCGCGTTCCAAAGTCAGGAATAGCAACTGAAAGTAAAGCATCTACTTCATTCCGACTTGGCTTTATTGAAAAATCAACTGAATTTAAGCCACTAAGAATATCTTGATGATGCGGTGCATAATACTTAGGACCAATATCGGCAACGACTAGCTTACAAATCAATTCTGGATAAGTCGCAGCCAAAAGCATTGCCACTTTACCTCCCATAGAATGTCCAATGATATCGATGTTTGCTAAACTATTCGCTTTACAATAGTCGTACACATCTTGCACCATCAACTCATAACTAAAATCATCCGAGTGAAAACTGCGTCCGTGATTTCGCAAATCCAAAAGATGTACTTCAAACCCTTCTGCCGCGAATTGAACCCCTAGGGTTTTCCAATTATCTGACATTCCAAGAAAGCCGTGCATAATAACTAAAGGCTGACCCGAACCTTCTATTTTTGAGTATAGCATATAGACTTTGTTTACTTCAACTTTTGCAAATACATATTAACTACATTATCCAATCCTAGATAAATAGCCTCAGAAATTAGCGCGTGACCAATAGAAACCTCTAACAAACCAGGAATATTTTGTTTGAAAAACTGAATATTATCCAAACTCAAATCGTGTCCAGCATTAATACCTAGTCCCAACTCGTTAGCCAACTGTGCTGCTTGGACATAAGAATCAATTCCTTTAACATTTCCAAGTCCGTACTCGTGAGCAAAAGCTTCTGTATACAATTCAATTCTGTCTGTTCCTGTTTTTTTTGCACCTTCAATCATATCGAGCAAAGGGTCAACAAAAATTGAAGTTCGAATACCATTGCGTTGAAATTCTTGAATCACCTCTGTCAAATAAGATTCATTGGCAATCGTATCCCAACCAGCAGAAGAAGTAATGGCTCCAATGGCGTCTGGAACCAAAGTCACTTGAGTCGGTTTGCATTCTAACACCAAATCGATAAAATTGTGTTGTGGATTGCCTTCGATGTTGTATTCTGTATACACAATTGATTTTAAATCGCGAGCATCTTGATAGCGAATATGACGTTCATCTGGACGTGGATGTATTGTAATTCCTTGAGCTCCAAATTTCTGAATATCAGTGGCCACTTGCAGTAAATTTGGGACATTCCCTCCTCTGGCATTACGCAACGTAGCTATTTTATTGATGTTTACGCTTAACTTTGTCATATTAAATTAAATAATTGATACAAATATCTTGTTGAGAGAACAAAAATACAAAGTAAAACCTAGGACTTTTTGCCTTTTTTTGATTATTTTGCATAAAATATTTCGGATAGAAAGATGACAGAAATTTTAAACTACATAACCAACGACTACAAAGCCCTTGACAGCCAAGAAACTATTTTTGATGCACAAGACCGCTTAGATGAAATTTCTTTTTCTCATTTCCCTGTCGTAGAGGAAGGCGTTTATATTGGATGCATTATCAAGGATGACCTTGAGACCTTTGATGGAGACAAAAAAGTAGCTGATTACCGCTTTACTTTAGAACCTTTTTATGCAAGAACAACGATGATTTGGTTGGATGTTTTGGAGGTTTTTGCAAAAAATCATACCAATTTAGTTCCTGTTTTGGATGAAAACAACCATTATAAGGGCTATTATGAAATTGAAGACATCATCAAATTTTTTCACGAAACCCCTTTTTTAAAAGAACAAGGCGGAATCATTATAGTCCAAAAAGGTGTTTTGGATTATTCGATGAGCCAAGTGGCTCAAATCGTAGAGAGCAATAATGGGAAACTTTTAGGTTTGTTTGTTTCTGAAGCAACTACAGAAAACGTCCAGATTACAATAAAAATTAGTTTAGGTGGAATGAATGATATCATACAAACATTTAGACGTTATAATTATGAAATCATTTCTGAACATCAAGAAGACAATTATATCAATAATCTAAAAGAACGTTCCGATTATTTAGACAAGTACCTTAATATATAGGTAATCAAATACCGACAATCCTCCAAAAACAATTATGAAAGTAGCCATATACGGACAATATTATTTAGTTAGTACAGAGCCCATTATTAAAGATATTTTTGTTTTTTTCAATGAAAACAACATCGAAATGGCCATTGAAGCTACTTTCTTAGAAATGTTATACGAAAAGAAAATTGTACGCAAAGAATATAAAACTTTTAGTTCTCACGCAGAACTAGACAGTAGTTTTGATATGCTCATAAGTATAGGTGGTGACGGTACTATGTTAAGAGCGGTAACCTTGGTTCGCAATTCTGGTGTTCCTTTACTTGGAATTAATGCTGGAAGATTGGGATTTTTAGCCAATGTCCAAAAAGAGAATATTGCTGCGTTTATGCAATTAGTTTTGGATAAAAAATACACTTTATCAAAAAGAACATTACTCAGCTTAACTTGTTCGCCAGAAAACGAGTCTATTCTTGAATTAGACTTTGCATTGAATGAAGTTACAGTTAGTCGCAAAGACTCAACTTCAATGATTACTATAGAAACTTATTTGAACGGGGAGTTTTTAAATTCGTATTGGGCCGACGGATTGATTATCGCAACACCAACTGGAACAACTGGATACTCATTAAGCTGTGGCGGACCTATTTTAACCCCTGATGTAAAAAGCTTAGTAATAACCCCAATAGCTCCTCATAATCTTAATGCTAGACCACTTGTAATCTCAGATGATACAGAAATTGTACTTCGAGTAACAGGTAGAGAGGATCAATATTTGGTTTCACTCGATTCGAGAATTACTTCCATACAAAATGAATCCGTTTTGACCATCAAAAAAACACCGTTCCAAATTAATATGATTGAAATTCAGGATGAAACTTTTTTAAAGACATTACGCAATAAACTACTTTGGGGAGAAGATAGGAGAAACTAATTTTTTTTATTTAAACACCTCTATACGATATCAATAGAATTTGCCGTTTTGATTATCCAAGAATGATAGCAAATAAAATAATGTTTATTCTTCAAAAAAATAGACATTTATTGTATTGAGCATTGATTAGTATTGAATATTGTTATATTTGCACGCAATTTTATAAGTATGAATAAATATTTTTATTTACTTCTAGTACTATTTTCCAGCGGATTTTCTTATTCTCAAATTCACGAGATAGGTGTTTTTACTGGAGGAAGTAACTTTATAGGTGATGTTGGCCCAACCACTTACATTGCTCCAAATAAACTTGCCTTTGGAGTTTTATATAAATGGAACAAAAGTCCACGTCATGCTTATCGTTTTTCATACACCCAATCACTAATAAGTGCAAACGACATAAACTCAAAAGAACCTAGTAGATTACAAAGAGGTTTCCGCTTTAGAAACAATATCAAAGAATTTTCTGCTGGACTTGAATTTAACTTTTTTGATTTCAACTTGCATGAATCAAAACTTAAAATTACACCATACGTGTTTTCTGGAATTAATTATTTTTTCCACGATGAATTATACATAAACAACGCTGGAGACACTTTTAAAGAAAAAAATGGCAACTCATTGGCAATACCAATGACCGTTGGTATAAAATCAAATATTTCAAGAAGTTTTGTAATTGGGCTAGAAGTAGGCGCCCGCTATACTTTTACAGATAACCTTGATGGAAGTAATCCATCAAGTGCTAATCTGCAACAATTTCGATTTGGAAACATTAACAACACCGACTGGTATGTTTTTTCTGGGGTTACATTAACGTATACCTTTGGAGAAAAACCATGCTATTGTGCATACTAATATGGACTTACTAGAACAAATAAATAAAGAAAGACTCCCCAAGCACGTTGCAATAATTATGGACGGCAACGGACGTTGGGCAAAAAAACAAGGCTTTCTAAGAGCCTTTGGTCACGAAAGTGGTACAAAATCAGTAAAAGAAATCATCAAAGCAAGTGTAGAAATAGGTATTGAAAATTTAACTCTCTATGCCTTTTCAACTGAAAATTGGAATCGCCCTAAACTAGAAGTAGACACCTTGATGAAAGTACTCATCAATGCCCTAAAAAAAGAGGTCGATACACTTCAAAAGCACAACATCAAACTGAACGCTATTGGCAACCTAGAGATGCTACCAAAGACTGCGCAAAACCAACTTTTGGAAGTTATTAATTTAACCAAAAACAATAACACAATGACGCTAACCCTAGCCTTAAGTTACGGATCTAGGGAAGAATTAACAAATGCAGTAAGAATAATTAGCGAGAAAGTTAAAAATAATATAATTTCAATTGACACTATTGACGATTCAATTATAAATGAGCATCTTTACACGCACAATTTACCGGATGTTGATTTAGTAATACGTACAAGTGGAGAACATAGAATTAGCAATTTTCTGCTCTGGCAAATTGCTTATGCTGAACTTTACTTTACGGATATTTTATGGCCGGACTTTAAAGAAGAAGATTTATATGAGGCTATCCTTAGTTATCAAAAGAGAGAACGTAGATTTGGAAAAACAAGTGAACAAATTAAATAAAATTTTAGTGTTGCAAAAAAGTATAAAAATAGCCCTTACCTTAATCCTTTTTGGAAGTTTTTCACAAATAAAAGCACAAGACCGTGTCCCTTTTGATCAAGGCAAAAAATATATCCTCGCTAACGTAGACGTTACAGGAAAAATAAGCTTCAACAAACAAACAGTCGTAACTTTCTCAGGCCTTGAAAAAGGACAACAAATCACTGTACCAGGAGAAGAAATCAGTAGTGCTATTAAAAAACTAGGCAAACTAGGCTTATTTGATGAGATTTCATTTTATGTAAATAAAATAGAAAACGATAGCATTTTCCTTGAATTGAACATCCAAGAATTACCTAAATTAAAAGAGGTAAAATTTGTAGGTGTAAAGAAAAGCAAAACAGAAGCACTAATCAAAGACAACAACTTGACAAAAGGTAAGATTGTCAACGAAAATTTGATCACTACCACTAAAAACTACATCGAGAATAAATATAAAAAAGATGGATTTTACAATACCAAAGTAGTGATTGTAAACACTCCTGCTGACTCTGCAACCAGCAACCAAGTCAATATGTTAATCAATGTTGACACTGGAACTAAAATCAAAATAGCAAGCATTGATTTTGTTGGAAACGAAAAGCTATCCGACAAGACTTTAAGAGCTGCAATGAAAGAAACGAAGCAAAAAAAGTTAACTCGTATCTTAAAGAAATCTAAATTCATCAAAGCAAAATATAAGGAAGATTTAGAGAAGGTAATTGCCGTTTATAAAGAAAAAGGATATAGAGACGCCAGAATTGTTTCGGACTCTGTAGCCTTCGACAAAGAGCTAAACGCTATCAAAATTAAAGTCAATGTTGAAGAAGGAAACAAATATTACTTTGGAAACATAAAATTCCTAGGAAATACTGTATACTCAGACCAAGGACTATCTCAAGTTTTAGGGATTAAAAAAGGAGAAACATATAATGGAGTACTCCTAGAAAAACGTATAGCTGACAAAACAAAACCAGATGGTGAGGACATTACCAATTTATACCAAAACAATGGTTATTTATTCTCCAACATCAATGCTGTGGAGGTAAAAACAGTTAATGACACCATCGATTTTGAAATTCGAGTTACTGAAGGTCCAATTGCTTATTTTAATAAAATTTCGGTAGTTGGAAATGACAAAACTAATGATCGTGTTATTTATCGTGAATTAAGAACTAAACCAGGTGAAAAATACAGCAAAGAAGAATTGGTTCGTACTATTCGTGAGATTGGGCAATTAGGCTTTTTCGACCCTGAAGCCATTGATCCTAAATTCAAAAATGTTGATGCTGGTGCAGGAACCGTTGATATTGAATACCATTTAGTAGAAAAAGGAGCTAGCCAAATCGAATTGCAAGGAGGTTATGGTGGTGGTGGTTTCATAGGAACCTTAGGGCTTTCATTCAACAACTTCTCGGCAAGAAATATGTTCAAAAAAGAAGCCTATAAACCATTACCCATGGGAGATGGTCAAAAAGTATCTCTTCGTTTGCAAGCCAGTACTTTTTTCCAAACCTATAGTGTATCGTTTTCAGAACCTTGGTTTGGAGGTAAAAAACCTGTTTCTTTTAGCTCTTCATTATCTTACAGTAAGCAATTTTTACAAAACTTCTCAAGTGGAAACGCTAGAGTTGACAAAAGTAAAAGCTTTAATATTTTATCTCTTTCTGTTGGAATCTCAAAACGACTTAGTGAACCGGATGATTTCACCTATTTATCGCACGCTGTTAGTTTTCAAAACTATGACTTGAATAATTATTTTACAGGATTATTTAGTTTTGGAAATGGTTATTCTAACAACCTTGCCTATACAATAGGGATTACTCACACTAATAAAGGTTTTAACCCAATTTTCCCAACTTATGGATCTGAATTTAGTTTTTCAGCAAAATTCACACCACCTTACTCATTATTCAATGGGGTTGATTACAAAAACCTTGGCGAATTAAAGGAAAACAAATACATCTATGATGGTAGTATTGGTGATTCTTATGTGGGTGAAAACGGAATTATAGTAAACAAAGGAGATTACGTTGAGGCAATTCCAACGCAAAACACTAGACCAAATTCGGTTACCGATTACAAAGATGCTGTTGCTGACCCTGCAAAAGTAGATCAAAAGAAATTCAACTGGTTAGAATATTACAAAATCAAATTCAAAGCCGACTGGTATACTAAACTATATGGTAAATTCGTTTTAAGAACTTTAGGTGAATTTGGATTTATGGGTGCATACAACCAAAATAGAGGTTTAGTACCATTTGAACGTTTTTTCTTGGGAGGTGACGGAATGCAAAACTTTGCAATGGATGGTAGAGAAACCATTCAATTAAGAGGGTATCCAAACAATTCATTAACTCCATTAGTAAATGGAACACAAGATGGTGCAACAGTATACAATAAATTCTCAATGGAATTACGCTATCCAATTACCCTAAAAGCATCAGCATCTATTTATGCTTTAGCCTTTATGGAAGCAGGTTCGTCCTATGTTAATTTCAAAAACTACAACCCTTTCGACTTGAGTCGTTCAGCTGGTTTTGGTTTACGTGTTTTCATGCCAGCATTTGGTCTTTTAGGAATCGATTTTGGTCATGGATTTGATCCAATTCCTGGACAAACTAAAGCTAATGGATGGGAAACCCACTTCATTATTGGTCAGCAATTCTAAACTAATTGAAACTAACCATATTCAACGCTATAAAGTTATGAGAAAACATATTTTATTTATATTTTTATCCCTTTTTGGAGTTGTAATTGGTAATGCCCAATCTAAAGGCCCAAAAATTGGTTACATAGATATGGAGTACATTTTACAAAATGTAAATGGCTATATTGACGCAACCAATCAACTTGAAGCTAAAGCTCAAACTTGGAAACAAGAAATTGAAGTTAAAAAAAATGAAATAAAAAAATTAAAAGACGCTCTTACCATTGAAAAAGCATTGCTTACAAGAGAATTAATCGAGGAAAGAGAAACCGAAATTAAATTTCTTGACACTGAATTATTAGAATATCAACAAAAAAGGTTTGGAGCTAATGGGGATTATATATATCAAAAAAGTTCCTTGTCAAAACCGGTACAAGATCAGGTTTTCACTATTGTTCAAGATATTGCAGAACGTTTAAAATTTGATTTTATTTTTGATAAGACTTCGGATATGACAATGCTTTTTGCAGCAAAAAGATTCGACATTAGTGATCAGGTATTGCGAAAATTAAACAATACTGAAAAGCGAGAGCAACTCAGTAAAAAACAACTAGAAGCTGAACAGGTTAAAGAAAAAATTCAAGAAGCTCTAGATGAAAATCCAGAGTTAAATGAACGTCAATTACAAATAGAAGCCAAAAAAGCTGCTAGAGAAAAAGCGCTAACAGAACGTATTCAGTTACAAGAGCAGAAAAGAAAAGAATTCGAAGAAAATAGACGTAAATTAAAAGAAGAAAGAGAAGCTAAAAAAAATGGCACAGTTTCTGCACCCACTGAAAAAGTAGCCACAGAAAAGGCCAATACAGAAAAAACAGCTGTAACAGCAAAAGACGGCACTGCACCAGCAACAAAGAGTGATGCTGAAATTGAAAGAGAAAGAGTTGCTGCTGAAAGAGCCAAATCAGCTGAAGCTAAAAAACAAGAAATAGCCGATCGTAAAAAAGCATTAGAGGAAAAAAGAAAAAAGATATTAGAAGAAAGAGAAGCTCAGAGAAAAGCTAAAGAAGAAGAATTAAAACAAAAAACAAACGGAAATTAATTACTAAATTTTTTAAAACAATGAAACAAATCAAAACTTTATTAATTGCAGCAATGGTAGTATTGGGAGCAAATACAATGAATGCTCAAGCAAAGGTTGCACATGTAAATGTTGCTGAAATTATGACTAAAATGCCAGCTATGCTAGATGCTCAAAAACAACTAGAAAAATTGAGCACTACTTATGATGCAGAATATAAAAAAATGGTAACTGAGTATCAAGATTTATTAAAAAAATACGATGCTGAAGCAAAAACTGTTACTGATGCCGTGAATGAAACTCGTGGTAAAGAAGTACAAGACATGCAACAACGTATAGTAGCTTACAGAGATAATGCTCAAAAAGAGTTACAACAAAAAGAATCTGATATTACTAAACCATTATACGAAAAAGTAAGAACATCTATCCAAAAAATTGGTAAAGCAAAAGGAATGCAATACATTTTGGATGCTGCTTCACTTTTATTAGCAGACGGTCCAGACTTGACTGCTGATGTAAAAAAAGATTTAGGATTCTAAGAAATAACTACCTATACTTTAACTGCTCCTTTCTTTTGATTGGAGCAGTTTTTTTTTTGAACCATTTATATAAATAAGTAACTTTGTTGCTATGAATAATAACCAACCCATTGGCGTTTTTGATTCTGGTATCGGTGGCACTTCTATTTGGAAAGCCATCCATCAATTGCTTCCTAACGAACAAACTATTTATTTGGCCGATAGTAAGAATGCTCCTTACGGACAAAAGTCCAAACAGGAAATCATAGCATTGAGCATAAAAAACACAGAACTTTTACTAGAAATGGGATGTAAACTGATAGTAGTGGCTTGTAATACTGCCACTACCAATGCCATTAGAGAATTAAGAGCCAAATACGACATTCCTTTTATCGGGATTGAACCAGCTATCAAACCTGCGGCAACACATTCTAAGACTCAAACGATTGGGATTCTTGCCACTCAAGGCACTTTAAACAGTGAATTATTCAACAAAACAGTCGAGATGTATCAAAACACCAAAATCATTGAACAAATTGGTCACGGATTGGTTCAACTAATTGAAAGCGGTAACATCGACTCTACAGAAATGAATCAATTGCTTACTGAATATCTTACACCAATGATCGAGGCAAATATTGATTATCTTGTTTTAGGATGTAGTCATTATCCTTACCTTATACCTCAAATAAAAAAAATACTGCCTCCCCATATTCAAATAATTGATTCTGGAGAAGCAGTTGCGAAACAGACACAGAATGTTTTGAAAGAAAAAGTAGGACTCTCTAATTTGACTGAAAGTCACCCCATTTTTTATACCAATACAGATTCGAAAGTCCTTTCGGATATACTAGAAAACAACTATGAAGTTCTTTATAAAGACTTTTAATTTATTTTTCTTTTTACAAACCAAATGCCATCAAGTGACAAATTCAACGATAGTTTATGGTAATTTTCCTTGATTAAACCTCCACTAATTTTTGCTCTTTGTCCGTACGAATAAGATATATTCAAAGCGCTAGAAGTATAATCTATTGGTAATGACAAACCAATAGAGATTGATTTATCTTCAATTTTTTTATTATTCACCTCAAGCGAACCAGTATCAAAATTAAATCCTCCCGAATACTGTACGCGGTCAAAATAACTGAGTCGTTCTTTAGGTTTTTTATATAAAAATCCCACAGCAAATCGATTACTATCAACAAAACTTCCATACAAATCAGATTGATTTGTAGAGCTCCAAAAACTACGTTCATAATCTAAAGTAAGTTGTAAGTTGTTTTTGAATTTAGCACTCACCCCTACTCCCAACTCAAGAGGAATATAAAAATCATCTTGATTGGAAGCAACATCGGTTTGCAAAGGAGTTGTAACTTCGTTATCGACAGTACTTACTGTTTGTACTTTAGAAGCATTTACTTGAGCCGGAAATTTAACCACTCCACCAAAACTAAGAAGTGCTTCTGACTGGTATTGCAGTCCTAAAACAGGCCGAATTCCGTTGTAATGGATGTCTTTGTCAATTGTAGTAATTGTAGTTCCTACATAGTAATTTCTTGTATCATTAGTATTCCCAAATAAAAACGAAGTCGTAAGACCCAAAGCCCATTTTTTGGACAATTGATAGCCATAAGAAACATCAAAATTATTGAGTCCACCGCTACCTAAAACACTCAAATAATAGCTTTCTATACTATTCTCAATGGGTAATTTTAAACCAGTAATCTTATAAGAAGAACTAGTATACGGCTTTAATACAATATTCAATCCTGATTTTGAAGTTACTGGAAAAGCGAACCCAATATGTGAAAATTGAACATTATTTCTACTCTCAGAAGTTTCATTGTTCTTATACTCCGCTTGAATAGCTTTCCCTCCCACATCAAACAAAAAGTGATTCGCCGTTAGAAAACCAAATGAAGCTGGGTTCAAGTTATTAATAAATTTGGATGACGGCAATGCCAATCCTGAAGAGCCTAAGGAAGGAATGGGACCAAAATCGGATTGATAAAGATTTCCAATTCCGTAGATAGAATAAGGGGAAGTGGATACACTTTGTGAAAAAGACATAGAGCTAATCAATAGCAATAGTGCAACGAAAATTTTATTGTTTTTCATTAATACGTAATGTAATATATTTTTACTTGAAGCTTACTTTCTTTATTGCTTTGGTCGCCAAAAACCACTCGATTTACTCCTTTATCAAAGCTTGGTAACGCGAGTAATAATGACGCTTTGGTTTCTGTCAATTTCAAAACTTCTTTTCTTAAAAAATCTCCGATGGGTATTGTGTAACCAATGGATTCATTGAACTCATCTTCTTTCGTATTTAAAATTCCGTACACAGGATTTCCATCATTTCCATATAATCTAGAGGTTATTCGATTTAGATTATCACTAGTATAGACCTGTAAGGAATCCGCCAACGGAAAGGACTTTGAATACGAATTCTTAATCGGTCGAATAAATAACTCCGCTTTGATAATGGAGCCCTTCGCTGCTATGTACTGAAGTTGCTTCAAATTAGGAAAACTCACTCGGCTCATAACACCAGTTCCAGATTGAGTAAACGATTGATTAAAAACACTAGTTGAGGGCAAATTAAATCTAGAGGTAGGCAAATTTTCAATCAAAGTACCCGTCCGATCGGATTGTATAGCATTGAACTGCTTACTTAAATCAGCAATGGTAAAATCTCTGTACAAAGACTTTTCTTCGATCTTAGATTTAGAATCTGAATAATACATTCGTATCACGCTTGAAGTCCCAAAACCAACTACACAATTTGAACTTGAAGAACCACTTTTGATGACGATACCTTTAAAATAATCAATCAATTCATTGACATCTGTAATCTCTTTTTTCTGTAGCTTCAAGAACAAAGCGCTTCCAAAACTATCACTCAATCTTACATTCAAGGAATCTCGTCCAATAGGTCTAGGTTTATAGGTCAATCCTCCTAAACTTTGGCTTTCATATTTTAATTTTGATTTATTATAAAAATCCTTTACCGAATTATCTATAGAAACTGGTTTTACTTTTTGGGTCAATTGGTGCACTGACAAATTTTGAACTTTGGTAGTATCGCCATAATAATATCGATCATATTTTAAAATCATCGCTATTGAATCGAATACGTAATTAGGGGCATTCGTGTCTGATGTGGCATCTTCAATAGTATAAGCAGTAGGCGTCAATTGAAAATAACTTTCTGAAACAACATTTCCAAAAAGGGGATCTAAATAATTACCAACCAAAATTCTACTCGTATTGGATGTAATTAAAGAATCCAATTGAATCGTAGACAAATCAACCGTTAAGGTATCAAGCAATAAGACTTTATTGGTCACCGACAAATAATCTGACCCAACAATAAACTTCCCTTCATCAACATCAGAATCACAGGAAATCACAACTATCAAAACAAAAAATACAACTAAAAATCGATACATCTTTTTTTTTCGCAAATATAAAAACCCCCATACAGGCAAGAGTATAACATATACCAACAAGCTTTTCAACACGACAAAAAGGATGTTTTTTGCTACCAACCGCTTTTGATAAATTATTTTTCATTCAACGTACAAATCCACTATTCTATCTAGCAAAACAAGTCACTTATCTATCTCTTTTTTTAATACCACAAATCGAAACTAGATTTGCCCCAATAGATAATGATATGAGATTTTTAAAAATTGTCACGGTTCTTTTTTTGGTAAGTACGCAAATAAATTCAGCACAAACACTGCTCACTCCTTACTTAAATCTAAAAACTGAGCCAACCAAAAAAACAACGGTTACAACTAACGCATTTGGAATTACATTAAAAAAAAATTGGTCAAAGAACAACGAGATTGAAAACAATATGAGCTATACGAAAACGAATATTAATCAAGAATCAAATGCCTATTCGTTCAAAAACGATAGTGAGTATTCAAGTATTGAAAATCGATTAGCATACAGCCGAAAAGTGAATGACCATTTTCAACTACGAGCTAAGGTCATCACAGCCTTTAATTATGACGAAAAAGCAAGCTGGAATGACTTTCTTTTATTAGGAGAAATACTGATAGATTATAAAATCAATGTTCATCACAGTTTGAGTGGAGGAATACTAAGGAGTACAGCATTAGGTACCCCAAAAATCCTTCCTTCATTTACCTATCATCTTCAATTGAATGAGAAACTAAAAGCGGCAATTGGTTTTCCAGAAAGCCAAATATCTTATTCAAATAATAGTCGAAATATATTCTTCTGGAACCATTCCTATGAAGGAAATCAATTCAATACCAACAATGGAACTGGAACATTTACTTTTTCACAAATTAATTCGAGCCTCAACTATGAACGTCAAATCGATGAGAGATGGAAAGCCAATTTCAAGTGTGGTTATTCCTTTCAAAAAGACTATAAATCTACCTCTTCGTTAGATAATTCAATTTCACTACCCATAAAAGATGGCTATTTACTGGCTATTGGTTTACAATACAAACTTTAATAAATACTTAATTCTATGAATAGCTTTAAAACAAAAACTCTTTTAGTAACTGTGATTTGCAGTTTATTTTTTATTGGATGTTCGAACGACGATGATGATGATGATTTGATGGGAAACTGGATAAAAAGATCCGCATTTGATGGTCCTGCTCGATCCAGTGCTACATTTTTTGTCATCGACACTTATGCTTTCATCACAACAGGCTACACTGGCGATGATTACTTAAAAGACCTTTGGGCGTACAATTCCGAAGGTGATTATTGGGAACAAAAAGCAGATTTCCCTGGCGTTGGTAGAAGTTCTGCATCAGCATTTGATTTGAATAATAAAGGCTATGTTGGTCTTGGTTACGATGGAACGAATCGCTTAAAAGACTTTTACGAATACAATCCGCAAACCAATACTTGGTCACAGAAAGCTGATTTTGCAGGAACCGCTAGATACGGTGCTGTAGGATTTCAAGTAGGCGGAAAAGCTTATTTTGGGACTGGATATGATGGAAACCATTTAAAGGACTTTTATCAATACAATGCTACAACAGATACTTGGACCTTAGCCAATGGCTTTAGCGGAAATAAAAGACGTAATGCCACTGTTTTTATCATTGACGATAAAGCTTATTTAGGGACAGGAATCAACAGTGGCGTTTATCAAACAGATTTTTGGGTTTTTGACCCCAAAACCGAAGTTTGGACAAGAAAAAGAAACCTTGATGATGACGAAGACGATCACGATGATTATACCATTGCCAGAAGTAATGCTTCGAGTTTCTCTATGAATGGATTAGGCTACATTGCGGTTGGCGAAAATGCAAAATCAATTTGGGAATACAATCCAAGCACTGATATTTGGAAAGAAAGAACTTCTCTTGAAGGTTCAGGTAGAACGGATGCTATTGGTTTTTCAATCAATCAAAGAGGTTTTGTATTATTAGGAAAATCAGGAACTTCATATTTTGACGACACTTGGGAATTCAAACCCTTAGAAGAACAAAACGATGATGATAATTAATGTTTTAACTAAAAACTGCTGGCAAAATGGTCAGCAGTTTTTAAAAATAAAGTATAAAAATGGCCTTCCAGCCTTAGTCTTCGCATTTTTTCTGTATGCTTGTAGCCCAAAAAAAGAGTACCAACTCGAAACAATAAAAGTCAATAATGGCTGGGGCTACACCATAACACTTGGTGACAAAACCATCATAAAACAAACCATTATACCGGTGATTAGTAAAGAAAAAAGTTTTGAAACCGAAAAAGATGCCTTAAAATTAGGTACTTTGGTTGTCGATAAATTAAACCACGATCTATCGCCAACAATCACTAAAAAAGATATCATTTTATTAGCTATAAAAATCTAGATGAATCTCAATATTTTAAAAAACAACACCTCAAACAGCTTTCTAGCTCAAGGCTTGATTTGGTGTTTTTTCATTATAGCATCACTCGTCCAATTTTATGAAGCTCCTTATAAAATTTCGAGTGATTTTTTTGTGCAATGGGCTTCGGGTATCATCGTTTTTTATTTTAACTATTTTTATTGTGTCCCTCATTTATTGCTTCAAAAAAAATATGGTACCTATTTTTTATATCTCATAGCCCTTATAGGTTTTTTTATGATTATTCGCTCCTTGTATTTTATGCCCGAATTCAGAACAGATTTTCCGATTAGGAATAATGGTTCTTCAAATTTACCACCAATAAATCCAAGATTAAGACCTCGAAACCGTCCTCTTTTTTTTAAATTTTTTCCCTCTTTATTCTATATTTTATTAACTGCAATTAGCACTATCATCAAAATATTATCGGAGTACTATAGCAATCAACAGAATAAACTCATTGCCGAAGCTCAAAAAAATGCTTCAGATTTAATTTATTTACGCAAACAAACCAATCCCCATTTTTTATTCAACTCGCTTAATAGCATTTATTCGTTGGCTCATAAAAAATCCGATTTAGTACCTGATGCTATTGTCACCCTTTCGGAGCTTATGCGCTATATGCTCTATGAAACCGACAATAAATATGTTTTTCTGGAAAATGAAATCAACTATATCAAGAATTATATAGATTTGCAGAAACTGAGGCTAAATAATATCGAAAACATCACAATAAATGTTCACGGAGACACCAAAAACAAATTTATTGAACCCTTGTTATTGATTTCATTTATTGAAAATGCTTTTAAATACGGAACCGATTACAAAGGGGCTGCTTATGTCAAAATAAGAATTTCGATTGTGGACAACGATTTGGATTTTTTCGTAGAAAACAAAGTAGAAAAAATCACTATCGACCCTAAAAATTCAGGTATAGGTTTGTCTAATATCGAAAGTAGATTAAAACTTTTATATCCCAATTCCCACAAGCTCACTATTAGTGAAACGGGAAATAAATACACTGTTCATTTGAGTTTACATCTGGATAAAATCCAAAATTAATTGAAGAAAAATGACAAAGATTAAATGCGTAATTATTGACGACGAACCTCTAGGAGTAGAATTACTTCAAGACTTTGTGTCGAAAATTGATTATTTAGAACTCGTAACCACGTTTTCAAACGCCATTGATGCTTTGGCCAAAATCAATACACTACCAATTGATTTGATTTTTTTGGATATAGAAATGCCTCATTTTAATGGAATTGAATTCATCAACGCATTAGAAAAAAAACCAATGATTATTTTCACAACCGCATATTCTAATTATGCAGTAGAAGGCTTTAATCTTGGCGCAGTTGATTATTTAGTAAAACCCATTCCGTTTCATCGTTTTTTAAAATCTGTTTCTCGAGCACAACAATTGTTCCTCCCAGCGCAAGCACCCATAAACCAAGCACCTCTATCACAACCAGAAGTAGAGCACGATTTTATATTTGTTAGAGCTGAATATGAGAATGTGAAATTAAACTTTGATGATATTTTATACATCGAAGGATTAAAGGATTATGTAAAAATTTACACTACCGATAAAAAGTTCACGTTGACACTAACGAGTTTAATAAAATTAGAAGGGTTGCTTTCTCCAAAAGGATTTGCGAGAACTCATCGTTCTTACATCATAAATATCAAACATATTAAATCCATCCAGAAAAATAAAGTAATGATTACTGACAAGCGAATTCCAATTAGTGAAGGCTATAAAAACGAGTTCTTTCAGCGTATCAATCTATAATTCTTTTTCCTCTTTAAACCAGCTTGAGTACATCACGTAATTATTAGAGATACGTTCAATTTCGCCAGCAAAATCAGATTGATCGATATCTTTTACTTTTTTTGCAGGAACTCCAGCAAAAATTGTCCCCGAAGGTACTACTGTATTTTGAGTAATTACAGAACCAGCTGCTACAATTGCATTGCTCTCGACAACACAATTATCCATTACGATAGCTCCCATCCCAATTAAAACATTGTCATGAATCGTACATCCATGAACAATTGCATTATGACCAATTGAGACATTGTTCCCAATTACTGTTGGATGCTTTTGGTAAGTACAATGTATTACTGCTCCATCTTGAATATTGACTTTATTTCCAATCGAAATTGAATTAACATCTCCTCTTATTACTGCATTAAACCATACACTACAAGATTCACCAAAAGAAACTTCACCAACTATAGTTGCATTTTCAGCAACATAACAATCGTCTGGAATTTGCGGTGATTTTCCATTTACAGCTTTAATCAACATAACTTGAAATTTGAAAAAATTAATTAATTGCAGGACAATTACACTCGTATTTTTCTCGTTTGCAAAATAGGTTCAACCCTAGCGTAATTTGATGATAACCACCATTGTCAAAACGAACGGCACCTGCTACTTGCGAATAAGTATAAGCTATCATAAAGTTGTTATAATTTAAACCAACTATAGGGCTGAAAAATTGTAGTTTTTGTGTAGCAACACTATTATTCTTAACATATTCAGCGCCATCCAAAGTTCTACGATAAGACAATCCTCCCCATAAGCTTCCAAAATCTAAATTCTTGTAAGCTTTCAAGTTAATATCGATTGTTTTTTCTTGAGTTTTTTCAGTCAATTGAAATAAAACCGATGGTTCCCATAAAACTCGCTCTTTGCTACCAAAAACATAACCTGCACTCAACAAGTATTTTCTCAAATTATCACTTTCATAGACGCTGTAAATTTCTCGTCTAGTCTCAACTACATTTTTAATTGTTCCATGAGCGTAGAAATTCAAATAATTGTACGAAGCACCAAAATCAAAATTCAGATAGGAATCACTTTGTACAATTGTTCCATTAATATTTGGGTCAAAATCTCCAGAATTCAAAAACTCGGTTTCATCCAACTGACTTTGAATTACTCCTGCACTCAATCCGAAAGACAATTGATTCAAATCTATTTCATCGCGAGAAAACAACAAATGATAAGCATAAGAAACCTTTAATCCTTTTTGAGAGTGGTAGCCATTTTTATCATTAAAAACAATAATTCCAGCCCCTGCTCTATCCGATACACGACCATTAAAACTTAAAGTTTGCAATTGTGGTGCATCTTCTTGTCCAAACCATTGCTTACGCGCTGTTAAACGCACCTTAGCACAATTAGCAGCACCAGCCATAGAAGGGTGTATCAAGTAATAATTATCAGATAAATAATCAGAATAAACAGGAATACCTTCTTGTGCATTGGCAAAGCCTATTACAAAAAGAACAAGACTTAAAAACTTAATTTTTGTATACATTTAGAAATACTATTAATGAAATCGATAGACCAGAAACAAGACAAATGAGTGGAGTTCAAGCTTATTATTCTTGTTTTTATCAATTAATCTTATAAAAAACCAAATATAGGTATTAGTAGAAAATAACTTTAGTAATTTTGCAAAAAATAATAAGCCATGACAAAAATAACTATAAAGGAAACCCAAAATCCAACAATATTGAAATTCGAATTTCCAGATTTCATTACACAAAATGAAAACTATGAATTCAAGAACATTGATGAGACCAAAAACTCTCCTTTGGCACAACAATTATTCTATTTGCCATTTGTAAAAACAGTGTATATTTCTGGAAATTTTATTGCTATAGAACGCTTTAGCATTGTAGAATGGGACGATGTAAAAGATGCCGTAGCAGAACAAATTGAAAAATTTGTAAATGATGGAGGAACAATCCTAACCGTTGACGAAAATAAAAGTAAAAAACAACCTATCACGGTATACGGGGAAACGACTCCAAACCCTGCAGCATTAAAATTTGTAGTAAGTAGAATGCTTACCAAAACTCCTGTAGAATACAAAAACATTGACCAAACCTCCTCTTCCCCTTTGGCACAAGAATTATTCAAATTCCCATATGTTAAAGAGGTTTTTATTGACGAGAACTATGTTTCGGTGACCAAATACGAAATCAACGACTGGCAAGAAATCACATTAGAGCTCAGAACGTTTATCAAGCAATTCATCGAAAATGGAGGAACGGTTATCGACGAATCGCTTTTGGATATTGCATTAAAAGACGAAAAGGTAAAAGATGCAAACTTTGACAGCCTTGACGAAACTTCTCAAAAGATCATCAACATTTTAGAAGAATATGTAAAACCTGCTGTAGCAGCCGATGGCGGTAATATTGTTTTTGATTCTTATGACGACCAAACTGATACTGTAAAAGTAATGATGCAAGGAGCTTGCAATGGATGTCCTTCTTCAACTTTCACTTTAAAAAGTGGGATTGAAAATATGCTAAAAAGCATGTTGAATAATGACAATATAAAAGTAGAAGCAGTATAATTTGAGTCTACATCACATTAGGCGTCTCAAATGAGGCGCTTTTTTTATTTCCAAAATATTTAAATAGTTAATTTTCAGTTATTTTAAAACCAAAAAAGAAAACTTTTCATAATAAATTGTTTATCATTGTAATACTAATTTTAACTATCAAATACCATGGGAGTAACATCATTTTTTAAAAATCTATTTGGATCAGCAAAAGAATCTGCATCAGAGTTAGCAAAAGAAGCAGAATCAACTTTTGAAGAAGTAAAAGAAGCCGCAGCGCCTCATATCGATAGTGCCATTAAGTTTGCAGATGAATCCTTAGAAAAGGTAAAAGAGACCACTGCACCATACCTTGAAAAAGCAGAAAAATTAGCTGACGAAACTATCGATAAAGTCAGCACGGCCGCTGCTCCAGTTATAGAAAAAGCAGAAGAATATGCCAATCAAGCCAAAGAAACCATCAGTGAATATGCAGACAAAGCTGAAACAGCGATAGGAGACTTGGTGGATCAAGTAAAAGAAAAAACTTCAGCAGCAACAGAGAAAGCCGCAGAAGATGTAACCGAAAAAGCAGAGGAAATTAAAAAAGACGTAGATGATGCTACAAAATAATTTCTGAAAATTGTACTTTTGCATATCACCAAACCTTCTCATTGAGAAGGTTTTTTTAATTAAAAACAGGTATTATGGAAGTAAACCCAAACCAATTAACCAATTACGCATCGCTACTTTGGAATGCAGTTCTTGATTATTCTCCAAAAATCATATCGGCATTTGTAATTCTAATTGTCGGTATTTACGCTATCCGATTAATCACTCGGTTGATCAAAAAAATAATGATCAAAAGAGAATTAGATCCTACACTCACAAAATTTTTAGCCGATATTCTGATTTGGGCATTGCGAATCCTTTTGTTTATTGCTTTTATATCGAAGCTTGGCGTAGAAACCTCTTCTTTTGTTGCCATCTTAGGAGCTATGGGATTGGCCGTTGGTTTATCACTTCAAGGCTCTCTTTCTAATTTTGCAGGAGGAATGCTGATTATTCTTTTTAAACCCTTCAAAGTTGGAGATACTATCGAAGCTCAAGGTCAAATTGCCACGGTCTTAGAAATACAAATTTTTGTAACCAAACTGGTTACTGCAAACAATCAAACCATTTTTATTCCCAATGGAATTTTATCCAACGGAACTATTATCAATTATTCGACACAAGGGCAACGCAGAGCCGACTTGACCATCGCTATTTCGTATGAAACGGATATCAAAAAAGCTAAGGAGATTATTGCAGAAGTTATGCGAAGTAATCCAAAAGTATTGTCTAACCCAGCACCAGAAGTGGGCGTGAAAAACTTAACCGATAATGCCATTCAGCTAGCGGTGCGTCCGTGGGCTAAAAATGAGGATTTTGGCGCAGTATTCTCGGAAACATTAGAAAATTGCAAATTGGCTTTTGATGCTGCTGGTATTACAATCCAACCTTATGTTAGAGAATCTTCAACTCAAAACTAATACTACTTTTTGGTAGTAATCATAAAATCTTTCAAGTAAAAAGGTTCAAAATAAGCGACATCTACGGTGTCGCTTATTTGATATTTCTCAAAACTCAAAGCACTCATTTCTTTGGCAGAAGGATATTGAATCCCTTCTAAAAAAACAAAATTGGGAGCCGTAAGTACCGTTTTACATTTTTCGTTGCAATCCCCAATAAAATAGATGGTCTCTTTGCTATCGGCAAACGAATTTTCGGTAATCACTTCGGCTTGAATGGCTCTCTTCTGCTCATAATTGGCATCAAAAATAGCACTGTATACTTCCATTCTTCTGGCATCAATCATTGGAACTATACAACCATCGGTTTGTTTTACTTGTCGCGCTAAAGTTTGCAACGTATCAATCGCAATCAACGGTATATCCAAAGCATAACACAAGCCCTTGGCCGCCGAAACACCAATTCGTAATCCCGTATAGGACCCAGGACCTTGACTCACAGCAATAGCATTAAGGTCTTGAAACGTAATTCCTGCCTCTTTGATAATTTCTTCTATAAAAATATGCAAACGTTCTGCATGAGAATAGCCTTCTTCTGCTATTTCTTTGCATAAAAGTGTACTTCCATCTTTAGCCAAAGACACGGAACAATTCTTAGTAGCTGTTTCAATATTTAATAGATATGCCAAAACGTAAATTGTATAAACTTAAAAAATCACAATCTTCTTTGACGATTGTGATTTTTTAAGTTGTTAGACTATTATTTTATTTCTTTCCTTCTTTTGCATTGTCGGTTTTCAAGGAGACTTTATCCCCTGAATTGAGCTCTTTAGAAACCGTTGTATAAGGCCCAGTAATAACTACATCTCCCTTTTTCAATCCTGATAAAACTTCAATATTAGTATCATCTTGTATACCGGTTTTAATCACTCTAATTTTTGCTTTATTACCAACTTTCACAAAAACACATTCGAATTTTTTATCGCTTTTCGGTTTTGATTTCTCTTCGTTAGGGTCCTCTACTTTAATTTCTTTTACAGCTGCAGTATCAGATTTTACCACAACTGAGCTGATCGGCACAGTCAAAATATTCGATTTAGTATTGGTAATAATATCGACAGTCGCAGTCATTCCTGGTCTAAAAGGAGAATAAGTACTTGGCTTACCTTCTAATAAATCCTGATAAGATTCTTTCAAAATTCTAACTTTAACTTTAAAATTAGTTACTTGATCAGCAGTTAAAGCCGAACTCGCCGAATTTGAAATACTAGTTACTACCCCTTTGAATTGCTTTTTCAAATAGGCGTCTACTTCTACGTTCGCTTCATCACCTACTTTTATCTTAACAATATCATTTTCATTTACATCTACTTCAACCTCCATATTGTTCAAATTGGCAACGCGTAAAATCTCAGTTCCAGCCATTTGTTGTGTACCTAAAACGCGTTCTCCTAACTCTACATTCAGCACAGAAATTGTACCGTCTGCAGGAGCATAAATAGTCGTTCTACCTAAGTTGTCTTTGGCCTCCAATACCGTTGCTGAAGCACTTTGCACATTGTAAAACGCATTTTGTTTGTTGGCTTTGGCCACTTCAAAAGAAGCGATAGCTTTGTCCCAATCTGCTCTAGAAATAATCCCTTTATCGTACAACGATTTGTTTCGATCGTAATTCGCTTTGGCTTCTTTAAATGAGGCTTCTGATTGATTTAAAACCGCTTTACTTCCTGATAAATTAGATACAGTTCTGTTGTATCCAGAAGTATACAAATCAGGATTTATTTTAACCAATAAATCTCCTTTTTTTACAACTTGTCCTTCTTTTACATTCAAAGCAATGATTTCTCCCGACACTTCAGAAGATATTTTTACTTCAATTTCGGGTTGAATTTTTCCAGTAGCAGAAACGGTTTCTACAATGGTAGATGCTGCCACATTGGCAATTTCAATTTCGGTTCCTTTATCTTTATTTCCAATTACTCCCGATTTGGAAAGCCCTATTAAGGTTCCTATTAAGACAACGGCAACGGCTAAAAGTATATAAATAGTTTTCTTAGACATAATGTATTAGTTTTTTAAGATTGGAATTCCAAAATAGAATTCAAGTATTTTAATTTTAAAGATATAGTCGTATTTGGTTCGGATTACTTCAGATTGAGCATTGGTCAACAACGTTTGTGCTTGATTGAAATCGAAAGAATTCATCATCCCCACCGCATAACGTTCTTTCGCGTAATTGAACGCTTCTTGTCTAGACTCCAAGGAAACAATAGCAGACTCGTGTGTTTTTAAAGCCCCTTTAGCATCTGTAAAAGCGGTATACACGTTTCTTTGCAAATCTAATTCTTGTTGTTCTAAAGCAATTTTAGATTTCTCTAAATTAACTTTGTTACGCTCAACATTATTTTTCACAGACCATCCATTAAAAATTGGTATAGACAATTGTGCGCCAAAAGCCTGTCCCTTATTGTCTTTAAACTGATCCCAAAAAGGTAAAGCAGCTTGGGAAACTGGATTTCCATTTTGATCTAGCCCAATTCTATCAGCATAAGCAATCCTTGTATTGTAATTGTAAAATCCTTGCAATGTAGGTTGAAAAGCTCCTTTGGCGATATCCAAGTCTTTTTGAGCTACTTCTAAATTCGTTTTAGCAATTTTTAACTCAGTTCTAGATTCTTTTGCTTTATCATAAATGGCTGTAGCAGGTTGAGCCAATATATTATTCTCATCTTTAATACTTTCATTATCTACTACATCAAAATCATAAAAATCTTTTAACTGTAACAACTGCGCTAAACTCAATTTTGAAATCAACAACGCATTTTCGGCAGTGATCACATTTTGCTTGTTGGTTGCAACGTTTGCTTTAATATCCAAAACATCTCCTCTTGGTATTGATCCAGCTTTGACCAACTCTTCTGAACGTGCCAATTGCTTTTCACTAATCGCCAATTGCTCATTTTGTACCTTTAAATTTTCTTTGTTAAACAAAATTTGTAAAAAAGCATTCGCAACATTTAAAGCAATATCTTCTTGCATTTTAAGCAATTGGTATTTTGAGGCAACAATAGCCAAATTCGCTCTACGTAACGTATTTTGATTTTGCAAGCCTTTATAAATATCAACTCCTAATGTTCCTCCTACAGAAGTAAACTGAGTGGTTTGATTTCGCAGTAAACCGGTTGTAATATCTTGGTTTAAACCAATATTCCATGAGTGTGAAGTATTAGCATTTAGCGAAGGAATAAAATTTCCCACTGCCCCTTTTTTATTAATCTCAGCAGTTTTGATATCTAGCGCGGTGTTTTTGATAGAAATATTATTTTCTATCGCATATTTTACACACTCTTCTAAAGTCCAGGTTTTAGTTTGTGCCGTTCCAACAATGGAAGCGAACAAAAAGAACACTAAACTTAAATAATTATTTTTTTTCATAAATTGGGAATGAAAGTGCAACAAATATACTGCACAAATTTAACATTTTTTCAAAATTAGCAACTAGTTTGTGGGGCTTAATTAAGGCTTAGGCTCTTCGGTTAACAATCCTTGATTCCAAATTTTTATTTTATCAGAAGCTTTAATTCCACCCTTTATCTCAACATAAATTCCATCGCTTACACCCAAAACCAAATCTTTACGAACAAATTTTTGCGGTCCAGTTTGTACTTCAACATAAGGTTTTTGTGTTTTTTTATCAAATTGTACCAAAGCTTCTTTGATTGCCAAAACTTTATCAGCTTTTTCTAAAATAATAGAAGCATTGGCACTTAAACCGGCCCTAATAAACGTATTATCGCGGTTAGTCATTTTAGCTTTGATTTCAAATTGAATCGCACCATTTTCGGTTTTCCCTTTTGGAGCAATGTAATTCAAAACCGCATCGAATTTCTTGTTTTCGATAGCACCAACCGTAATCTCAATAGGCAAATTTTCTTTGATTTTACCCACTTCAGATTCGTCGATTTTTCCAACAAAAATCATTCTTCCTACATCGGCTACACTTGCAATAGTCGTTCCTTCATTGAAATTGTTACTTTCTATAACTTGATTTCCAACTTTCACAGGAACATCAAGCACCATTCCGTTTACAGTAGAACGAATCAAGGTATTCGCATAATTGCCCATTCCAGAAGTAGTTCCTGTTTTTACGATATCGTTGCTTTTTCTAGCCGCTGCATAGTTTTGCTTTGCTTGCTTGTACGCCACTTGAGCCGCATCAAAATCATTGGCAGAAATCACGCCTTTGTCGAACAATGTTTTTTGTCTTTGGAATAATTTTTCTTGATTATCTAAATCAATTTTGGCAGTTTGCACTTGATTTTGAGTGTTATTCAAAGTAGAAACATTCGCTACTACTTTTATTTTAGCAATCAAATCTCCGGCTTTAATTGTTTCTCCAGCCTTAATGTACACTTCCTCAATGATTCCTGAAATATTGGGTTTAATCAAAACCTCTTCATCTGGAACAATATTACCAGTTGCAATGGTTGTTTTTACAATAGTTTTAGTTTCTGTTTTATCGGTTTGAAAAACTACCGGTGGTTCTTGATTCTTGGCATACAAGTAATACAAAGCACCAAAAAACACTAGTGCAATTACAATTAAAATAGTTATGGTTACTCCTTTTTTCATTTTTGGATTGATTAATCGTTTTACTATATTTTTATTCTGTTCTTAAAGCATCTACTGGTTTGACTCTAATCGCGGTTTGTGCTGGAATAAATCCAGCTAATAATCCTGAGCCGACTAATATGATTAAAGCAAAAAACACTACTGCCAAATCCACACTTGGATTAGCAAACATCATGTCATCGCTTGGCATCGAATCTAGAATCATATTCAAGACTCCCAAAACTCCTGTCGCCATGGCTATCCCAAACATTCCTGCAACGATAGTCAAGAAAATAGCTTCGGTTAAAATTTGTGTTCTAATGGCTCCCGGCGTAGCTCCCAAAGCCCGACGAATCCCTATTTCCTTAGTTCGTTCTTTTACCACAATCAACATGATGTTTGAAATACCGATAACTCCTGAGAGCAATACTAAGGTTCCCACAAAATAAGCAATGAATCTTAATATAGAGAATAATCCTTGTACCTTACTAAACTCGGCATACAAATCAAAATTCCCAATAGCACGATCATCGGCAGGGTTTATGGAATGTCGGCCTTTCATAAACTCAATAATTTTGGGTTTTAAATCCGTAATTGAAGCTCCATCATTGGCCGTTAATGCCATCCAACCTACAGTATCCCCAAAATTGAATGCTTGCTGGAAGGTCGTAAAAGGAATGAAGATTTTTTTCTGTTCTTCCTCTCCTCCGCCTCTATTATTTGATTTTGATTTGTACACTCCAACAATCATGAAATTTACTCCATTGATTTTGATATAGGTTCCGATTACTTCTTCAGTTGGACCATACAATTCTTTGATAACCCCTTGCCCTATAACTGCAACCTTACGTTTTAAGGTAATATCTTGTTGGTTCAAAAATCGGCCTTTTGGAATATCCATTGGCTCTTGTTTGATCAACTCTGGATAATCTCCATAAATGGTATAAGCTGCTGTTTTGGTTCCACGCACCACATTATTGGCTCCCTCGAAACCACCTAATTGATTTCGTGGTGACACATATAATAAATCAGGAAAATTCTCTTTAAGCGCAGCAACATCAGCATTTTTAAAATTAAACTTTCGGTTAGCCGGCAAACCTTTATAAGGCTTTGAAGCTGTTTGAGACCACATGAACATAGTATTAGTCGCAATACCATCAAATCCTTTTTTTACTCCATTCTCTAATCCATTACCTGCAGCTAGCAGTATGACCAAAATGAAAATACCCCAAAAAACACCAAAAGCCGTAAGTATCGTCCGAAAAGTATTGGCCGTCAATGCTTCTAAAATCTCATTCCATTTATCTCTATCAAACATAATTATTCGTCTCTAAGTGCTACAATAGGTTTGATTTTGGCTGCATGATAGGCGGGAAAAAAACCTGCCATTGCTCCAGCAAATACTAATAAAATTAAAGTAGTAATAGCTACCCCAAAATCTACTTCAGGATTTAAAAAATAGTCGCTTTTCACATAAGGTCCGACCAGTTCAAGCAATAATAAACTAGATAATAAACCAATAAAACCTGCAATTGTGGTAATAAAAATAGACTCATGCAATATCATCCCAACTATAGAAATAGGTGATGCGCCAAGTGCTTTTCGAATTCCAATTTCTTTGGTACGCTCTTTTACAATGATCAACATAATATTACTAACCCCCACCACTCCTGCAATAATGGTACATATTCCTACCCACCAAAAAAATAGACGGATGTACAAATTCAAATCATAAAATTGTTTGGCATTTTCGATAGAATTATTGATTCCGATTGCACTTTCATCATCTGGAGCAACGGTATTTTTACTTCGCAACATTTGCCCTAATTCTGTTGTAAACTTGGTAGATTGAGCCAATGCTTCTTCATAAGTCGCCATTTTATTCAGCGTAAATTGCATATTACTTATTTTGTCGCCTACGCTAAAAGCTTTTTGAGTTGTGGTGATAGGCAAATAGATTCTTGACTCTTCACGCTCTCCTGATGGATCCGTAAAAACTCCAATAACTTTAAAATTCACATTATTGATTACGATTTCTTCCCCGATAGAATTTTTATCTTTAAACAAATCCAGTTTGACTTTCTGACCAATTGCAGCCACTTTTTCGTTATGTAATAAATCATTTTCGTTGATAAAACGTCCGCTTACAATGGTTGCATTTTCTAAAGCTAAGTAATCAGGATAGATTCCTCTGAATTGATAATTCCCCGTTTCCTTTCCGTAGACAATAACGCCATTCCAATAGGAATAAACCGCCGATCTTCGATCCAGTTTATCATCAAACTTGGTAACGGCCAAGTCGTAATCACTATTTCTGAACTGTACTTCTCTTCCGGGATTTAGTCCCTTATATTCTTTGGTTGTGGTACCCGTCCAAACTTCGATTATTCCTTCTGCATCACGCTCGAATTGTTTGGCAATTCCGTTTTGCAATCCTTTACCTGCACCCAATAAAATAACCAAAATAAAGATACCAGACGCCACAGAGATTCCTGTCAAGAAAGTTCTCAACTTGTTCTTGGCAATCGCCTCGAATATTTCCTGCCAGCGTTCTGTATTAAACATAAGAAGAAGCTCTTACTTGTTCTACTAATTTATCATCTATTATCAATCCGTCTTTCAAGACTACATTTCGCTTGCACATTGCAGCAATATCTGGCTCGTGAGTTACAATCAGAATGGTTTTTCCTTCATCATTAATTCCTTGGATTAGCTCCATAACTTCATAAGATGTTTTGGTATCTAATGCCCCTGTTGGTTCATCTGCTAATAATACTTTTGGATTTGAAGCCAAAGCTCTAGCTATTGCAACCCTTTGCTTTTGTCCCCCAGAAAGTTCGTTAGGTAAATGATGCGAGTGACTATCCAATCCTACTTTTTTCAAATAAGCCATAGCAATTTCGTTGCGTTCTTTTCGTTTCACCCCTTGATAATACAAAGGCATTGCTACATTATCTAAAGCCGTTTTGTAATTAATCAAATTAAAGGACTGAAAAACGAAACCTAGAAACTTGTTACGGTATCTAGAAGCAATGGTTTCATTCAGGTTTTTTATAGGTACATTATCTAAAATATAACTTCCACTATCTGCTTCATCCAATATCCCTAAAATATTAAGCAAGGTTGATTTACCTGAACCAGAAGAACCCATTATAGCTACTAACTCTCCTTCTTTAATATTGAAATTAATTCCTTTAAGCACATGTAAGGAAGAAGAACCCATCTTGTAGGATTTATGCAAGTCTTTAATTTCAATCATACTAAAAAAATTATGGCATTAATGGAATTTATAAACAAAAATAATTGCTAGTAACATACTACTTAAGCAATTCTAAACGATAAGACTCGATTGCTTTGAAAATGTTACAAAAAAACTGGAATAATATTTGTTTTAGTATTTTTACCAAAATAAACCATCATCAAATGTCAAAAATTTTTCTATTTATTACCATTATATTTGCTGTTACATTATTTGTAAGTTGCTCAACATCAAATAAAATAACTGCTCTAAAACCAGAACCAGACGATGCAGTTCCTTTGATTTATGAAAACAGTCCTTCCTTTATCAACCTTCCGGTGACCATAAAACTTAAAGACATTGAAAACAAAACCAATGCGTTACTCAATGGACTGATTTATGAAGACAACACTATTGAAGACGACGATATTGAATTGAAGGTTTGGAAAGAAGCCCCAATAACTATAACCAACGCACACCAAGGAACAACTGAAAAAATAAAAACGGTTTTACCACTTAAAGTATGGGTAAAATATCGCATTGGCACCAAAAAATTAGGAGTAGAACTCTACACGTACAAAGAATTCAATTTAAATGGCGTGGTAACTTTACATAGTGATGTTAACCTAACTAATTGGCGAATGCATACCAAAACCGAATTGAAATCTTTAGACTGGAAAGAAAGTCCAACAATGGTACTATTAGGCAAAAACGTCCCAATTACCTATACAATCAACCCAACAATTAGTTTATTCAAATCTAAAATCGAAAGAAAAATTGATGAATCGATTGAAAAGTCAATGGATTTTAAACCCAACGTATTGGATGCACTTGAAAAAATCTGCACTCCGTTCGAAATAAGCGAAGCCTACTCCAGCTGGTTAAGAATTACTCCTATTGAAGTCTATACAACAGAAGCCAGACTAAAAAACGATTCTTTTGTATTAGAAATGGGAATGAAATGCAATATGGAAACGCTGATTGGCACAAAACCAGCATCAAAATATGACAAAAGCAAAATACTCTTAAAACCAGTAACACAAATTCCACAACAAATTAATACCAATATCGCAGCAGTTTCAACTTATCTAGAAGCTTCAAGAATAATGACAAAAAACTTTAATGGTCAAGTTTTTGGTTCTGGAAGTAAAAAAGTAACGGTAAAACAAGTAACCATTTGGCATAAAAATGACAAAATGGTGATTGCTTTAGACCTATTAGGAAGCGTAAACGGAACGATTTATCTTTCTGGTTTTCCTCAATACAATGAAAAAACAAAAGAAATATACTTTGATAAATTAGATTATGTTTTAGACACAAAAAACCGATTAATGAGAACTGCAAATTGGCTTGCGCAAGGCATTATTTTACGAAAAATAGAAGCCAATTGTAGGTATTCTATTCAGCCCAATTTAGAAGAAGGAAAAAAAAGTATGATGAGTTATCTCACTAATTATTCACCAATGCCAGGTGTTTTTGTAAATGGTAAAATGGAGGACATCCAATTTCAAAAAATTCAATTAACAAATCAAGCCATCATTGCTTTTGTTAACGTGAAAGGGAATGTTAAAGTCACCATAGATGGATTGAAATAATTATAAAAAAGGCTGAATTAATAATTCAGCCTTTTTTATATTATGATTTTTTCTTTTTCATTCGGTAAATATAATACCCAAGTGCAGCAACCAAAAGATATGGAATTACCATTAGGTACACAATTCCGTCATTAACTGCTGCTGCTTTTGTAGCATTGCCTTCACTTGTTAATGCAGCTCTACACATAGCACATTGCGCATATGAAGAAAATTCAAAAAGGAAAAAACAGATTCCCAAAAACAGGAATTGTAATTTACTACTTCTTATCTCACTCTTTTTACTTCTTTCTTTAACTCGCATAATACGGCGCTATCATTAAATAAACGATTACTCCAGTTACTGCAACATATAACCAAATTGGGAAGGTGATTTTGGCAATTTTCTTATGCTTATCAAACCTTTCAGCGAGTGCACGAACATAAGTAATAAGCACCAACGGAATTACAGCTATAGATAAAAGGATATGCGATAAAAGAATAAAGAAATAAACATATCTAAGTACACCTTCTCCACCATAACTAGTAGAATCTGTTGTCATATGATAAGCTATATACATTACCAAAAAAGCCAATGAACAACCTATTGCGGTTTTCATTAAATTTTCGTGTAAAATTCTATTCCCCTTTTTAATGGCTACTACTGCCCAAATTAGCAAAACAGCTGTTATCCCATTGATTGTAGCATAGATTGGAGGTAAAAATCGCAATGGAGCCACTTCTATTCCAAAGTCTTTTAATTTAACTTTAAACAATATAGCAACCGCTACAGGGATTAAAATAGATAATAGTACAATCCATTTATTGTATTTCTGCTCAACTGAATTTTGTTCCATTTTATTCTTTTAAAAGTAATTTAATATCTTCTTGAATGTCTTTAACGCCTTTTTTATCTAATCCATCATAGTACAAAATAGGATTTCCAAACTCATCATTTCTACAACGAATATGTCCTTTTTTATCAATTAGAGCAAATAAACCAGAATGCTCAAAACCACCACTCACTTTGTTATTGGCAGCAGCATATAGATTAAAACCTTTGTTAGCCAAATCAAAAATAGCCGTTTTGTCTCCGGTTAAAAAATTCCAATTTGAAGATTTAACCCCTAACAACTTAGCATGCGCTTTTAAAACTTCAGGTGTATCTGTTTTTGGGTCTATAGTAACTGATACGATACCAAAATTAGGGTTGCCAAAAAAAGTTTTCTCGATTTGCAACATACTCAAATTCATCTTTGGACAAATGGAAGGACAAGTTGTGAAGAAAAATTCCAAAACATAAACTTTCCCTTCGTAAGATTCGTTATTGATTTTTTTATTGTCTTGATTAGTAAATTCAAAAGACGGTGCTTTGCCAATGTCTACCAAACTTTCTGCAGCAATTCCAGCTCCACTATCTTTATCCAATCGATCTGATTTGACAATTGCATCGCCTTGCACACGATCGATAATTTTAGGAATTGCATAAATTCCAAAAATTAAAACAATAAATGAAATGCCTATGTACGATTTATTTTTAAACATATTATAGTTGTTTTGTAGCGTTATTATTCTTTTTCAAAGCCGCTTTGTATTCGTATAAAAGAATTTTGAAATCATCTAACATTTCGTTACTCAACTCAGCTGGATGAAAGGTATTATAACCTTCTTTGTATTCTTCTTTATCTTTTCTTCCTCTCAAATTGCGTTCTTTATCAAAAATAAAAACGTTGGAAGTACCATAATTGGAATCCAATTGACTCTTAAGATGCATTTGCTTGTAAAAGTTCGTAATCTCTTCAGGAGTTGCGAAAACAAAATTCCACTGCTTTACATCGGTAAAAGCCTTCAAAGCATCTAAAACAGCTTGTGCTTCTTTTTCGGTTCCAAGTGGACAAAGCATCACGAATTGCAAATCCTTGAAAGTATGGTAACGTTGATAAATCTTTTGATTCAAATTAAAAAGATTTCCTCTGTTGGCAAGCAAATTTGTCCCTGAAAATGCAAGAACAGTTATCTTTCCATCTAAACGAACGACATCTCCTCTCAACGATTTCCAGTTACCAAAGTCAGCAACTTTAGGTGTAATTGTAGGTAATTTGGTAAAACTATTCACTCCAGAAGCAAAAAATAAATAAGCTACTATTGGAAGAATAAACAAGACAAAAAGAACAATATTTTTTTTCATCAGAAGGGTGGTATTGAGAGTGTAAAAATAAAAAAAGCTCCGATATTTCGGAGCTCTTTTCTGAATTAATATTTAGTTAAAAATTCCATTTAATGATAGAATTTTTAAAAACCCCGAATACATAATCACCTTCAGTTAATAGAATAAAAAGTAAATATAAAATTAAAAATATTAGTGGGGCAACAACAGAACTTTGCAAGGATTTTTTTTCTCCCTCCATGTGCATAAAAGCCCAAACAATATAATATGCTTTAACAATTGTCAATATATAGAATATCCAATTTAGCAAGTTCATTCCAAGAAAATTAGTAAAATGTAATGATTCAGGTTTGATAATACCTAAGATAACCTCAACTGTAGTTACCACTGAAAGCAAACCAAAAACAAACCAAATTCTTTTTGTGTTAGAAACGTGTTCGTGTGACATAATAATAAGTTTCTTTAAAATTAAACAAGATAAAATACGGTAAATACAAATACCCAAACTAAATCTACAAAGTGCCAGTATAAACCAACTTTCTCTACCATTTCGTAGCTTCTACGTTTTTCATAAGTTCCTAACAATACATTAAAGAAGATAATGATATTGATTACAACCCCAGAAAATACGTGAAATCCGTGAAAACCTGTAATAAAGAAAAAGAAGTCAGCAAATAATTTACTTCCGTATTCGTTATGCGTTAAGTTCGCACCTTCAATAACCAATTTTGCATCCGCTAATCGAGCTTCAGACTCTGCTCTTGAAAGCACTAATTTCTTTTTATCTTTAGTGATAGTTTCTGTTCTAACCAATAAATCTGGGTTTGCTTTAAAGCCCGCTTGTACTTCAGCAACAGAATAAGATGGTAAAGCTGGCTCACTCATAAACCATTTCGCTTTGTTACGAGTCAATTGCTCACGTTCTTCTGGCAATGTTTTAGCAAAATCAGCCAATGCAACACGTTTCCCGTCTTTATCAACAAACTGAAGTAAACTACCTCCTGTTGTTTCTACTGCACCATACTCTCCTTTAATAAAGTTTTTCCACTCCCAAGCTTGAGAACCCACGAATATTAAACCTCCAATGATGGTTAAAAACATGTAAAGTGCCACTTTATCTTTCTTCATTTGATGTCCTGCATCAACAGCCAATACCATTGTTACAGAAGAGAAGATCAAAATAAATGTCATTAAGGCTACATAATACATAGGAGCTGACACTCCGTGTAAAAATGGAAAGTGTGTAAACACTTCGTCGGCTAAAGGCCAAGTTTCAATAAATTTAAATCTAGAAAATCCATAAGCTGCAAGGAAACCTGAGAAGGTTAAGGCATCTGATACGATAAAAAACCACATCATTAATTTACCATAACTCGCTCCCATTGGCTCATTTCCGCCACTCCATATCTTTTCGTCGTTGTTTGCAGTAGTAACTGTCGCTCCCATAAAAATTAATTCGTTAAAAAGTTTCCAAATTTACATTTTTTTCTTATTTAAAGAAATATAAAAACAAAAATAAATAAACCCACAATAAATCAAGGAAATGCCAGTACATTACACCAAGTTCAATTCCAAGAGATTGAGTTGCGCTATATTTTTGTTTAAAATGATTATAAATAATAATTAGCAAAGAAATTAATCCTCCAGCCAAGTGCAACAAGTGCATAACCGTTACAATATAAAGGAATGTCGTAGTAATAGAACTAGCTGGTCCTGTAAAATAATACCCTTTAGCAACAATTTGACCAAAACCTATAAATTGCAATACTACAAATGCAACTCCTAACACTAATGTAACCAACAACCATTGGCTTGTAGCCTTCTGATTGTCTTTTTGAATGGCTTTTTTAGCCAAATGAAATGTAATACTACTAGCTAAAATTGCAAACGTACTAATAAAAAAAGCAGGAGGCAATTGAAAATCTTTCAACCAATCTACTCTTGACTTACTTACCACAAAGGCACTCGTTAATCCCGCAAACATCATGGTCATGCTTACCATTGCAAACAACAAGATCAGCTTATAGGATCTCGCAGTTCTAGATTGATGCTCGTCTTTTGTCATTATCATATCCATAACTATCTTAAAAATTTATCTACAATATATATAATCTGCAAAAGTGTAATATAGGATACACTCACCAACATTAATGTTCTTGCTGCTTTTGCGGTTCTGATTTGGTAAACTTTAACAGCATAAAACAACATCCATAGACCGATTAAAAAAACCAAAACAGCAGCTATTGGACTCAAAAACAACTGACCAGTATAACCAAACATTGGTAAAAGCGACGCAATGATTAACCAAATGGTGTATAAAATTATCTGTAATGCCGTACCATTATCTCTTTTTCCTGTGGGCAACATAAAAAAACCGGCTTTTTCATAATCTTCATACAAAAACCACCCTATAGCCCAAAAATGTGGGAACTGCCAAAAAAACTGAATCAAAAACAACGTTCCTGCCTCTATCCCAAATTCTCCCGTAGCAGCAACCCATCCTAACATGAACGGAATTGCACCAGGAAAAGCTCCAACAAAAACAGACAACGAAGTCATTGTTTTTAATGGTGTATAAACACTGGTATATAAAAAAATCGAAATCGCACCAAACATGGCTGATTTTGGATTAATACTATACAACAATACCAATCCTAAAATTGTCAACATTGAAGCCACAACGACAGCTACTCTTGGCTGCATTCTTCCCGAAGCCACTGGACGATTTTTAGTTCGGTCCATTAAAGCATCTAAATCTTTTTCAATTACTTGATTGTATGCATTTGAAGCACCAACCATACAGTACCCACCAATAGCTAACTTTAGTAATACCCCCCAAGTACTTGCCTCGAAATGATCAATCCCCAAAACAAAACCAGCAATGGAAGAAAAAACAACACTAATGGCAAGACCTGCTTTAGTGATGGCTTTAAAATCTAAATAAATGGATTTGAGGGAAACTGTATTTGTCAAAACGATTAAAACTAGTGTTATTTTTATAAAAACTTTTGCAAAAGTAGGTTATCAAAAGGGATTTGACAAAAAACAACTCATAAAAAAAGTTTCTATTAAAAACGGACCGATTAATAATCAAAATAGAAATTAAAGATATCAGATCGAACACCCACTGTTACCCAATTCGTACTCTGATTAAAAGTCGTAGCTGTGTTTTTTGAAGGATCAAAACTTCTATAAATATAACTTGTGAAGAGTTTCAAATTAGTTGCCGGATTTACCAAATAACCTCCCTGAATGTCGGCTATAAATACTTTGGTTTTGTTTCCTTGTCCCACTTTCACCCCTGTATCAAAAGGGCGCTTTTCATCATAGTCTTTGTAAATATTGCCTCCATAGTTAAAACTATCTTCAGTAGTATTAAAATCTAAACCTCGCGTTCCAACTGTTACTTTCGCATCCGCAAAAAGTCTTCCCATGTTATAGCGAGCAATCGCGATTAACTCTCTAAAATTCCCGCCCCATTGATGTCCCAAACTTTGATTGTTGTGCGCGTAATTCGTAATAGGATTGCTATGCGAATACACATAAGGACGCACATGATTATATTCTAATTGCAATAAAAGATTGTTCACTTTGAAAGCATTGTAATACTTGAAACCGAATTGGTATCCGAATTTATTTTTCCAACTATTATCACCTCCTTTTACATCTCCCAATGAAAATTCATCTACTAATAATTGTCCGTAAGCATTAATTGAAGCATCCCATTTGTATTTAAATGTAAGACCCAACAAAGCATTTCCGCTTCTGGAGGAAGACCCAAACTCTACCGCACGGTAAAAAATAATAGGATTCACAAAACTCATATCAAAACCACGGTTATTGTCTTTTGTCCAAACTACCGATTCAAAAAAACCTAAATTCAAACGATTCGAAACATTCCAGCTCAAGTAATGATTTGCCATAAACTTAGTAGCATACGTTCGATCTACGGTCACTTCTGGACGCACATCTTTGAGCCACATATACGTATTGGTGTATTTAATTTTCCAAAAATTAGTATTGATTTTGAAATAAGGATAAGGACTTGCTCCATCACTTTCTAACAAAGAACGATAACCATCACCAATAAAATTTCTTCCGTAACCCAATTGCAAATCAATAAATTTATTTGGCGTAAAAGTAATATTGGCTTCCGCCAAAGGAAAATCATAAGCATCATCTTTGAATCTTTTAGCAATTCCAATTCCAGGAATTATTGCAGGATTTCCTCCCGAAGGCTTAATGGATTCTGCATATTGATTGTAATAATCAGCAAAACGTCCTTGACTTTCAAAAACGGTGGTAGTAAAATTCAATTGTTTGCCTAATCCTCCTCTAAAATTGAGTGCACGAGTATTTACATAAGTATAAGAATTCTCGGTTTGTGATGCTTTACCTAATTGCAAATCAAAAATTGGATTTAAGGTAAACCAATAGTCTTCGCCTTGAATCTCAACAGTGTTTTCATTCCATAATTTTCTCGCCCACCAACCAGAAGCTTTCTTTTTTAACTGCTCATTAACTTCCTTCATATTATAATACTTGGCTACTTCGGCATAAGTATAAGGCTTAGAAGCGGTATGATTATTACTTCCTACTTGATTCATCTTAGCATCAAACTGCGCATAAAGACTGTGCGAAAAAGGCACATTTAAATGACTTTCATACTCTGGATTACGGTATTTTTTATAAACAATACTATCTAATTCCGTTAGTTTTGGATTTTTAACATTGAGAATTTCTGCTTTGGCAAGTGCTTCCGCTTGGAACTGTTCTTTTGATTTCAAAGGAATGGCAATTGCAATCGTATATTTAGAATAAGTTGGTTTACCATTATAAGTAGCAGGACTCACTTTGGGCATACTTTCGATAACTCTTTTTGCTTCTGCAGCATATGAATCTACAACTGCATCAACATACAAAACTTTGAATTTTCCCTCTATGGTAACCTCAAACAGCACTTTTACATTACCTTTAAAAGAATCGTTTTGAGGTACTTTAAAATTAGAATACACAAAATCTTGTACTTGATCGTAAAAACATTTTTCTATTTCATTTGGTTGAAGATTTTGACAAGCTGTAAAAACAGGAAAACGTTCAACTTCACTAAAAGTTGCAACATTTACGTTTTGCCCAACACACCAATTTAACCCAATAAATAAGAAAAGAACAGTAAAAATTTTAGACATGGTTTAGATTTGGGGATAATTAATATTCATTTTGAGTTGTAGCACCATCAATAATTGCTTTAGCTCCAGAGGTGCCAATTCGCTGAACACCCAATTGAATCATTTCTAAAGCATCTGCATAATTTCTAACACCTCCAGCTGCTTTTACTGGCAAAGGAGATGCATTTTCGAGCATAATTTTTATAGTATCAACTGTCGCTCCATTAGGTTCATTATTGGGCGTTACATAAAATCCAGTAGAAGATTTTACAAAAACAGAGGCGTATTGTTCCTCTTTAAAATTTTGTATGACTACATTTTTGATTAAAGCAGAAAGTTGCATTATTTGACCATTATTCAAAGCTGCAACCTCAATAATCCATTTGACTACTTTTTTATGGGCCAATCCCAATTGTGTCCCTTTTAAAATTTCCTCTTTGACTAAAGCAATTTCACCATTTTTAAAAGCCTCATAATTGCAAACAAAATCCAAATCATCCGCTCCGTCTGCAATTGCTTGTTCTACTTCGGCTAGTTTGGTTGCCAAATCAGATTGTCCTTTGGGAAAATCAATAACTGTTCCTATCAATACAGTAGAATGAGCTTCCTGAATCATTTTTTTTGCCAAAGCCACTCGATCTGGGCGAATCATAATTAGTTTAAAATGCTCTCGAATAGCCTCTTCAATAAAGGATTTTGCAACCAATACGTTTTCTGCTTCAGATAAATTAGCTTGTTGATTAGTTTTTAAATAGGTCGAATCTAAGTAGGCTCTAACATCCATTTTTACAAGGAATTGGAATTGATAAATAAGTCGTACAAAAATACATTATTAATTGAATACATAGATGAGAAGTCCTGTTTTTCTCTATTCTTACCAACAAAAACAGGATTTTCAATAAACATACAATAAAAATAAACATTGCAATAATTCCAAAAAAAAATCCCATCGAAATGGGATTTTAAAATTTTATTAGATTTCTATTTTTTCTTTAAATCGATACAAAAGGGCGATGGCAAAAAGAGCTCCAAATACATTCGCTAAAATATCAGTAACATCTGCACTTCTGGAAGTTGTAAAATAGCCCTGTACGAACTCTATTAGCAATCCGAATAAAAAGGAAAGAAAAAAAGATACATACACTACTTTTGAAAAACTACTCAATCTTCCATTTTTAACTAAAGTGATTCCCCAGAAAAAAGTAAAAAATAGATGTAAAAGAATGTGCACTATTTTATCAATTCCCACAATGTTGATGGAAGGAACATCAGACGACTTCATTAGACAAACATAAAGCATCAAAATTGTCCAACCTATTGCAGCAAAAAAATAAAATTGTTTATGCACCAATTAGTTCCTTATAAGAAGCATCTGAAAGCAATTCTTCAATTTCAGCTGGATTAGCAATTTTCACTTTAATCATCCAACCAGCACCATAAGGATCAGAATTTACTGTCTCTGGAGCGCTTTCTAAATCATCATTGAATGCAATGATTTCACCAGAAAGTGGTAAAAATAAATCAGAAACAGTTTTAACTGCTTCAACTGTTCCAAAAACTTCATCCTTATCCAAAGTTTGGTCTAAAGTTTCAACTTCTACGTATACAATATCTCCCAACTCTTTTTGAGCAAAATGAGTAATTCCTACTGTTGCAATATCTCCCTCGATACTAACCCACTCGTGATCTTTTGTGTACTTTAAATTTGATGGTACGCTCATAATATATAAATGTTGTGTTATTAACAATAAAACGCAAAGATAACTATCTTATATTGAATTTTTACTTAGAATAGGTACAAATTAATTTCCGAAATTGTAACGAATAGTAAATCCTGAACGAATATTAGTAAGAGGAAAAGTTGTTGAAATTACCGCTTTAGAGAACGAATGATCGTAATAGAATATAGCGGTTAGATTTTTACTAAAGGCATAATCAGCAGCCACGCGCAATTGCCAAATATTTTGTCCAGCAGCCAATTGATTGTTGTCATAATCCAAATAGCGAACAATTGTTTGATTGTTTCTATAGGACAAATCTGCCTTAACATTGATGTCGCTTTTGATGATTCCTGTTGGGTTATCTGCCAAACGAGAAGAAAAAATCACATCTTTAAAACGATATCCTAAACCTACAATATACTCCACTCCTTTTACTTCTGTCAATAGATTGTTATCAAAACTCATTGATAGAGCACGGTCTTTTTTGATTTCGGTCAATACTTTGAAAGAGTTTTTCAATTCAAAATCCAATCGAACTAAAGGACTAAATTGTTCTACCAAGTTCACGTTAGAAATCACTTTTGGACTAAAATAATTACCACTCACATCTACTCCATTCGGATTTTTGGTGTACTCAAAATTTGAACGATAATCATTAATAGTATAAGAAGCACGATAATTATGTAAGAGCGAAACCCTTTTGAAATTGTTTTTGAAAAAAGTATACCTCATAAAGCCATTGTACTTTACAGACCAGTTCGGAATAGGGAAACTTCTAAAAATCCCTGTCGACACATCATTGGCATTACCTCCAGTATAAGCAGCCAAAAAAGCAGGCAGCAATACTGCTTGACTATTTTTTCCGTAACCAATAGGAAATCCATCTGCATCGATATTACCTGGATTATTAATATCAATACCTCTTTGAGTAGCTAATCTATTAGCAACTGTTAGTCGGTTAGCTCTAAAGTCATCAAAGGCAGCTGAACCAGTCTCATCACTTTTTGAAAAAGCTGTTTTGATCAATACCGTCGAAATAGAAAACATTCCATAACTGTACGGTGACAATGGAGTATAATTTCCAGAAATAACGCTATACTGTTCGGATGAATTCTCAGAATAAGCACGATCAGCAGTTAAGTCTATTTTGAAATCAGGAAACAAATCAATATTGGCAGTAGCCTTTAGTATTTTATTGGTTACTTGCGTGTAATTTTGATTAAAGTCTTGATAAGTGGTCAACCAACCTCTTTTGGCCGATTCGTATCGAATATCATCTTGACTTCCAAAAATGAAACCAAATGAAGGACGGGAGGAACCCAAGAAACCAACACTTGGCGTAAAACCAGGCAATACAGTTCCGCTATTGTGAGTATAATTGACTTGAACATTTTTCACACTTGTCAATACCCCAATCAATCCGTCCATAAATGGGCTTCTTTGCTGTAAAGGCTTAACGGCTGTATTGACTACTTTTTCACCAGGTTTTGGAGCTACAGCTTTTGGTTTAGCAGCACCCGCAGCTAGTGTTTTTTTAGAAAGCCCAATGTATTTGTAGAACGTTTCCATTACAAAGGAAGCGTTCAATATTTTTGAGCTAGCGTTTTGAATCGTATTTCCTAAATTATAATCAACTCCTCCGATGGTTACGTTGTCGAAAGCATTCGATGCACGTTGCCAACTATAATCCCCTTGATAAGTGAAATTTGCTTTTACAAAACCAAACACCGGAATCTTATTCAACGGAATATCATAATTCACAATAAGTTGTTGCATGTGCTGATTAGGGTCACCAATATCAAAATAACTATCCCAAATCGTAAATGAATCAATTGGAACATCATTTTCATTCAGATAACTTTTGACAATATTATTTGAAGAAGCTGTATAATTTATCTTTAAGGATTTGGTCAAGTTGTAATTAAAACCATATTGATAATTAAACGCAAAATTTCTTCTGTACAAAGGATCCAAACCAATTCCAACTACATCTACTTGACGGAATTGCTGGCGATTGTATTGTCTAATCACACTACTATTAAAAGTGATATTAGTTGGTAAAAAATTGAAATTGAAATCTTGCAACCATTTCCAATACTCGCTTTTGTTTACAAATGTTTTTTTCTTGAATGGTTCGTAAGGTTTGTTTTGAAAACTGTACGCATAATTTACCGTGGTATTACTCAACTGGTCGGTATAGCTCTCTATTTCATAATCATGACGTTCCACCTCGTTGTACGACTGAGAGAAAGTAAAATTCTCGGGATCATACACATGTGGTTTTTGCTCAGGACTTCTTTCTTTTCTTACTCCAATAAAGTTTATGCTTGTACGTTTTGTATAATCAATCGCGCGACTTTCGATATTATCTCTAGCATCTTTATCAGTAGTTTCGCGAATTAATTGCTTTAATTTAATATCTTGATTAAAAGGGTCATATTCTGGAGTAATTACTTCTTCACCAATCCCATAATTGAACGGTAAATTAATCCCCCATTTTTTTGGTAATAATTGTCCCAAATTCAAATTGGTTACTACCCCATACTGTTGAATATCTTCCCTACTGCGTTCATTTGGTCCTTGCTCTAAAGCGCCAAAACCAATGGTTGTTTTTCTTCCTGTTAGTGAAAGTGTAGCAAAATCAGCCATATTGGTATCAATATTTAGCAAAGCAGCCATTCCTCCTTTGTTATCCATATCTGCCAAACGCAACTCGTTAAACCAAACCTCTCCTAGAATTGGTAGTCTTAATTCATCGCTTTTCACACCAACCATCAAAGTTCTAACCAAACCAAAATTCGGATTTCCTTTGATTCCTATTCGCAATCTATTGGTTTTGCCAGACAAAGAATTATCTAACTCGTCTTCGAATTTATAAAAAACACCATCTTGAGGTAGCGTCGTAGGGTCAATACCCATCGCCAGAATTTTTAATTTGGTCAATAAATCTAACTTCAAATCTATTTCATTGGCTTCAGGCCAAACGGCAGAAGCACCTACCTTACAATCCGGAGATGGAATTGTAACCTGCAAAGGAATTTCAATTTGATAGAAATTATCTGTAAAGTCATTTCCAAAACGAATAAAACCTACCATTTGGTTGTCTCGTAACACTATTTCATTAGGCAAAGATTCTGCGTGCAGGAACATTTTTAATTTATTGAACTGTCGCATATCAATACTAACATTCTTGAAAACAGCTCTTGAATCATTAGGTTCTAAACCTTTACCCGAAACTCGTAATGCTAATGACTGTTCATTTTGATTGATAACCGTATTGTTATTGTAAAGCTGTTCTCTTACTACTCCGGGAGGGGTTACATAATTTATAGGGCAACGTTCGTTATTCTCTTGAATATTGACAGCAAGTACATCCAAAGTTGTGTCATCATCTGCAACATTGGTATCATTAAAATCCAAAGAATTAGTATACCTTCTCCATTCCCCACGAACTAAATCTAAGGCTCCAAAACGAAGGGTAATAGGTGATTCAAAATTCGTCATAAACATTCTCATGAATCGGATAGAACGAAAATCGGATATCCCACCAATAGTGTTTTGTGGCTGAGAAACTGGAATTTTAAATTGAATCCACCTTGCTTCTGTAGACGAACCATCAGGTAAGGTTTGCTGCGTGTTTCGAATATCAGTAATGTAATTTTCACCAACATTCATATTGGGTCTCATATCAATACTGTATTCATAATAAGCATTGATAGTATTCATTGTATTATCGCGATTAATATCTTCAACGTCAGGAAAAGTAGTAGACCCTCTATTGGCATCGGAGATATTTACTGCTGAGTTGCCATCTGTTCCATTGTAGTTCTTATAACGATCCAAAACACCTCCAGTGGTATTTGCAAAATAAGTATAATCATCGCCAGCTGGATCGGGCTCTGACGCAAAATTAGAATATACGGTAGCCTCTTGATCGTTCTTCATACCGTCTAATCCAATATCCTGATTGGTTCTATTAGAAGCATTTCCATCAAAGGCATAAATCAAGGATTGGGAGGCAGGAACATCTCCCCAAATAGGCCTTGGATTCACCAAAATTTGATCTGGCCCCAAACCATTTTCGTATTGTTTTCTTCCGTCTTTTAGAACATCTTCTGAAATTTCTCCTAAGTTAAAATATAACTTCCCTGAATTGGATGGCGAAATATTACCCTTACCAACATACGGATCCAAAACCCAAAACTGAATATACTCAACATTTCCTTGTTCAAAGTTAGTAGTATTGATCGCTCTCATGATTCCTCCGAAATTGTCTTTTGGAGAAGAGGCAAAAGTGGTCGAATTATTATAAGGCCCTCTATCTTGTGGATAATAACTCAAATCTAACGTGTTGACTACCTGCGTTTGTCCTTGAGCAATATCTGTATTGGGATACAATTCTTCGCTAAAAATTCGACGAGTGGTATTTAAGGAAATATCATCATTTGAAATTCCTGTTGGCTTTTGTGTATAAAACAATGGATCGATAGTATACCAAGCCAATTTGGCTCTTTTGAAACCATAACTCAAATCGTTGGCGCCTTCATTAAAATTGTATTGACTTTCGGCATCGTTTACTGGTGTAGAAGACAAACTCCAAGCAAAAGGCGAGCGCAAATCAATAGTAGATTGAGAACCTTCGAAATCATCAACATAAATTGTAGACTCTCCATTAAAACGATCCGCTTTTGGTGTATCGGGTTTCAAAAAAGCGATTTCTCCTCTGATTGAAAGATTAGATGGTACATCAGTATCAATATTAGGTAATTTGTTAACCAAGCGTGTAAAAAACGGAACTTCTGTTGCAAAATTTCCATTGAAGCCAAAAATAGTATTGTTAACCGATTCTTGACCATAATTGGATTTTTGCGTAAACGGTCTTTCCGTCATTTTTAAATAGGTCCCGCCAATAACAAATTTATCTGATATTTTATGTTCTACATTTAAACCCATAAATCTTCTGGTTTGCTGACCAAAGATGGAATTGTTTTCTAAAGAAACTTCAATAGGCGTATTAGAAGCTTGAAGCGAAGGGTCTAAAATTTGTACCCTACCCAATTGATAATTTACACTATAATCTACTCCCTCTACCAAACGTCTACCTGCGGCAGTAACCACCACAGAGCCTTGCGGAACATTGAGTGCTCCAATTGGAATTCCGTCGCCACTTGAAGATTTGTATTTCCCTCTAATCAAGTACTTGTTTTTATCGATGTCTTGTAATGCTCCTGCCTGAGTATTACGATACATACTTCTGAAAACATACTTCTTTTGATTGGGATTATACGTATCTACATCTTTATAATTTTCTGCAGAATTTGGTGTTTTTAATTTTGAAAATATAAGCTCTCCAAACGGTTCTTTCGTAGTAAACATAATTCTACCATTCTGAGCATCGATAGTTGTCCCCGGAAGAAAATCAAAGAAACCATCACCACCCGCTTGTGGATCGTTGTTGAAATTCAATCTGTCCAGATTAAAAACTTTTAATAAAGGAGTCTCTGCAACTTTATTTTCTGGAGTAGGATTTGAGGGAAAAGGAGTTCCTGGAACTTCAGTAATATAATTGATTGGCGAAGGGTCGGCATACAAGATATTCATTCGGAAATCTTCTTGCTTCAATTGATAGCCGCCTGGCACTTGATAGATATTTTTCATCATCAAGTTCCAAATTGGATCCTTCACGTTGGTCAAGTTGCTTTTCAGCATTTTCAAAATCAAACTTTGTGTAATAATCGCCTGAGGCACATTATTGTTTCCTCCAACTACATTGGTTGCATCCACACCATCATTACCAAATTCTCCAACTTGATAGACTTGATCTCCAATTGTATATTGGTAAGCAACCGCTAGAACCTCATCATTACTCAAACGCTGTTGCAACGAAATGAATCCTAATTTTGAATTAAAAGTATATTCATTGGCTGTTAGTTTTCTTGCATTTTCCAACTTAGAATAATCTCTTCCTTCAGCAACTGTAGTATTAAATCCTGAACTTGATGTCGCAATTTCTCTAATATTTGGATTCAACAAACCTGTCCCCGCTGCTATTTGTCCAGGATCATAATCATTATTAGTATTATCAGAAGGAGAGTTGGCCGGGTTATTAAAAATTCCTGTTGACGGGTTCAACACCACTACTTCATTGTCTGCCAATCCCGTTAATTGTGCTTCTCCTAAATCTTGTATCGCAATAATGTTTCGTAAATTATTTGATGTAGCATTTACTCTATTTTGTTTGTTGGTTACCCAAACTTCAATTCTTGTAATTTGAACTCTACTATCAATAAAAGGATAGCCTTCTAGGGCTTTGTCGTATCGGCTTCTAAAATATTGAGACAAGAAAAAGTGGCGGTCATTATCATAATCTAAAGCAAAAAGTTCATAATTCTGAACCGTTCCTCCTCCTTCGGCAACTAAGCTTCTGGTTTGTGACTTTTGCTCAGAAAAAATTCCCGTAAGTGTTGTTTTTCCGAATTGTAATTGCGTTTTTACCCCAAACAAACTTTGAACACCTCGAATTAAGGAGCTATTCAGTGGCATGCTCACGTTACCAACTTCTATTTTTTGAATAATATCATCTTCAGAAGGAGTGTATTCTAACTTTATTAAATTTTGAAATGCAAAAGTAGATTGTGTGTCATAATTAGCATTAACGCTTAATCGGGTGCCCACTTTTCCCATCAAACTCATACTTATTCTTTGATCAAAATCAAAAGAAGTAACCGCTCTGTTTCTTGGAGAAAATGATGGATTGTCTTGCTTTGTATACCGCACTCCTAGATCCATCTCTACAGAACCTGTTGGTTTAACATCAATTGTATTACTACCAAAAACAGACTCAAAGAAACTCGACTTTATATAATAGCGTGGTAACAAGTCTTTTTTTGCTTCTTCAGCTCCTTTCTTTTTTCCATCAATGGCGTCTGCTTTTTTCTTAAAATAATTGCGCCTTGATTCTTGGAGTACTAATTTTTCGTATTCTGCAGGGGTAAGTATTATGGGAAAATTGATGTTGATTCCGTCAATAGAACTTGTATACACATATCGATCAGTTACGGGATCATAAGTATAGGATGACAATACACTTTTAGGGTCTTTTATTTGAAGCTTCCCTACCGTATACCCTTTTTTTACCGTATCTTGAACCGTTGGATTTACTTGACCATACGATACAAAACTGGCACATACAACAAGTAAAAAAATACAAATTTTACGCATGCAATTGGACTCTCTTGGTTCTTTTACAAACTTTTTAAGGCTTTCTTAATAATGGTTTCTACTGTAGCATCAGGCTCTGCTAAAACAATCTTCTCGATTACTTTTTCGCAAGTCTTTCGAACAAAACCCAAAACCTCTAGAGCAGATAACGCTTCATCTTTATTTGTATTGCTTTGCGATACTGAAAGTTCGTCTAAATCGTATAATTTAACAACTTTTTCTTTCAAATCGAGTATAACTCGTTGTGCCGTTTTATTTCCAATACCTTTGATTGATTGAATAGTCGAAACATCAGCAGAAGCAATAGCATTTGTAATTTGTCTTGGGTCTAAAGAAGAAAGCATTGTTCTAGCAATCCCCGCTCCTATTCCGGAAACAGACAATAACAATCGAAAAATCTCTCTTTCGGATTTTTCTATAAAACCATACAAAGTATGTGCATCTTCTTTAATTTGAAGATGGGTATATACCTTTACAAAATCATTGTTTGGCAATAATGAATAAGTATGTAATGATATATTAATATGATATCCTACACCAGCACAATCTATAACGATGTGCGTTGGTGATTTTTCTACTAATTTCCCTTGTAAATGTGCAATCATTTATTTGTTTTAACGAACCAAATATAACAAAAAAGTCCAGCATTTGATTGAAAATCATCTGCTAGACTTTTGTTACTTTGTGTTTTACTTAATTATTCGCTTTTTTCTTTTGTTTTTCTTGAGCATCAATGATTGCTATGGCAGACATATTTACCATTTCCTCAACACTAGCTCCTAATTGAAAAATATGAACTGGTTTGCCCATTCCCAACATAATTGGCCCTATAGACTCCACTTTATCTAACTCTTTCAACAATTTATAAGTGATGTTGGCTGATTCTAAATTTGGAAAAACCAATGTATTCACTTTTTTATCGGCAAGTTTAGAAAAAGGAAATTTAGCTTTTAGCATATCTGGATTCAAGGCAAAATCTGCTTGAATTTCTCCATCAATACATAAATCTGGATAATTTTCATGCAAATAGGCCACTGCCTCACGAACTTTTCCTGCACTTGGATTGGTTGAAGAACCAAAATTTGAATACGAAACCATTGCAATTACAGGCTCCACTCCAAACATTCTTGCTGTTTTGGCCGTCATTAACGCAATTTTTGCCAATTCATCTGCTGATGGATTTATATTGATAGCAGTATCAGAGAAAAACATTGGCCCTCGTTTTGTCATCATAATGTTAGCAGTAGCAACAATTGATGCTCCTGGTGCCTTATCAACCAATTGTAACATTGGCTTTACTACCGAAGGATAACTTCTAGAATGTCCGCTAACCAATGCATCAGCTTCGCCAACATTGACCATCATTGCGGCAAAATAATTACGCTCGCGCATTAATTTTTGAGCATCCAAAAATGAAATTCCTCTTCTTTTTCTGGTCTCCCAATAAGCCGTGGCAAAACGGTCTCTTCTTCCTTCTTCTTCTTTTTCTTTTGGGTCAATAATTGTCACATCAGCATCAAAACCAATCTCAGCCTTTAATTCCAAGATAATTTCTTTATTTCCTAACAAAATCGGGAAACCAATACCTTCGTCGTGAACAATTTGAGCTGCTTTTAGCACATCTAAATGGTCTGCTTCTGCAAAAACAATAGACTTAGGGTCCGATTTGGCTCTAGTTGTAATCATACGAACCAATTTGTTGTCGTGACCTAAACGCTCCAACAATTCATCTTTGTATTTTTCCCAATCGGTAATTGGGTTTTGTGCTACTCCGGATTCCATAGCTGCTTTGGCAACAGCTGGTGCAACTACCGCAATCAATCTTGGGTCGAAAGGTTTTGGAATAATATACTCACGACCAAAAGTTAGTTTGGTAGCTCCGTAAGCCACATTTACTTGTTCTGGAACTGATTCTTTGGCTAAAGATGCCAATGCTCTAACGGCAGCCATTTTCATTGCTTCGTTGATTTTGGTGGCACGAACATCTAGTGCGCCTCTAAAAATATAAGGGAATCCCAATACGTTATTTACTTGATTCGGATAATCCGAACGGCCAGTAGCCATAATGATATCTTTACGAGTAGCAATGGCTAAATTGTATTCAATCTCAGGATTTGGATTGGCCATGGCGAAAACAATTGGATTTTCGGCCATGCTCAAAAGCATTTCTGGCGTCAAAACATCTGCCGTAGAAAGACCTAAGAACAAATCACAACCTTTCATAGCTTCTGCTAAGCTAATCGGCTCGCAATCTCTTGCGTATTTTCGTTGCAATTCGGAAATAGAAGGATTGTCTTTTGTCAACAAACCTTTACTATTAAACATGTATACATTCTCTGGTTTTATTCCTAAAAGCACATACAAATCTGCGCATGCAATTGCAGCAGAACCCGCTCCAGAAACGACCATTTTAATATCTTCGGCTTTTTTATCAGCTAGCTCTAATGCATTAAGTAAAGCTGCTGAAGAAATAATTGCTGTTCCGTGTTGGTCATCATGCATCACCGGAATATTTAGTTCTTCAACTAATCGTCTTTCGATTTCAAAAGACTCAGGTGCTTTGATATCTTCAAGGTTGATTCCTCCAAAAGTAGGAGCAATATTTTTTACTGTTTCGATGAATTCGTCAACATTTTTGGTTCCAATTTCGATATCAAATACATCGATATCCGAAAATATTTTGAACAAAAGTCCTTTCCCTTCCATTACTGGTTTTGAAGCTTCTGGCCCAATGTCCCCAAGTCCCAAAACTGCTGTTCCATTGGTAATTACCGCTACTAAATTTCCTTTTGCGGTGTATTTGTAAACGTTATCTACATCTTTTGCAATTTCTAAACAAGGCTCAGCAACACCAGGTGAATAGGCTAATGACAAATCTCTTTGTGTGGCATATTTTTTTGTTGGAACTACTTGAATCTTTCCAGGAGTTGGCTTTGCGTGGTATAATAAAGCTTCCTTTCTTTTGTTGTTATTCTCCATTTTTTTTAGATTTAATCTGACTTACAAAGATAAAGTTCTAATTGTAAAATAGTCACCAAAAATTTAATTTTTATTATAATCTTTGTTATAAAATAAAAAAAGCTGCAAAAGCAGCCTTTAAAAAGTCATAATTTATTTTTTATCCCTGTGTAATGTAAGAATTTAAATGTGCAATTGTCTCCTTTTGCATTTCAATAATCGCTTTTACTACATCGCTAATCGAAATGATACCAATCACAACATCATTTTCAACTACTGGTAGGTGTCTTACTCGTTTGGTACTCATCAATTCCATACAGTACTCTAATTTATCCGAAGGGCTAACGGTAAACACTTCGGTAACCATAATTTCATTAACTAATGTTTTCTTAGAAGATTTAGATTTTAAAACAATTTTTCTAGCATAATCTCTTTCTGATAAAATCCCTTTTAGAACACCTTCTTCAATAATAAGAATGGCGCCTATGTTTTTTTCGCTCATCACTGTTAACGCTTCGTAAACAGTGTTGGTGGAAAGTATGGAATAAACGTCCTTTCCCTTTGTGCTTAATATTTGATTAACAGTCATATAAATTGTATTTAAATAAATATAAAGTTAAAAAAATAAACATTCAAAAAACATAAAAGCTATTTTTTATTATTAGAAGTTATTTACACTTTCTTCATTGGCTAAAAATTGGATACAAAATCCATAATTTTCGCTTAACCGTAAAAAACTTAAATCCCTTCCAAAAATAATTCATCAGGATGAATTAGTTCATTCAGCTTAACTTTCCATTTTGGGGCGAGCAAAGCTAAACCGCATTGATAGGACGCATTTACCCATCCGAAACCTTCTTTGGCGATGTAATCAAACTCGGTTCCAACGTTACCATACTCTGCAAATACTTTATGAGAACTGATTTCTAAATCGAATTTTTCTGGAATGGTACCGTTGTACTCTACAGCATTGATGGTAATCAACCACAACCAGCGGTAAACCATTTCCTGTAATTTGGATTCAAAACCGTATTTTTTTAGTCCTTCCCACAATAGCATTTGATGAGGTGCCCAACCAAAAGGATAATCCCATTGACGTTGAGGAGCATCTGGGTTTACATTGGCTACACTTTCAGCTGTACTTCCGGCGACACCCCCTGTCATTACAAATTTAGGCAACGTTTTTTCTACCATTTTTTCCGCCTGCTCTTGAGAACATAAGCCTGCCCATAACGGGAAAAAAGTGGTTGCCGCTTCAAACTGAAAGGACTTCTTATTCACAAAGTCATAGTCAAAATACATTCCTTCCGTTTCATTCCAACAATACTTATCGATTAATGCCTTTCGTGTTTTTGCCTTATCAAGCCATTCTTGTGCTGTATACGTTTTATTTTGGGACACAAAAGTACCATCAAAATAAGTTGTAATAAAATAGGAGATATCTATTTCATATTTATACAAAAAGCTATTGATGTCAACCGAATTCAAGTTGGCACACGAATTAATCAATCGGTTGGTGGTATCGTGACCGCTTTCTCGCATACTTCGATCATGCACAAAATACTCATCCAAATCAGTATCGACAATGCTTCGTTCTAAATATTTTTTTTCAAATTCTCTTAAAGGGAGTTGGTATTTTTGGGCAAAAGGTTCCAAAACCTCATCAAAATGTCCTGGTTCTACTTCAAAAGGCATTCCGATACCGTCGGCTTTATATCGGCTCAAGCCTGTTGGCGTTAAACGCTCACCCATCACCATCCAAACCGAATGGTACTCTAGAATTACTGTTTCTAAATGACTTGCCAACCAAGCTATAGCTGGTTTTTCATAATCTACAATCGCTCGAAGCAACGAAGAATACAAAGGAGGTTGAGTTCTAGTCAAATAATAACTTCTGTTGGCGTTTAAAATTTTACCGTAATATTCTATTTGATACTTAAAATTGGTTGCAATGGCTTTGGCCAAATCCAATTTGTCATCTATCAATAAACCCAAGCCAATAAAGAAACTATCCCAGCCGTACATTTCGTTAAATCGTCCACCGGGAACTACAAAAGGAACGCCTTTTATCTCTTTTTCATCTTGAGAAGTGGCCAAAGCCAAAAGGCCTGGTTTGGTATTTAGCGTCTCGACATAGTCTTGCGTATAATTTTCAGGTAAAATCGCCAATTTGAAATTGCCCCATTCTTTTTCTAATGCTAAAAAATAGGCAACACCTTCTGTATCTTTTGCCGACACATAAAGAGTAGGAACCGCATTGGATGTTTTCTCATCTGCCAAAATTCGCTGCAAGCCTTTTCTATCGATTGACCGCGTAAGTTCGTCCCAATAAGACGTTCGGATTTTTCTTGAAATTCGGTCAACGGGTTGTTCCTGAATTCGGTCAAGATTGATTTCACCATAGATAGTACCTTGCTCCCTCAATTCTGCTAATTCTTGCAAAAGATTTGATAAATGATAGGTTCCTTCAATTACGAATTGCTCTTTTGTTCTGCTGTCATTCAAAACAAATCGTTTGGGACCTTTATCGTCTTTCGTTATTTTTTTGTCTTTATCTGTATCTTCTTGCAGCAGTAATTGCTCAAAAACGGCATTGATTTCCACGGCTATTTTCATCGGGTCGTTGTTAATTTTTTTAATATAAAAAAGGAAAACAAAAGCAACGCCATCGGAATCAAGGTGTAATAAAAAGCATTTTCGGGGCCTTCATTCTTAAACAAATACCCAATAATTCTTGACCCTAAAGTACCTCCCAAGGCTGAAAAAACAACTATCAATCCCGTCATTGAACTATGTAAGCTTTTGGGAAGCGCGCTCAACACGACAGAATTCAACAAAGGATAAATAGGTGCTATGAACAAACCTACTAATGGAAAAGCAAATCCTATCAATGGAATATCGGATAATGAAGTAATCGTTTTTACTTCGAGGCCTACCGCTTTGGGCAATACAAAAATCACAATCAACATCGCAATGATAATGCAAGCACTTAAAATCCAAATCCAATTGATTTTTTTGGTTAAAAAACCAGCTGCCAATCTTCCTATTGCTAAAGAAATAGCCAGAATACTAGCCATCATAATGCTAATGTTTTCTGGCAAATGCAGCACTTTGCTATTAAAAGTGGGCAACCAAGACATAATGCCTTGTTCTATCATCACAAACAAAAAAGCACTAATTACAAAAACTATCGTTAGTAATTTGGCCATTAGTTGGAACATTTGCTTAAAATCATCGAGTAGATTGACTCCGGGAACCTCAACTTGACTTTCAGATTTTACCAAAAACAAAAACGCAAAAGAGACTCCTGAAATTCCTGCCAACAACCAATACACGTTGAGCCAAGCATCGGGATTGGTTTCCGAATTAAACGCGGGAAATAAGAAATAAGCCAAAGCAATTCCTATCATAAAAACCCCTTCTATACTGCTCATTAAGCTGTTATGTTCTTGCTTATTCTCGGTTACTGTTCCGATAAGAGAATAAACCGACACTTTAATTAAGGCAAAAGAAACACCAACCGTGGCAAAGAGTAATTTTGCTGTGGCAAATGAATTCCCAAAATACATTGTTATACAAGCAATATACACCAATCCTAGACCAATGAGCATCGCTCTTTTATAACCAATTCTTGGTAAAAATGAAGCAACCAAGAAAGAGACAATAGCTATAGGCAAATCTTTGAAGGCTTCTAAAATACTCGCTTCTAATTCGTCTACACCATAGTTTCTTTGTGCTTTGAGGATTACGATTCCTACACTATTAAGCAAAATAGCAAAAACAAAGTAATTGAGATACATTGCCCATTTGATAGTGTTCTTTTTCATATGTAGATAATATTTGTTTTTTAAAGGTCATATGTAATTGCTTTGCCTGTTCGCTATCGCTCGGGTCGCACATCTTCATCGATGCTCGCTACCAATTTTTGGTCGTGCTCATTTCATATTTGATTCGGTTATTTAAGTATTCAAATAGCTTACAATGTCAACATCATTGGGCAATCCTCCCAGATGTTGTAACTTTAATACTGCTAGTTTTTGGGCGATTGCAAGCGTTTCTTCAAAACTTTTTTGTTGCAATTGTGCATACAAAAAGCCTGTCCAAAAAGCATCTCCTGCTCCAGTAGCATCTTTTATGTCGGTAATTGATAGAGCGGGTTGCGTAATTTTTCCATAACTAGTGTCTGATAAAACCACACCATCTTTTCCTTTGGTCAAACAAATAGTTGCTGCACCTAGTTTATGAAAATAATCCAAAATAAAAGACTCCGATTTGGTTTCCCCAAAATAACGATAGCAATCATCTTCGCTCAATTTTACTAAAGGATTCGTCGCTAGATACCTTGCAATTATTGTTTTTGCCTCCTCTCGATTGGGCCAAATGCGTTCCGAGAAATTAATATCTATACTGGTTTTAACACCTAACTGTGCCGCACGTTGAGCGCTTTCTATGATGGTGGTTTGCGCTGGATTTTTACTTAATCCAAAGCAAGTGGTGTGGAAAATTTTGGCTTGTTGTAAAAATGCAGTTGGAATTTGTTCTTGTTCTATTAAAAAATCAGCCGTGCGATACGGAATAAAATCTGGTGTTCCTGTTGATTTAGAAACCAAAATTATCGAGGTTGATGTGTCTTGTTTTTGGCTTAATTGCGATGTTATTACATTGGCTTTTTGCAAACTCTCTATCATAAAATCTCCCAAACCATCAGCTCCACAACTAGCGACAAGTGCTGACCGCAATCCAAGTTTGGCAGCATTTATGGCGACATTTGTTGGTGAACCGCCCAAAAACCTACCGTAAGAAGTTGTTTCCGCAAGAGTAGCATTGGTTTGTTGCCCAATACAATCTATGAGAATCTCGCCGGCACATAGTATATCTATAGTTTTTTCCAAAATTAAAGTAAGAGTTTAAAATTAGTATGTAAACTTTGATGCAAAAGAACGGCTCCTGCGGCACTCCAAGCGCAGAATGGCACTCCGTTTGGCGCTTTTGTGGCTGTGTTGAAGTTCTCGTAAAAACTAAAATCGGCTAGGGCGTTGGCATCGTTTATGGCTTGTAAAAGTTGTGTGGCATTTGCCTTTTCGTTTTTAGACAATAAGGCTAATCCAAAGAAACCATTAACCATTGGCCAACTACCGCCGTTATGAAATTCGTTAGGATAGTTTCGGAATTCGTATTTGCAATTGTTTTTGAGCAAATACCAATCGGGGTCGGTTTCGTGAATGGGTGGCCAGAAGGCGGGCAACAATCCCAAAGGACGTTCTTGTTGTAAGGTTGTGGCATAGTCCACGATTGTTTTTTGAAAATTGGCTGGACCAATGTCTAACAGTAAGGCTAATGAATTGGCAAACCCATCAAACTGACTTTTATAACCAGCTGGAGAAAAGCTACAAGGCAAGTAATTACTAATGTCACAAGCCTCGTAAGCTCTTTCGTGGTATTTTTCCCCACCGGACTCAGGACAAAAGTTCTGGATAATGCGTTCTTCTATTTGTTTTATTTTTTCATCGATTGATGCTTCTTCTGCGAAATGATTATAGCTTTTGAGTGCCCAAACTCGGAGTAATTGGTCGTACAAGACATACCCATCTGTGATGTATTCATCGGCCCAATTGCCGGATAAAGGCACATAAACCAATCCGCGATTATTGAATTCCCAAGCGTCTAAAAGTTTAAAGCATTTCTCTATTTTGGCTGCGTGTTTGGCTAGGAAGCATTCATCATTAGTAGCATACGCATACTGACAAACTCCAATAATGAACCAAGTTACGGCATCTACTCGTCCGGCTAATCCGCCGTAACTTACCTCAGCCCCATCGTTGTTGAACTGAACATTGGAAGGAATAGTGCCAATGCTATGCTGAAAAGTGGCCAAGGTCTCCAATGTTTTTTTGAAGGTTGCTATTAAATTATCATTGCCTGAGGCTAAGGCTGCCAATCCGCAAATCACTCCATCTCGCGCCCAAACTCTTTTGTAATTGGAAATGTCTTGTGCGCTGGCCAAAAATCCTTGCTCTGAGGAACATTTTTGGAGTAATTCTATAGCTTTTGAATAAGAAAAGTTGCTTGTCATTTGATATAAATTGCGTTGCTTATTTTTGCGTGAGGGATTGAAGCTGTCCGCCGCGGCGGAGCGTAAAGCCCGACCGCTTGTAGCAAAGGGGGCAACTAGCACGCTCCGATAAAAGCCCCCTTTGCTAGAAGTGGTCACGCCCTAATTATCTTTTAAAACGGTTGGTTTACTCTTGATTAATAACGTACAAAGCACACTACACATGAGCAGTACTCCTGCAAAAGTGATGGCGAGTCGTGCGTCGTTGTGTAAAAAATGTTTTAGAATGTATCCAAAAGTGACGTTTTGAATAATCATTGGAATCACAATCATCATATTGATGATGCCCATATAAACGCCATAACGCTCTTTGGGGATTTCGTGAACGACCATTAAATACGGAATACCCATCATACTCGCCCACCCGATTCCGAAACCGGTGATGGCGAAAAACAATACATTCTTGTTTTCGATGTGTGGAAAAGCCAAAAATCCTAGAGCTGCCAAGAGCAAGCAAAAGGCGTGAACGGCTTTTGGGCTGAATCTTTTGGCAAATCCTACCAATAAAAATGCGGTCAAAAAAGTAACTACATTGTACCAACCGTTGACCAATCCGGTCCAACTCACCGCTTGTTCATACGCTGCTGGATTGCTTTGTGGCGTGGCTTGCCAAACGGATAAGGCGATGCTTTTGGACGAATTTTGCCAATAACAAAACAGCGCATACCACTGAAACAAATACACCAAAGCCAGTTGCCACATTACGCGAGGCATATCGCCAATGGCAGAGAAAATCTCAACTAAGGGTTCAAACAAACCTCCTTTATGCGATTTCAAAACTGCCAATTCCTCTGGCGTTGGCGGGATTTCGCTGGTTGTTTTCATACTCCACCAAATCGAACCTATAGAACAAACCGCTCCCAGAAAAAAGGAAGCATACACCCACGTGGGCAACGAACCCGTTTTACCAATAAAAATCATCGGGAAAATAAAGAGCGATAGATTGGCCAAAGTTTGCCCCAAACCGGTAAAAAAACTTTGCATCTGAAACCCAATTGGCTGTTGCTCTTCGTCTAACTTGTCCGCAATAAAAGCGCGGTAAGGCTCCATAGCCGTATTGTTTCCTGCGTCCAAAATCCAAAGCAAGCCTGCCGCCATCCACAACGAACTGCTGTAGGGAAACAACAACAAACAGATACTGCAAAGTAAAGCTCCAACAAAGAAATAAGGTTTTCTTCGACCCCAACGCGGGTGCCAAGTGCGGTCACTCATTGCCCCAATCAAGGGCTGAATCAATAATCCGGTAACTGGCCCAGCCAAATTGAGTAACGGAATTTCGTCTGGACTAGCACCCAAAAAATCATAAATAGGATTAACGGCACTTTGTTGCAATCCGAAACTGTATTGAATGCCAAAAAAGCCAACATTCATATTCCAAATTTGCCAAAAATTGAGTTTTAGCTTTATCGCCATAAGTAATGCATCGGTTAGGTTAGTTATAAACTGTTTAGGTATGATTTAGGAGCAGTATTCAAAAGGCTTCTTTGCTGTCATCGTCCCGCCATACGCTATATCTTTGCTTTTTTAAAGAAAAAAAGCAAAGGATGCCGCTGCTGTCGGGGCTAAAAAGAGGCATAGTTTCACTTTTGCATACCCGTTGTTTCCACAAATTCAAATAATTCAATCTAAATTTAACTGTATTCTATTAAAACAATTCTTATTTAAAACAAAAAACGTTTTCGTAAGAACCGAAAACGTTTTCGAACTCATTGATTTTAAGCTAAAATGAGTGTGAAAAGAGAAAAACTACTTTACATCGTAAGGCATAATAATTTGGGTTTCCCATTCTAATTCCTCACCTCCATTAAACGGGTTGGCAAGAAAATGTTCTAAGGCTATATTTTTAATTTTTAAATCGTGCTTTTTGGCATAATCCATCAAAGCAAACCAAGCTCTGTCAGACGTTCTAAAATTACCATAATAGGTTGCCTTAAGTCCTTTTAGAGCAGGAATCGTTTTGAATTTTACATTAGCGTCAGCTATCGCTTTTGTTGAAGGATCAATGGGAAAACAATAATTAAAAACGAGTGTTTCTTTATCTAAATCCCAATCTACAATTTCTACATAAGGTCGGTCAACGATTTTAATTTTATGGGTGTATAAAAATCCTGTAATTGCAGCATCATTCCCAATCATAGTTTGTGCTTTTTCTTGCAACACACTTTTGAGTTGAATGTAAGCAACATATACTGGCTTTGAAGTACCTTCTCCGTCAATTCTGACTTTCAAATTTTTGAGATGCTCATTCAATCCTTCACGTAAATCTTTGACTTTCCTAATTTGTTCGGTTTTGAATTTTGTGGGCCAAAAAGGAGCGGTGATTTTGTTATACCAACTCTTCCCAATTTCATTGATTCCCACACTTACTTTAGACACTGAGTCGTTCAAAGGAGTTATTTCCCAAACATAGGTATAGGAAGTATCTCCAACAGTCATCTGCTGTTTTAGGTAATCAAAATTATTTTTTTCTACTACAGTAAAATGCTCTTTTCTCTTTTGTCTTTGAATATTTGACCATTCTTGTATGCCTTGAAAAACAGTTCCAGAGGCTGCTTTTGCTGTAAATGTTATGGTATAATCCGATGATTTAATGCCAAAATACCATCCCAAAAAAAGAAACAACACAACACTACAAAAAATAACAATTTTCTTCTTCATCGCTTTACTTGGTCATTTTTAATTTACTATTGATGTATTGTCCAATCATTTTCCCTTGTTCCACTCCGTTCAAAATTGCGGCACGGTAATGAATACCTCCATATAATCTACTAATCGATGCTTCATCGGCCGCTTGTTTAAAAGAAGTAAACTTTCGTTTTGGCAACCCAAATGGAATTTCAGAATCGTCTACATATGCAAAATTATCTCCGAAAATTGCCGTCAAAATCTCGGCAGAACAAGCCGATAAAACAGAATGCCCACTAGTGTATTCAGGAAAAGGGGGCGTTTGTAACTGCGGTTTCCAGTTCTCGTCTATGTATTGATTGATATAGGTTTCTGGACGCACAACGTTGGTTTTAAACTTTTGGTCCCAGCAGCTGATGAACGATTCGAAAACACCAATTGATGTTTTGGTATACACGAAAACCGTTTTATTAAAATCTGTTTTTGCGGTTTTACACGCTATTTTAGCAATATTTATCCAGTGCGCATCGGGAGTGTTTTTCTTTTTGGCAAACATCATATGTCCTTGTGTCACGGTAGCATACGGATTGCAATCCCAAAAAGTGGCTATAGCCGACTCTTCTGGAATTGTGGTGCTTTTGGTCTTTTCCATAGCCAATAAATCTTTAGAAATCTTATTCCCTACATCATAGGTTTCTTTAGCTTCTCTATAAAAATCTGAGTTTTTATCGGTAGAAAAAGGAAAAGGCGCTTTAGGCTTAAACTGAGCAGCAGAATCCATAACTAATGTTCTAATTTTGCCCCAATGTGGTTCAACTGCATCCATGTAAGCGGGTGGTGTAGGTTGCCAACGAGCCGGTTGGTCTGCATAAACCGAATATTTAGGCATCGTTCTCGTTTCTTTGTAATTGTCTTTTCCCATCCATTTTGCAATACGGTCAACCACTTTTAGTGCATATTCCTTAGAAACTTCAAATTCTTTTTCATTTTCATCACTCCATTTTGCGTACAAACTATCGCGGTATTTTTCAATAGCTTCTTCAGAAAAAACGAGTTTTTTACTCACTTCCATCTGCGCTATTAAGGCTGCCAACGGAACATTGACTCCGCTTTTAGTGTCTAAAACAGGAATAGAATCCAAGCCTTTTAATTGCCCTTGTAGACTTTGATACTCGTTACTGTTTTGTACCATAATTTCATAAGCAGCGACATTAGGATAAACATATATCCTACTTGCTACTGGTGGCGAAAAAATATCATGAACCATAATTCCGGTTACCGTATCAACAGCGGCACAATAATCATTAGAGGTTATTGTAATTGCTTTTTCGTTATGGCAAGAAGTTGCCAAGAAACAAACACTTATTAGAGATAAAATAGAAAATTTCATTTGTGTAAATCTAGTTTGGTTGGTTATTTTTTGTTGGTTATTTGATAGACTTCTGCGGGTTTGTTATTGATAGTCACCAATAAATAATTTTGATTATTAACCGAGAGAATGTCTAGATGACGCACTGCTTTTTGAGTCAAATCGATACCTAATTGATGGCCTAAAAGCATTGTTTTTTGGTCGACAATTAATGCACCAGAGAAACCGTCAAATCGGCTGTGGTATGGAGACACACCAAAGTAATTTCCGGCAGCAAACACTTCGGGTTTGGCATCTCCGACAAAATTACCAGCTACAAAACTTGTTATTGGCGCCACTTGCATTGCGTTAGAAAAAGGAACAAAAACAAATTTTCCTTTATTGTTTTTTAAATAGCCCGATTGCAATGTATGTACCTCATATTGTTTTGCAATAGCTAGCATCGCAGGGTCAAAAATCTCTTCGACTGTTTTACCCGCAAATGATTGATAACTATTGAATTTTTTCTTGAGCATACCACTAAATTGCTCTGTCAATTCATCTAAGCCCATTGTAGTGTAATACTTTCCGTTCTTCTCTTTTGCTACAATAGTTTCAAAAGTGCCATTATTGTCAAAATCGTCATAATACATTTTTAATGGATAAGTCTCCGAGGCGTTGAACTTTGAATTCATCCCCCAATTGCCAAGCAAGTAATCTTCATCGCCATCATGATCAATATCAAAAGGGAGAATGGTTTGCCAAATTCCTTTATTTTTAGAAGAAGCAACGGTTGTTGTAACATTGGTGAACTTTCCGTTTTTATTGGCAAAAAAAGTAGGTTGCATCCATTCTCCAATCACGATTAAATCCGTTTGTCCATCGGAATTAAAATCGGTAAAAACAGCGTCGGTAACCATACCAATTTTAGCAAACGTTTTAGTTTGGTCTAGGGTAAATTTACCTTTAGTATTCTTTAATAAATAGCAATCTGGTGTACTTCCAAAACGATTCGTCTCAGAGTTATTTCCAATAAAAACGTCTAAGTCTCCGTCTTTGTCATAATCGAAAGCTCTTATCACTGTTGCATTTTGTGCTACTTGTGGTAACTCTTGTCTCGAAGGAACGTTATTGTTGTTTCGATACAAACGATCTTGCAAATTGGAAGCGTTTTCTCCTCCGCCAGAAGCTACAAATAAATCCTTCTTTTGATCGCCATCAAAATCTGCTAGTACTGCCGAAGCATCTTCAAAGACAGCATCTTGTTCAAGAGCAGGATAACTTTTGGCTACAAAACCATTGCCTTTTTGGAGATAAAAGACTGCTTTTTTATCTTTTGAACCACCAAAGAAAACATCTTCCTTACCGTCTCCGTCCCAATCACCAATTGCTGTAGCAGGACCACGATCTGTTCTTTGATAAGGAATTAACTTTTGAACAATAAAATCAATATACTCATTTTCTTCATGCTCAAAATTAATTCCTAAGTTTCCTTTTACCTTTTGCAAAACGGGCTCCACTTTTGGATGAAGCAATTGGTAATCAAATACTTTTCTGTTTTTATTTGAATTTATAGTTAGCGCTTGATTTACTTTTACCTTTTTTAGCGTTTGATACGTTTTGTCAGGCCAAATCACTACTAACGAATCAATAGTGTTTATTTTTCCGTAGCCAAAATGCAGCATAGGCTCAGAGGAAGATTGAAACCCTCTAGTGGTTTGCAACTCTTTGAATTGTTTTTGTCCTTTGGCATAAGCGATTACTTTACTCCCTATTCCGAAAGTATTTTTCCCTTCAAAACGCAATTTTATTTTTAAAAAATTCGCTTTATTATCTGTAGTATTCTTATAAATTGTGGCTACAGTGTTTGTATTGTTGGTGATAATATCTAAATCCCCATCATTATCAATATCGGCATAACCACTTCCATTAGAGATGATAGTGTCATTTTCTATCCAATCTTTGGAACGGTTTTTAAAGATTAAATCGGTACTGCCTTGAAAAATGTAATTCGTAACATTTCCTGCAGGCATTTTTTTAAGAGCTTGCTTGTCAAGAAGCTTAGTGGTATTGAGTTTGCTTTTTATTTGATCATTGGAATAATACTTTACATAATCAAGGTCATTAGGGCGTTTGGGTATTCCGTTAGCAACAAAAATATCTTGTTCCCCGTCTTGATCATAATCAGCAAAAAGGGCACTCCAGCTCCAATCTGTAGCAGCGATTCCGCTTAAAAGCGCTGTCTCTGTAAAATGTTTTCCAGCTTGATTTATTTGCAACATGTTACGAGTATATTGATAATGATAGCCTAATTTTTCAGTACGTACTTTCAACATTTGCACATTATCATCTCCCAAAGAAGCTTTTAATACTTTCTCATCTTCGGGTAGCATGTCCAAGCTTAAAATGTCTGGGAAACCATCGTGATTAATATCAGCCACATCAACCCCCATAGAGAATCGGCTGGTATGTCCGAAAAACTGTTTCAAACTTTCCGTAAAAGTTCCGTCTCCGTTATTCAAATAATAATAATCATCTTCATGAAAATCATTCCCTATATAAATATCGGGATAGCCATCCAAATTAAAATCCGAAACGGCAATTCCTAAACCATACCCATTGGCTCCGCCAAAAATGCCCGCCTTTTCACTTACGTCAACAAATTTGCCGTTATCATTTCGGAACAATTTATCGCCACATTCATAACTTCTTTTGTTCCTGATATTGGCATTGCCAAAAGACAATTCAGAATGGACTGCATGGTTTAGCAAATACATGTCTAAATCTCCATCTAAATCATAATCTAAGAAAGCCGCTGATGAACTATAATTGTCTAAATCGAGACCATATTCTGCAGCGCTCTCCGTAAAAGTGTTGTTCTTATTATTGATGAAAAGCTCGTTATGACCTTCAAAACCATGAATACCAACAACGGCACACACATAAATGTCTAAATATCCATCACCATTTACATCGGACATAACTGTCCCTGCACTCCAATCGCTTTGCCCTTCTACACCCGCCTTGGCTGAAATATCTTCAAATTTGTTGTTCCCTTTGTTGAGATACAATTTATTTTTCCCTTGATTGGAAGTAAAATACACATCTACTAAGCCGTCGTTATTGATATCGCCTAATGCTACTCCACCCCCATTATAATAATAGAGATAATCTAATATCGAAATATTCTTAGACTCAATTAGCTCATTTTTGAAAGTGATATTGCTTTCCGTAGGATCGAGTTTATCAAAAAGTGGTGCTTCTTTTTGGGAACATGCCGTCAATATTAATGAGGCTAGACCAACTTTTAAAAAATTATTCATTGCTTATAAAAAGTTTAGGCGCGTTGTTATTGAGTACAGCCAAAACTGCTGTCGTATTGTTCTTGTTCTTAATCACATGTAAATGTTTGACTTCCCCTCTCATAAAAAATCCTGATTTGTTGTTGGGAACCCAAGTAAATTTCTCTTGTTTGCTTCCTAAAAGCACACTACCAAAATTGGCATCTAATCTAGAAAATTGAGGTTTAAAAGGATATTGATTCCCTCCAAGTACCAAGTCTAGTATCCCATCTTTATTGATATCCAAAGTTGTTATGGCATTGACACTTGAAAACTGCACTTCTTTTGGCAAAACTTGAATTTCGAACTTACCATTTCCTTTGTTGATAGCAATACAACTTTCTTGCATTTTGGCTGTTTTTTGAACTGAATTATTGATTACTTCTGTATCAAAAAGTTCTTGAAACGTCTTTTTAGAATAATCGGTATAGCTCAAATTTTTCTTTTTAATCATCGGAATTTGTTTGGCCAATTCTTGTTTCAAATGCAAGGGTACATCTTTACCGTCAATAGTTTGAGTAGTAATTTGTTCAATCGTTCCGTTGTTATCATAATCATTGATAAACAATTTCATTGGTTTTTCCTTGGTAGCTTTATAAGAAGTATTGGTTCCCTTGTTGCCTAGAATCAAATCTTTCTTTCCATCATTATTCAAATCTACACACTCTACTGTATTCCAAAATCCACTCCATTCGGTCAAGTTAGATGAAAAAGTAGTCAATCTTCGACCTGTGTTTTTGAAAATCATAGGCGCATTCCATTCCCCAACCAAGATCAAATCTTTTTTGGAGTCGTTATCAATATCTTCCCAAACCGCATCGGTAATCATTCCGTAGGCATTGATTTTAAATGCTTTTTTATCGATTACATTGGTAAAATTTCCTTTGCCATCATTTTCTAACAATAAATGTTTTGGGTCAATGCCATAAATCCCAGGTACACTTCGGCTTCCAATGAAAACGTCGTTATCGCCGTCATTATCAAAATCATAGGGTGCGATTACAGCCACATTATTATTTGTTGTTGGAAGTGAGGTAGCACTTTTTGTAAAAATCCCTTTTCCGTTATTCAGGTATAATCTGTTTTTGTAATTGGCTTGATCCGCTTTTTCATTTCCTCCAGAACCTACCAATACATCCATATCGCCATCTTTGTCGGCATCAAAAAAAGCAGCTGAGGTATCCTCAAAACTAGCATCTTTCTGGAAGTCCTTTTGACTAGTTTCGGCAAAAGTCCCATTCCCTTTATTGAGATAAACTTGAGCTGCTTGCCCTTTGGCTCCGCCAATAAAAACATCTTCATTTCCATCTCCATTTAAGTCTGCAACAGCATAAGCTGGTCCTTCTTGAGAAATCATTTTAGAAATCAATCCTTCGTAGTCAAAATCAATATAATCATTTTCTTTATGTGCTAAGAATGTAGCTTTGGTTTCAGAAAACAAGGGCTTTACAACTTTATTTTTGACTACAAAATCAGACTTCGCGTCCAAAATATTTAATTGAATCGTAGTATTGTTTGTTACTTTTTTAATGGTTTGCGTTTTTCCATTAGGCCAAATAACTTGTAAGGAATCAATTTTTTTAGTTCCTATTCCGAATGTCATCGTATAATCTATCGACGATTGAAAACCACGAGACGGAATGAGCTCTTGTCGTAAAATTTCGGAACCAGAGAACAATTCTACGGTGCTTCCAACTGCAAATTTATTTTGTTGGTCACCTCTTAATTTTACTTTAACGAAATGATTTTGTTTGTTCTTTTCAGCATTGTTTTTATAAACAAAGGCTTCCATATTGACATTATTCACGACCAAATCTAAATCGCCATCGTTGTCTAAATCACCATAGGCTGCACCATTAGAAAAACTAGGTGTGTCCAATCCCCAATTTTGTGCTTGGTTCGAAAAAGTAAGATTTGCGTTGTTTTTGTATGCATAATTAGGGATTGGTGTACTAGGCATTTTGTTGATAATGGTTTCAATTTCTGCTTTTTTACCAGTAATTACCATTTTTTGCATCAATTCATTAGCAAAAAAGTCCATAAAATCTTGGTTGGTTAAGTCATGATAAATACCGTTGCATACGTAAATATCTTTTAAACCATCGTTGTCCATATCAAATAACAAAGCGCCCCAGCTCCAATCTGTTTTAGCTACTCCTGCATAATTGGCAATCTCGCTGAATTGTTGATTCCCGTTATTCACCTGCAAGGTATTTTGCATGTATTGATTGTAAAAATCAAGATTAAATTTTCGGGTAAACAAATCGTAATTCTCAAAACTTGTGGTTGTTTTCAATCGGTCATCTGGTTCTGGTAACATATCGGTCACAAAAATATCCGCTTTACCATCATTGTTAACATCAGCCATATCAGCCCCCATAGAAGATTGGCTTAAATGCATCGTCCAATCCTGAATTTTCTCTGAAAAAGTTCCGTTTTTATTGTTGATATACAAATAATCTCTTTCATAAAAATCATTCGAAATATAGATATCTGGGAACAAATCACCATTTACATCTCCCACAGTTACTCCCAAACCAAAACCTATCAAGCTTCCGTAAATACCGGCCGCTTCACTCACGTCGACAAACTTTCCGTTGTCGTTACGTAATAATTTATCGCCTCCACCTTTAAGAATATCGGCCACATCCCAATCTTTGTCACGTAGTTCTCTTTTATTGGAATAATTCAAGCTACTAACAGGAATAAAGCTATTATTAAGAATATAAACATCTAAATCACCATCTTTATCATAATCAAAAAAAGCTGCATGTGTTGTAATTCCAGTATCCGCAAGATTATATTCTTCAGCTTTTTCGGTAAACGTTAGGTTACCATTGTTAATGAAAAGCTCATTATTTTGTTGACTCCCTTTACTGTTCCCAGCATTACAAACATAAATATCTAATAACCCATCGGCATTCACATCGACCATTACCACTCCTGTTGACCAAACCTTTTGTCCTTCGACACCGGCTTTCACAGAGATGTCTTCAAACTTAAAATTGCCCTTGTTGAGATAGAGTTTGTTTTTGCCTAAATTGGAAGTAAAGTATACATCTGAAAGCCCATCATTGTTGATGTCACCAATTGCTACTCCGCCTCCATTATAAAAATTTCGGTATTTAAAAATGTTCATATCTTCTCCATTTTTGACTTCATTGATAAAATCAATACCGGTGTCTGAAGAGGGCAATTGAGTGAATAAAGTATCGGTTTTAACCTTGGAACAATTCGAGAAAAAAAGTGTTACAATAGCAAATAGAAATAATCGTTGCAACATAATAGTGAGTAGGTTTTAATTATTTTGTAAGGCTCTTATAGTCACGTAATTTATAGAATTAAAATGTAAAAAAAAACAACTTACAGAAATACTTTTAAAGAAAAAGAGGGTATCGCTACCCTCTTTAAACTAACACAAAACAAAATTTAATCTAAACCAAAAAGTATTAATAACCAGGGTTTTGCTTAAGATTCACATTAAACAAAGCATCTGCAGGTATAGGATAAAGCAAATATTTTGAATTAGATTCAGTTGGCTTAAGTTCTCTTGCAGACAAAAATTTTCCAAAACGAATCATATCATTTCTTCTCCATCCTTCAAACCATAATTCTCTTCCCCTTTCTAAATAAATATTATCTAAAGTTGCTGATACAGCTGGAATACCTGCTCTAGTAGCAATTTGAGACATTATAGCATCCGCATCACCTGTAGCACCTCTTTTAATAGCCTCAGCTTTCATCAATAAGGCATCAGAATACCTCATAAGTACATAATCATTTTCAGGATTATCTAAATTCTTTGGATCTGGCTGGTACTTTTGTGTTCGAATACCTGCTGTTTCCAAAGTTGCACCACCTGTAATCATTGTTAGAGCAGCTGTGTAAACTAATGGATTCCCATTTCTATCCTTTAGAGGGGTAACTCCACCTGGAGCATACATCTGACCAATTTGAAATCCTATTGGGTTACCAAATTTTTCTATAATTTCAGTTGTACTGTAATTTCTTCTAGCATCCGTTGCCGAGAAACGATTATAATATTCTGCTACCGTTGCAAAACCATTCCAACCTCCTGGAGTTTGATTATAATGCATTCCCATTCTCCAACGAGATTGTATATTCCCGGTAGTTCCTAAAACATTCTTTGATGTTAATAAAAGTTCTGGAGAAGTATTGTTACTAGGAGAAAAATTATCCCAATAATTTGTAGACAAAGAACTATTGATAGCATTTACATAACTAACAACTTTGTTCATGTCGGCTGCATCAAAAACAATAGCAGCGCTTGGATCAGCTGCTTTAAACACCCCTTTATTTAAGTATAATTTCGCCAGTAAAAAATTTGCTGCATCTTTGTTGATAATGCTCGGGTCTCCAGCAACACGGTTTGGCAAACTTCCAACTATAGCTTCCAATTCAGCTATAACAAAGTCTGTTGCTTCAGAGCGAGTCCAAACTTTTGCGTTTGCCTGAGGATCACTCCCTTTTTCTCTATAAGGAACCTGTCCGAAATAATCTATCAATTTAAAATAATTGAAAGCTCTCAAAAATCTTGCATTAGCCAACTGAGTTGGATTAGTGCTATTAAAAATTACTTGGTTACATTTGTACACACTTGATAACAAATTATTCCAAGCAACTATAATTTCAGGATTATCAGGTCCCCAAGTGTGCACATGAAATTGTCTCCATTTTGCATTATCATCCCAGTCACCTCCACGAGTTGGCCCGACCAAAGCATCCGTTGACATTTCGTCCATGGTAAACATCTGACCCATATCTTGAAAGTTTCTTAAATCTTCTGTAGCGGACTGTAATAATGCCGTTGTATTAACGGCACCACCAGAATTTGAATCTGAGTTATATCCATCCAATATTTCTTCATCCAAATTAGTACAACTTACACCAAAAAGTATAGTACTCGAGAATAAAACACACTTAATTATATTATTTCTTTTCATTGTTTCTTGTATTAAAATGTTACGTTAAGACCAATAGCTACGCTTTTTGCTCTTGGATATGACAAATAATCCATCCCTGCAGAAGGCACCCCTCCCAAAGTTTTATCGGTATCAACTTCAGGATCAAAACCAGAATAAGAAGTTATTACAAATAAGTTATCTGCATTTACATAAAATCTTGCCGATTTTATTTTAAAACGTTCTAAACCAGCACCCTTAAAGGTATACCCTAATGTTAAATTTCCTAATCTCAAGAAATCCCCTTTCTCTAAATATTTTGTTGAAGGTGAATTTGGATCTCCTTGTGCTTGAGGTGAGCTTGCCACTTCTGGCACTGTGTTTCTTCCTCCTAATAATGCTCCTTTAAAGAAATAGGCATTAGCTGTATTATTATAAATATAGTGACCAAAAGCCCCATAAAAAGAAGCTGTAACATCAAAGTTTTTATATGCAAAATTAGTAGAAAAACCTAGATTGATTTTTGGTAATGGCTGTTTATCAAGATACTTTCTTGTAGCAAGCCCCAAACCTGAATCATTACCATCAGCATCTGTATAAATTGAATTTCCAGATGCATCATATCCTTTAAATTCATACATAAAATATGTGTAAATAGGATATCCACTTTTTATAACTTGTGCATAAGCACCTGTAAGACCTTGACCATTTATTCCTCCAGCATTTACATCAACTGGGAAGTTTTTCAATTCATTACTTAAGAATGAAGCGTTTGCAGCTATATTCCACTGAATATTGTCTGTATCAATTACTTTATAACTTAAACCAACCTCAAACCCTTTATTGATTAAATTCCCTTTAAGATTCTCAAATTTATTTGAATTTGGACCCGGTTGTGTAGCAGCAGGTCTCAAAGGAAAAATCAAATCTTTAGTATCTCTTTGGAAGTAATCAAAAGAACCTGTTAATCTATTATTAAATAGCTCAAAATCAATACCCGCTCCATAAGATTTTGTAGTCTCCCATTTCAAATTTGGATTTGCATTCACACCTTCTGGACCATTATCTGAACCTCCTGGACCGTAGGAACTTTTGTTTAGAGCTGAATTCGCAGCAAACTCTTGATTACCAGTCCTTCCTATACTTCCTCTAATTTTTATATCATTTAACAAACCTTCGTTTTGCTCAATTATCTTGTAGGCTGCTCCTAAAGCATAAAACACATCATATTTATTGTTCTCACCTAATTTAGAAGACCCATCCCTTCTAATTGTTCCAGTAAGAATCAATTTTTTATATAAAGCCGCTTCAGCTCTTGCAAAGTAAGACTGTAACTCGACTCTATTTCTTGCAGAATTTGCTTGAAATTTAGTAACAATTCCACCTTCTATATTATCAATCAAGTTAGTCTGAGCTATATTATAACCTACACCTGAAGAAGTATTCCCTTCAAAATTATAGTCGTAATATGAATAACCTAAAATAGTGTTTAAATGAAAATTATCACCTAAGTCTTTATCAAAAGTAATATTGTGTTCAAATGTTTTATTAAACTTATTTAAATTGGCAATATTCGCATAACCAAATTTTTCAACACCTCCATTCACGTCATCTATTGCTCTTAGAGCAGTACTTCTAATATTGATCGTTGGTAATACTTGTCTTTTTCTAGCAGAATTTGAAGCTTCTACTCCAAACACAAAATTGTATTTTAAATAATCTGTTAACTTAATCGTAGTAGTGATATTAGCAACTAACTTTTGAGTATTTGTATAATCTTTATAAGAATTTAACAATTGAACAGGATTTAAATAATCATCCCCAACAAAAGTATAAGAGCCATCTGGTTTGTAAATAGGTAAAGTTGGATTCCAATACAAAGCAGATCCAATTAAGTTACCTATATATCCAGCATTATTAGTTATCAATGTTGTTCTGTCTTTAATTCCTGCATACAATAAATGAGTATCAACTTTTAAAACACCACCAAAAAAATCATTCGAATTATTAAAACCGATAGTGTATTTAGCTATACCAGTATTTTTAACAATACCATCTGTTGAAGTAGCTCCAATAGACAAACGAGTATTGGAATTTTCTGAAGCCTTACTGATTGATAAATCATGGTTTGTTGTTAATCCAGATTGCATAATTGCATCTTCCCAATTATAATCTCGACCTCCTTTGTCTTGCCCGGGCACTGCCTTTGCATACTCACTTGGAGTTAACAACTTGAAATCTCCTGACATTTTACTAAATTGTACAGAGGCGTTATAAGTTAACTGAGGTAAATTTGATTTTCCTTTTTTTGTAGTAATTACAATAACACCATTTGCTCCTCTTGCACCATAAATTGCAGTTGAAGAAGCGTCTTTCAAAACCGACATACTTTCAATATCATTTTGATTGATGAAATTTAAAGGATTCCTTGCGGAAGAGGAACCAATATCCGTTATTTCACCACCCTCAGAGGACATATTTCCACCATCCAATGGTACACCATCAATTACAATTAAAGGATTATTTCCAGAACGAATTGATGAATTACCACGTATTCTAATCGAAACACCGGCCCCTGGTTCTCCACTAGATTGAGTGATTTGAACACCCGAAACCTTACCTCTTAGCAATTCTGCTGGATTGGTTGCTGAAACATTATCAAAATCTTTAGAACTTAATTGATCCACAGCTCCTGTAGCATCTTTCTTTTTCACAGTACCATAACCTACCACGATTACTTCTTTCAATTCTGCAGAATCATCTTTTAGAGTAACATTGATTACACTTTTACCTGAAGCACTAACTTCTTGTGTTTTTAAACCAATGTAGCTAAATACCAAGATTGCGTCTGAGCTGACGTTTCTCAGCGTAAATCTTCCATCAAAATCTGTCTGAACAGAATTACTAGTTCCTTTTACCAATACATTGGCCCCAGGAAGAGGACCACTAGCATCTGATACTTTCCCGGTAATCTCTTGTGCATAGGTCATCCCAGTGCAAAGAACCGTTAGAAATACCATCAAGCCTTTTAGTAGACTATTTTTCATACGTAATAAATAAGTTAGTTAATAATTTTTAAAAATTTGGTTATTGCTTTTTTTATACAAATCAAACTTAAGCAATGTTTTATGAAAAATTTAAGAAAAAGTACAACTATAACGTTTTCGATAGACCGAAAACGTTTTCGATTTTAAAATAGATACTTCAAAATTTTAATATTTATTTTAAATAAACCATAAAAAAAACCGATAAAAAAAACATATAATGCTTTTTTTCGGCTTTTCTAAACAAAATCGCTTATCGATTATTCAGTTAAACATTCCATTCATAGATTTTGACTGCTAATTATTCAATAAAAATGTATTTTTCATAACAAAATCCTAACGACAAAAATTTAATGTCAGAAAATCAATTAATTAAAAATTAAAAAAAGCATCAATCGCAACACAAACGAATTAATTTACGGTAATTGTTCTTTCATCGGTTCCAATACCAATAATTTTCAAAGATTTCCATTTTTTGGGTAAAATCCCTTTATTAAATTGCAATCCCTTATCCGTTTGCTCAACCCCGCCAAAACCATAAATTACCGCTTGCAGCATTGCCCCAGCTCCTGTAGCGAAATAAGGATTATTGCTATTGGCTGATTCAGAAAATACTCCAAATGGTGGGCGACTATTGGGCAAATACGATTTTACAAAATATTCATACGCCTTATCTCTATCTCCCAATCGAGCATACAAAACCGATAAAACTCCAGAAGCCATTGCAGGACCATCTTTCTTGTCAATTTTATCAGCATAATATTCTAAATCCTTCTTGATTTGATTTTTATCCGTAATTATGTGCAAAGGATAAGCCAACAAGTTTACATCCGCTTGTTTTATCATTTGCCCTTTGTATCCTTTGTAGTTTTGTGTGATTCCATTTTCTTTATTAATGACTAATTTTTCAGAAACCTTAATCCATTCTTCATTCACTTTTTCGTTTAAAATCTTTGCCGCTTTAATCGTATTCTTCAAACTTTCTATGGCCGAAGCATTCGTAAAAGCATTATCATCCACGTGCTGAGCATATTCGTCTGCACCGACCACATTATGAATGGAATAGCTTCCATCTGCATTTTCTACTGCTCTACTGACCCAAAAATTGGCCGTTTGTTTCAAAACCTCCCATTCATTTCTTAACCAAGATTGATTTTGTGTCATTGCAAAATAATTCCAAAAAGCAATAGACACATCTGCCGTAATGTGTTGTTCAAAAATTCCAGTTAATGCCCAAGTCGGCGTAGCTTCTTCTCCTGTATCATCAGATTCCCAAGGAAACATCGCTCCTTGATAACCATAAATACTTGCTTTTTGCTTTGCTTTTGCCAAACGGTCAGAACGATAATCCAAACACGATTTTGCTAATTCTGGTTGTAAGACTAACAAAGTTGGAAACATCCAAAGCTCCGTATCCCAAAATATATGACCATTGTACCCCTGAGAAGACAAGCCCATTGGCGCTATGCTTTGTCTTGAATCTGGACGAATAAAGGAATACAAATTATACAATGCAAAACGTACTCGTTGTTGTGCATCTAAATCTCCTTCTATTTGAATATCTCCCGACTTCCATAAATCGGCCCAAGCTTTTTTGTGTTTGAACAACAATTTATCAATCCCTTCTTGCAAAGCATAAATAGGTTGTCTTTCGGATTCATTTAAAGGGTCCGTAACATCTTTTGAAGTACAAATCCCTCCAGCTATTGCAAACCGATAGGCTATTCCCTTGTTCAGTTTTTTTGTAAAACCTACTTCATCGCCTTTTGGTTCTAATGTTTCACTTGTCCCATCAAACAGAAAAGTGGTTGATGCCGCCACTTTATATTTACCCGTCAAAGTTTGTGCAGTAGTTCCAAAAACAGGCATTAGATATTGATTGTCTTTCAACACCCTAAATTGTCTTTTGGCTTGTTTTAATTCTTCGGGAACTGTCATATAATTGGCCGCAGTCACTTCAATATCTTTCAAAGGTGTGATTTTCACAATAGCCATCGCAGAAAAAGGCAAGGCTCTATTCGCCAAAATAGCATACTCAATAGCAGCTACATCTTTAAATCGGAACGAAGTCGTGCTTGTTCCTTCTTTCATAGCAACTACTTGTTGCCATTTATCTATATTCGAAGCCGTCACTTCTTCCCCATTGATTACTAATCTCAGGTTCAAAAACTCTATCCCACGCACAATTCTACTGATACCGTTTTCTGGACTACCATCATAAACCCCATTGAGAATGATTTCTTTGGTTTTGAGTGGAGTCGCATCCGTAACAATCCCAATCTGTCCATTGGCCATAGCCACACCATAATAATTGTCTCGAGAATTCGCTACCAAATTCCATTCGTCGGATTGGGTCTGAGCCTGAGAAAATGGACTAAAAAGAAAAATAGCGGCAATCTTAATGATTGTTGATTTCATATTTTTAATGTTAAAATAATTTCAAATTTAAAGTATTTACATTTAAAAAAATGGATTTCACCACTAAGTCACTCAATTCAGAATCGAAATCGTTTTCGAAAAAATCGAAATCGTTTTCGATTTTTTAGCCTTCCATAATTTAAAAAAGGAATTCTATTTTTATGGGATGGTTAAACTAAAAAAGATGAAAGTACTCCCAAAGACTTATTTAATACCTATTTTCCTTTGCCTATTGAATATGGGGTGTGAGAAAGTAAAAGACAATGAATTTTCGATACCTACTACTGTTCCCCTCACTTCAAATCCTGACCAACTTTTTAAAGAACCATATCGACCACAATTTCATTTTACACCCCAAAAAAAATGGATGAATGACCCAAATGGAATGGTATTTTATAAAGGAGTCTATCATTTGTTTTACCAGTACTATCCAGAAGATATTGTTTGGGGACCAATGCATTGGGGACACGCAACAAGTACTGATTTGATACATTGGCAACACAAGAAAATAGCCTTATTTCCTGATGAGCTGGGATTAATTTTCTCAGGAAGTGCCGTAATTGATTACAACAATACTTCAGGATTGGGAACCAAAGAACATCCGCCAATGGTTGCCATCTTCACTTATCATAATATGGCTTTTGAAAAAGCAGGCAAAATAAACACACAATCACAGGGTATCGCTTACAGCCTTGATGAAGGAGAAACTTGGAAAAAATACGAGCGAAATCCCATCATTAGTAACACCAATAAAAAAGATTTTAGAGACCCGAAAGTATTTTGGAATCCAGAAACCAACATCTGGAATATGGTACTTGTTGCTGGAGACCACGCAGAATTTTACACATCAAAAAACCTTATAGATTGGACTAAAGAAAGTGAATTTGGAAAACAGTATGGCGCCCACGGTGGTGTTTGGGAATGCCCTGACATCTTTAAATTAAAAGTAAATGGTAACGAAGAAGAAAAATGGGTTTTAATTATAAGTATCAATCCTGGTGCTCCAAATGGAGGTTCGGGAACTCAATATTTTGTGGGGAATTTTGATGGAAAAACATTTACTAGCACTCAAAAAGAACCTAAGTGGATTGACTTTGGCACTGATAATTATGCTGGAGTTACCTATAATGATGCTCCCAATAACCAAAGAATATTCATAGGATGGATGAGTAATTGGTTATATGCCAGAAATACTCCTACCAAAAATTGGAGAAGCGCTATGACACTGCCAAGAACACTAGAATTAACAAAAATAAACGGAGAGTTTATCCTGAAAAACAAACCTATTGCAGCTTTTAAAAAGCTACAAAAACCAGCCTTTACCTCTAATAAAATCCCCTTAAAAGCCAATCAAAAAACTATTTTCAAGTATGATGCTTTTAACCAATCCGAAATCCGATTCAATGCAGCTAACAAAGACTTACAATTGGTTTTTTCCAATGACTTAAAAGATTCTTTAGTGCTCCATTATAATTCCCAATCGAAAACGTTTAGCATTGACCGCCGAAAATCTGGAAAAGTTGCCTTTGAAAAAAACTTTGGGAAAGACATCCATAAATCTAACGTTTTGGCACTTATTGCTAATCAAATCGACTTTCAAATCATTCTAGATTGGTCCTCTATAGAGCTTTTCTTGAACGATGGATTATATAGTTTCACTGAGCAAATTTTCCCTCAAAAACCCTACACCCAATTAAGTATTTTATCAACCGAAGACCAAGAACTGAATGATTTTACCATTAGTAGCATTAGCAGTATTTGGCCTAAAAAAATAGCAAATAATGAATAATGTTAGAAACTGGTCACTTACTGTTGCAGTAGCTGGATTTTTATTTGGTTTTGATACAGTAGTTATCTCTGGAGCCAATTTACCTATAAAAGAACTATGGCACACCACTCCTTTGTTTCACGGTGTTTTCATTATGTCAATGGCCCTTTGGGGAACGGTATTAGGTGCCCTTTTGGGTGGCTATCCTTGTGATAAATGGGGCAGAAAAAAAACACTGCTTTGGATAGGTATCTTATTTTTGGTTTCGGCACTAGGCTCGGCATTGGCTCCCAATCCTTATGTTTTTTCTTTCTTTAGATTCATTGGCGGAATTGGGGTTGGCGCCTCTTCGGTAGCCGCTCCAATCTATATATCGGAAATCTCAAGTCCAGAAAATCGAGGAAAATTGGGAACATTATTTCAGTTTAACATCGTATTCGGAATACTGATTGCCTTTTTTTCAAACTATTTTTTCGAAGGTTTTGGCGGTGAAAACGATTGGCGCTGGATGATTGGCATTGTCGCCTTACCAGCATTGATTTACAGTGTCATTGTCATTAGAATTCCTGAAAGCCCTAGATGGCTTATTCTGAATAAAAAAGATGACCAAGCGGGTCTAGCAGTTTTAGAAATGATTTATGCTCCAGCTCAGGCCAAAGAAAGTTTTAATGAAATCAAAAAAGACGTAACAACGACTGCAACTTCAGATTCCTTCTTTTCTAAAAAGTATAAATTTCCTATTCTTCTGGCTTTTCTGTTGGCTTTTTTCAATCAATTATCAGGCATCAATTTCATATTGTATTATGCCCCAGAAATTCTCGAAATGGCAGGATTAGGAGCCAAAGAATCGTTGTTTAATTCCATTTTGATTGGCGTAACCAATTTGGTTTTCACCCTAATCGGAATGCGTTTAATAGATGTTTTAGGTCGAAAACAACTTATGTTAATTGGCTCGTTGGGATACATTATAAGCTTAACTATGGTTGCTTTTGCTTTCTATTCACAACTAGGCTCAGTAGTTTTATTGCTTTCGATTATGTTATTTATTGCATCTCACGCCATTGGACAAGGAGCCGTAATCTGGGTTTTCATTTCCGAAATCTTCCCCAATACCGTTCGGGCAAATGGGCAAGCTTTTGGCACAGGAATTCACTGGATTTTTGCGGCTTTAATCACTTTAGTTGGCCCTATTGTTATCGATATTTACAAAGAAAATCCTTGGCCAATTTTTGCTTTTTTCGCCTTTATGATGCTCTTGCAACTTGTTTTTGTACTCTTTATGATGCCAGAAACCAAAGGATTATCGCTTGAAGAAATTGAATCTAAAATGAAAGCTTATGATTAATCAACCCAACACCAAATCCATAGTTAGCTTTGGAGAAATCTTATTCGATATCTTTCCAACGCACAAAAAAATTGGAGGAGCGCCCTTAAATGTTGCTCTTAGATTAGCGTCATTAGGCATCAATACGCAAATCATTAGTTGCATAGGAGCCGATTCAAATGGACAAGAAGTAATTGACTACCTTATGCCAACAGGCATTTCAACCAAAACCATCCAAATCAACGGCGCACACCCAACAGGCGAAGTTTTAGTTCACCTAAACGAAAAAGGTTCTGCCACCTACACCATCAATTATCCCGCAGCTTGGGACAAAATCAAGTATACGCAAGAAGGAGAAACCGCAGTAATTGGAGCTGATGTGCTTGTTTTTGGCAGTTTGGCCTGTCGTGACGCCATTGCTCATCAAAGCCTTCTTAATTATATCGCTTTATCAAAATTCAAAGTGTTTGACGTCAATCTCCGAGCTCCTTTCTACAACAAAGAGTTACTTCTAGAATTAATGCTCGAAGCCGATTGCATCAAATTCAATGATGACGAACTATACGAAATAGCCAATTTCTTGAACTCTCCCTATCATTCGTTAGAACAAAACATTCACTTCATTGCCGAAAAAACCAACACCAACAATATTTGTGTGACCAAAGGCAGCCACGGAGCCGTTCTATTTACCAATAATCAACTGTATTACAACAGCGGATACCAAGTCACAGTAGCCGATACAGTAGGAGCTGGAGACTCCTTTTTGGCTGGCTTGCTTAGCGTTTTAATCACCGAAAACAATCCTCAAACAGCACTAAATTTTGCCTGTGCTTTAGGAGCCCTTGTCGCTTCACAAGAAGGAGCCAACCCCAAAATAACCCGAAAAGAAATCGATGATTTTATGCATCCCACAACAAGTTAATGAAATAGAATGAGCAGTAGAAGCAGCAAACAAAGGCATTTTTTGCCAGCATCGTCCCGCCATCCGCTATATCTTTCCCTTTTAAAGAAAAAAGGCAAAGGATGCCGCTGCTGTCGGGGCTAGAGAGCCACAACTTGCTTTCTTGCAAACAACTTCTAAAAATACAGTCCCTGTTAAGTTTAACTCTCAAAATATAAATTACACTTATGAAATCGCCATTAACAAAAAGTTTGTTGCAAACAAACACCGATAACTATAAGGCGATTCCATATATGACCGCTAACAAATTATTTTTACATATATGAAAACCAGTACTTCACTACTCTTAGTGCTTCTTCTAATAGGCTATACAAACACAACCAATGCCCAAAAAAAAGAAACTCCTATCGACAAAAAATGGTGGAAAGAAGCCATTATCTACCAACTCTACCCTCGTAGTTTTCAAGACAGCAACGGCGATGGTGTAGGCGATTTAAAAGGAATCACACAAAGACTAGACTATCTACAAAGCCTTGGAATTGATGCCATTTGGCTCAATCCTATTTGTGCTTCTCCCAACGATGACAACGGCTATGACATTAGCGACTACAAAGCCATTATGAAAGAAATGGGCACTATGGCCGATTTTGACGAAATGCTGGCTGGAATGAAAAAGCGAAATATCAAACTCATTATGGACTTGGTGGTCAATCATAGTAGCGACGAGCATCAATGGTTTATCGAAGCCAAAAAATCAAGAGACAACAAATACCGAAACTATTATCACTGGTGGCCCGCTGAGAAGGGAACACCTCCAAAACGCTTCAGCATTTTTGACGAAAACTCTGATGCTTGGCGCTACGAACCCAACACCAACAGTTATTATTTACATTACTTCAGCCGAAAACAACCCGATTTGAATTGGGAAAACCCACAACTCCGCCAAGAAATGTATGATATTATGAAATTTTGGCTCGACAAAGGCGTGAGTGGCTTTCGCTTAGATGCTTTTCCATTCATCGCCAAAGACACCAATTGGCCAGTTATGCCTGCTGATTTTACCAACGAACAATTTGTGCGATACTACGGCGCCGACGCAAAGCTCCATAACTATTTGCGCGAGATGAACGAAGTGATTTTGAGTAAATACAAAGATGTCTATACTGTTGGAGAAGGTGGCGTTATTCCGTTCCAAAAAGTAATGGATTTTGTAGATGAAGACCGAAAAGAAATCAACACCCTTTATCACGACGAGATAGCCAATATTTGGGGAAGAGATGCCTATGACGTGGGCGCTTACCAAGTAGGACGCAACAATGTTTTAGGTATGAAAGAAATCGTAAACAAATGGGATAAAAAAATGGAATCCAAAGGATGGAATACCTTATATTTTACCAATCACGACCAAAGCCGAGCCGTGAGTCGCTACGGAAATGACAGTCCCGAATTTCGAGAAAAAAGCGCCAAAATGCTCTATACTTTTTTACTAACCCAAAGAGCAACTCCCTATATTTACAACGGAGATGAAATCGGAATGACCAATATCCGATTCAAAACTGCGGCTGAATATAATGACCTACAAACCCGAAACACCTATAATCAATTAATCAAAATTAGCAATGCCAAAGCAGCTGAATATTTACTCAATCAACAAGAGTTAAGTCGCGATAACAGCCGCACTCCTATGCAATGGAATGCAACAAAAAATGCAGGTTTCACCACTGGAAATCCTTGGCTAACTATCAATAAAAATTACACGACAGTCAATGTTGAAGCCAACAGCAAAGACAAAAACTCTATATTGAATTATGCTAAAAAACTAGCCAAAATCAGAAAAGAGAATCCTATTTTTGTGTATGGCAAGTTAGAAATAATTGACCCAGCTAATCCTGATGTTTTTGCTTATACAAGAGAATTAAATGGCAAAAAAATCATTGTTTTGTTGAATTTTACATCAAAAACAACCACGATTAGCGCACCTTTATTAGCCCAAAAAACAACACAATGGATTGGCAATTACCCCACTCCTTTTCAAAAAGAATTACGCCCATATGAATCCGTAATTTTAAAAGTAAATTAAAAAGCACATTCTATGAGTCTCGATAACAGCACAATAATTTCGCCAACATTAGACACAAAATGGTGGAAAGAAGCCGTGATTTATCAAATTTATCCCAGAAGTTTTAAGGACAGTAATGGGGATGGTATTGGAGATTTACAAGGTATAATTTCAAAATTAGATTATCTTAAAAGTCTTGGAATTGATGCCATTTGGCTCAACCCAATTTTCGAATCGCCAAATGACGACAATGGCTATGATGTGAGTGACTATCGCTCAATTCTAGCCGATTTCGGAACTATGGAAGATTTTGACATCCTCCTAAAAGGACTAAAAGAAAGAGGAATCAAACTGATTTTGGACTTGGTCTTCAATCATAGTAGCGATGAACACCTTTGGTTTCAAGAGAGTAGAAAATCAAGAGACAATCCGTATCGCGATTATTATTACTGGTGGCCCGCCGAAAAAGGAACACCGCCATACCGTTGGAGTTGGTTTGACGTTGAAAGCAATGCTTGGAAATATGACGCAACAACCGACGCGTATTATCTTCACTATTTCTCTGTAAAACAACCCGATTTAAATTGGAACAATCCAAAAGTACGAGAGGAATTGTATGCTATTATGCGTTTTTGGCTCGATAAAGGCATCGATGGGTTTAGGATGGATGCCTTTCAATTCATTTCAAAAGACCCTTCATTTCCCGAACTTCCAAATGATATTTTAGGCAACATTCCCGAAATTATGAAATATTACGGGAGAGGACCACATTTGCACGATTACATTCAAGAAATGCATCGAGAAGTATTGCAACACTATGATGTAATGACCGTATCTGAAGGAGCTGGTGGCTCTCCAGAAGAAGCCCTACTTTTTGTAGACCCTGACCGAAAAGAGCTAAGTATGGCCTATCATTTGGAAGGAGTAGAAATTGGCAGTCACGTTATGAACTACGGCATAGTAAATTACAAAAAACTCTACACACGCTGGGATGATGCCTTCAAAACCAAAGGCTGGCTCTCCATATTTTTGGCGAATCACGACCAACCCAGAATGGTGAGTAAATTTGGCAATGACAGTAGTGAATTCAGAACGATTTGTTCCAAAATGCTAACTACATTTGTGTTGACTATGCGAGGTACTGCCTATTATTTTCAAGGCGATGAACTTGGAATGGTCAATATACGATTCGATTCCATATCTGATTATAATGATATTGATACCATCAACAAATATGAGTTTATCAAAAGTCAGAATGGCGATTTAGAAGGCTTTTTAGAAGAACAAAAACAAGCCTCTAGAGAAAATTCAAGAACGCCATTTCAGTGGAATGCATCACCCAATGCTGGTTTTACCGAAGGCAAGCCTTGGCTAAAAGTGCATCCCAACCATACAACAATCAATGCTGAGAGTCAAGAAAATGATGTAGACTCTACGCTAAATTATTTTAGAACATTGGTACAATTACGAAAAAAAGAGCCCACACTCATTTATGGTAGCTATACTTTATTAGACGAAGAAAATGAAAATGTTTATGCCTATTTAAGAGAATTAAATGGTCGAAAAATAGTGGTCTTGTTGAACTTTACATCACAAGAAGCCCTTTTTTCAATCCCGATTGCTGTTGTAGGAGCAAAAATATTGCTTTCAAATTACAATCAAAAAAGCATTGAAAGCAACAAACTATTGCCCTATGAAGCAGCAATCATAGCAATTAAATAATTTTTTTAACATTTTTCCCATAAAAAAACCAAAACAAATCACATTTTAGAAATCATCTTCTACTAATAAATTGTATGTTTGTTTAAGAGCATTGATTCTGCTAGACAAACCATTCAATTTTTCAAATGAATAATGCAACACTAAAACAAATAGCGGCACAGCTAGGCATTTCCACTACTACGGTATCAAAAGCCCTAAAAAATTATACCGACATTAGTGAAAAAACCAAGAAAGCTGTAATTGATTTGGCCCAAGAGCTAAATTATACCCCAAATAGTTTTGCTGTCAACTTAAGAACTAGTGAATCAAAAACAATTGGAGTTATCATCCCAACCGTTGATTTTCATTTTTTCTCTAAAGTTTTCAAAGGGGTTTTAGAAGAAGCTGAAAAAAGAGACTATTTGGTAATTGTGTTGCGCTCGAACGAAAAATTAGAACTAGAAAAAAAACAAATTGATTTGTTGCTAAGCAAAAGAGTCGATGGAATTATCATCTCATTATCAAATGAAACTGGTGATTTCGACCACATCAAAAAGGTATTGGCACACAATACTTCATTGGTACTGTTCGATAAAATTGCCAAACTAGTCAATTGCTCCAAAGTGAGCATTAATGATCGCAAAGCGGCTTATGAGGCGGTAGATTATTTAATCAAAAAAGGGCGAAAAAAAATTGCCCATTTTCGAGGATCGTATATGCCTCAAAACGCAATTGATCGTTTTTTGGGATACAAAAAAGCGCTTGAAGACAACGGAATTCCTTACGACTCCTCATTGGTGTATGTTTGTGATAATTTTTCAGATTTTGAAGACGGTTATGCAGCAGCTAAAATAGCTTGTGCTGAGCACCCCGATTTAGATGCCATTTTCACCGTAACCGATTTGGTTGCTGTAGGTGCGCTAAAAGCCTTGCAAGATTTAGCCATCTCGGTTCCTGAACAAATTGCGGTATTTGGATTTTGCAATTCGTTTGTTAGCGAAATCACCACACCAAAACTCTCTACCGTAGATCAGCCGGGTTTTGAAATTGGCAGAAAAGCAGCTGAAATTTTATTTGAAGAAATTCAATTAAAAAAAGAAAGACAGCCAATAACTTTTCAAACTATCGAATTGCAGACTTCACTTTTGGAAAGAGGTTCTGCATAAACCCAATAAATAAGCTGTTTAATTTAAAATAGTCAAATTAATCCATAAATAATTACAAAAAATACTTTACATTAGTATAGGAGTTCAAACGAATTAATTACTTCATATATAACAACATACACGAAATTTTTAAAAGCCAAGCACTAAACGTTACATGAAAGAAATTACTCTTAAAGAAATTGCAAATACCTTAGGTATCTCAATAACTACTGTCTCTAAGGCCTTAAAAAACTATCCTGATGTTAGTGAAAAAACTAAAAAGGCAGTGCTGGATTTGGCTAAAGATTTGCATTATACTCCTAATAGTTTTGCTGTAAATCTTAGAACTAAAGAATCCAAAACTATCGGATTGATAATTCCAGAAGTAATGCATCATTTTTTCTCGAATGTAATTAATGCAATTATTGATGAAGCTGAGAAAAATGGGTATCTGGTAATTATTCTTCAATCGAACGAGTCAATTGAACTTGAAAGAAAACAAGTTGAACTCTTGATTAACAAGCGTGTAGACGGGATAATAATGTCATTATCAAATGAATCTAATTTTGACGAACACATTAAGGAAATTATTAATAGAAAAATTCCTTTTGTGATGTTTGACAAAATATCAAAATTGGCCAATTGCTCCAAAGTATTGATAGACGATCAAAAAGCAGCTATGAGCGCTACCCAACATCTAATCGACAAAGGATGCAAAAAAATAGCCCACATACGTGGTCCTTTAAACCCGCAAAATGCCATAGATCGTTACATAGGTTATAAAAAAACACTAGATAAGAATCAAATTCCATATGACCCTACTTTAGTTTACACTTGTGAAAATGTAACTTTCCAGGAAGGATTAGACTTTGCAAAACAAATAATCGAAGAACATCCTGATGTAGACGGTGTCTTCGCAGTAACAGATTTGGTGGCAGTGGGGGTTTTGTCTTACTTTAATGATCATCAAGTAAAAGTACCACAACAAGTAGCTGTAATTGGTTTTAGCAATTGGTTCATGTCTCAGGTTTTGACCCCAAAACTAAGTACTATTGATCAACCCAGTCATGAAATGGGGGTAGCTGCTTTCCGCTTATTATTGGAAGAAATGTATGCACACAAAGAAAATCAAGATTTCACCCCAAAAACTGTTATTTTGGAAACTAGTGTTATTGAAAGAGATTCTAGTAAAAAATCATAAAGCGTTATCAATATTCCTCATTAGCCCATTCCACTTAGTTCGCTTCAGAGGAGAATTTTTAAATATTGCATTAAAAGTTTCCGATGTGATTTCTTCCCATTCTTTTTTTGACCATCCGAGCATTTCAGGATTTGAATTGAATAAAGGTTCTTTATGGGGTTTAGAAAACCTGTTCCAAGGGCAAACATCTTGACAAACATCACATCCAAAAATCCAATCGTCAAATTTTTCTTTGAATTCTCCTGGAATATTATCTTTTAATTCAATCGTAAAATAAGAAATACATTTACTACCATCCACAACATAAGGCGCAACAATAGCCTGTGTTGGACAAGCATCAAGACAAGCAGTACAAGTACCGCAATGATCTGTTGTAGCATTATCATATTCTAAATCAAGGTCAACAATCAACTCAGCAATAAAGTAAAATGAGCCAACCTTTTGAGTGATTAAATTACTGTTTTTTCCTATCCATCCTAAACCACTTTTAGCAGCCCATGCTTTATCTAAAACAGGAGCAGAATCAACAAAAGCTCGCCCTGAAACTTCACCAATTTCAGTTTGAATCGAAAACAATAACTCTTTTAATTTATCTTTAATTACAAAATGATAATCTTGCCCAAAAGCGTATTTTGAAATCTTATAAGAATCTGGATTTTGTACTTCAGAAGGATAATAGTTCAATAACAAAGATATTACACTCTTAGCACCATCAACTAACAAAGTAGGGTCAAGTCTTTTGTCAAAATGGTTCTCCATATAACTCATTTGACCATTCATCTGATTAGTCAACCACTTTTCCAATCTTGGTGCTTCACTCTCAAGGAAACCAGCTCTAGAAATACCGCAAGACAAAAAGCCGAGTCTTTTGGATTCGGCTTTTATAAATTGAGTATATTTTTCTTTGTTATTAATCATTACTAAAACAATCCACCTTGAAAATTCATTCTAACTTTACCCAGATGCTGATATGCTTTTTCAGTTACCTCTCTTCCGCGTGGCGTTCTCATAATAAACCCTTCTTGAATTAAGAAAGGTTCATATACCTCTTCAATAGTTTCACTACTTTCAGAAACAGCAGTTGCCAAAGTAGTTAAACCAACAGGACCTCCTTTAAATTTATCAATGATGGTTGTAAGAATCTTGTTATCCATTTCATCTAAACCATGTGCATCAACATTAAGGGCCTTAAGGGCAAATCTAGCTATTTCTATATCAATTGTACCGTTACCTTTAATTTGTGCAAAATCACGAACTCTACGCAGGAGAGCATTCGCAATACGTGGTGTTCCTCTACTTCTACCAGCAATTTCAATTGCGGCTTCCATTGTAATAGGCATTTTAAATATCGATGAACTGCGCTCAACAATAGTAGTAAGCAACTCAGTCGAATAATATTGTAAACGAGATGAAATACCAAAACGAGCTCGCATTGGAGCCGTAAGTAAACCCGAACGCGTTGTAGCGCCAATTAAAGTAAAAGGATTTAAATTAATTTGTACCGTTCTAGCATTGGGTCCAGACTCAATCATGATGTCAATCTTAAAATCTTCCATTGCAGAATATAAATATTCTTCAACAATAGGACTTAAACGATGAATCTCATCAATAAAAAGAACATCTCTTTCCTCTAGATTAGTCAATAATCCTGCTAAATCACCAGGTTTATCAAGTACGGGACCACTGGTGATTTTTATTCCAACTTGCAATTCATTTGCTAAAATATTAGCTAATGTAGTTTTTCCTAATCCTGGAGGACCATGAAAAAGGGTATGATCTAAAGCTTCATTACGCTGGTTTGCAGCAGCAACAAATACTTTTAAATTTTCTAAAACTTGATCTTGACCCGAAAAATCATCAAAACTAAGGGGTCTCAATCTTTTTTCAATATCAAGTTCTTCCGAATTATAATTGGTATTAGTTGGGTCTAAATTTTCATTCATTGGATAAAGATAAAAAAAGGCATTGCAATAAAAAAGCCTTTCACAAGGAAAGGCTTTTTATATATTTTAGAAATTAGTGATGTAAAACTTCTTCACCTTCTTTCATAGGAATATTTTGAGGTACAAAATCTTCATCATGTCCTGGCTTACTGTAATCATAAGGCCATCTATGAACTTCAGGAATTTCACCTGGCCAGTTCCCATGAATATGTTCTACTGGAGCTGTCCATTCAAGCGTATTAGATTTCCAAGGATTTTGTTCTGCTTTTTTACCATAAAAAATACTAGCAAAGAAATTATACAAGAAAACCAACTGGAATGCACCACCTACTAAAGCAAAAGTAGTAATCAAAACATTCACATTTTGCAAATCATCAAAAAGTGGAAAGTTAGTATTTGTATAATAACGTCTTGGTAAACCAGCTAAACCGATAAAATGCATTGGGAAAAATACACCATAAGCACAAATCGCAGTTACCCAAAAGTGAACATATCCTAAATTTTTATTCAACATTCTACCAAACATTCTTGGGAACCAATGATAAACTCCAGCAAACATACCATACAACGCAGAAATACCCATCACCAAGTGAAAGTGAGCAACTACGAAATAAGTATCATGAACATTGATATCTAGAGTACTATCACCAAGGATAATTCCAGTCAAACCACCTGTAATGAATGTAGAAACCAAACCAATTGAAAACAACATAGCTGGATTCAATTGTAAGTTACCTTTCCATAAAGTTGTAATATAATTAAACGCTTTTACAGCAGATGGAATAGCAATCAATAAGGTTGTGAATGTAAACACAGAACCTAAGAATGGATTCATCCCTGAAATAAACATATGGTGTCCCCAAACAATAGTTGATAAGAAAGCGATAGCCAAAATAGACATAATCATCGCTCTATAACCAAAAATTGGTTTACGAGAGTTAGTAGCTATGATTTCAGAAGTGATACCCAAAGCAGGTAACAATACGATGTAAACCTCTGGGTGTCCTAAGAACCAAAACAAGTGCTCAAAAAGTACTGGAGAACCACCTTGATAATGTAAAACCTCTCCAGCAATGTAAATATCAGACAAGAAAAATGATGTTCCAAAACTTCTGTCAAATATTAATAACAATGCAGCAGATAATAAAACTGGAAAAGAAATGATACCAATAATAGCTGTAACAAAGAATGCCCAAATAGTAAGTGGCAATCTAGTCATTGACATACCTTTTGTTCTCAAGTTAATAACAGTAACTACATAATTCAATGAACCCATCAATGATGATGCAATGAAAATAGCCATTGAAACCAACCACAATGTCATACCAGTACCAGATCCTGGTATTGCCTGAGGCAAGGCACTTAATGGAGGATAAATTGTCCAACCAGAAGAAGCTGGTCCAGCTTCAACGAAAAGGGAACAAATCATAATTACACTTGACAAGAAAAATAGCCAATATGAAATCATATTCATAAATCCAGAAGCCATATCTCTTGCACCAATTTGAAGTGGAATTAATAAATTACTAAAAGTACCACTCAAACCTGCTGTCAATACAAAGAACACCATGATGGTTCCATGAATTGTAACTAAAGCTAAATAAATATCATTAGCCATAACTCCTTCTGGAGCAAATTTATCACCTAATAAAATATTGAAAATTTTAAAAGATTCTTCTGGCCAAGCCAATTGCATTCTAAAAAGCAATGACATTCCAACACCAATAATTCCCATAACAATACCTGTAATTAAGTATTGTTTTGCAATCATCTTATGGTCAATACTAAAAATATATTTAGTAATGAATGTATCCTTATGGTGGTGTTCGTGTTCGTGATCGTGTCCGTGATCGTGACCTTCTGCTGACATATATATACTTTTAAATATTCTTAAATAATTATTTCATAGCTACTTTCACAGCAGCTGGATCGTTTGCTACTTTAGAGCTATCACTAGGAGTAGCACCTTCTGCAGCTGGGGTTTCTTTAGAAGCTTTAAATTCTTTAGCTAAAGCTACTTTATCACTTAACCATTTTTTATAATCTTCTGGTGAATCAACAATAACTTTCATTTGCATATTGTAGTGAGATGCACCACATATTTTATTACAAAGTAACAAGTAGTCAAATGTATAAGGATCTAGAGCTGTACCACCTTTAGCAACTAATTCAGCGCTCTTCTTTGCACGCAAATCATTAATTTTGGCAACTTTTTCTACCATAAATGGTAACTCTCTATATTCTGCTGTAGTGTAAACAGGAGTAAAAGCAAATTCTGTAACCATTCCAGGAACACAATTCATTTGAGCTCTAAAATGAGGCATATAAGCTGAATGCAATACATCTTGTGAACGCATTTTAAAATGAACTTTTTTTCCTTTTGGAATATGTATCTCTGTAGCTAAGAAATCATCTTGAGCATTCTTATCAGATAAATCCATACCAACAGAATTTACACCATCAATCAAACGAACGTTAGCTTTACCAAGTACTTGATCCGATCCAGCATATCTAGCTGTCCATTTAAATTGCTGAGCATACAACTCAATAACTACTGTATCCTCTTCATCATCTATGAACATGATGTTAGTCCAAGCATATAAACCGTATAAAATTAAACCAGCTAAAACAACAGCAGGAATAACACTCCAAATAGCTTCTAATTTATTATTATCAGCAAAGTAAAGTGCCTTTTTATCTTTATTTCCACGATATTTAAAAGCAAAATAGTGTAATAAAACTTGAGTAATTGCTTGAACAGTAAAGATTAATATCCAAGTAATATTCATTAAACTATCAACCGTAGCTCCATGCTCAGAAGCAGGAGTATGTAGAGGCAAATCACCCCACTTCAATAAACCAAATATCGTGAATACATAAATAAAAGCTAAAAAGCCAAACATTAAATATCCTTGTACATTGTTATCATTATCAGTTGCTATTTGAGAATCATCAGATTTTGAACCTACTTGTGTAAGATCAAATATCTTAGTCAATTGCCAAAGCGCAACAGCTAATAAAACTAAAACTATAATTACCAACAAACTTGTCATCTGTTTTTCTGTTTAAAATATTAATAATGGAAGTGCTTACTTTCCTCAATGAAAGGATTTCTTTTTGGCAATAAAGGTGCTTTTGTAAGTGCAGTAAATACAACATAAATAAACAACCCAAGAAAGAATAGAACTGATGCAATTTCAGGAATTCCTATAAACCATTGATCTCCTACAGTACCAGGCATAATCATATTGAAGAAATCAATATAGTGACCTAAAAGTATCACTGTACCAGCCATAACCAATACCCAAGTGATTCGTTTAAAATCGGTATTAATCAAAATTAAAACTGGAAATAAGAAGTTCATAGCTACAGCACCAAAGAATGGTAAATTAAATTCTTGAATTCTAGTTACAAAATAAGTAACCTCCTCTGGAATATTAGCATACCAAATCAACATAAATTGAGAAAACCATAAGTAAGTCCAAAATACACTGATACCAAACATAAATTTAGCTAAGTCATGAATGTGACTAGTATTTACGTGCTCTAAGTAACCTTTAGATTTCAAATATAAAGTAACCATACAAATAGTAGTAATACCGCTTACAAAGAAACTTGCAAAAACATACCAACCAAACAATGTACTAAACCAATGTGGGTCAATTGACATAATCCAATCCCAAGACATAATAGACTCAGTAACAATAAAGAAAACTAAGAAAAGTGCAGACATTTTGAAATTCTTTTTGTAAAAAGTATTATCATCAGCCTCATCTTGTGCTAAACAGTTTTTTCTTGAAAAATATCTATAAGCATTCCATCCTAACAAGAAGATACCAGCTCTAATAATCCAGAAAGGGAAATTTAAATAACCAGATTTAGTTTGTATCAATTTATCATGTGCAACGACTTCAGGATCTAACCAGATAAACAAATGATTGAAGTGTAAACCACATAAAACCAATATAACAAAGAAAATTACTGAACCAAAAGGTAAATAAGCAGTTATTCCTTGCATTACTCTAAATAAAACTGGTGACCAACCTGCTTGCGCTACTTGTTGTATTGCATAGAAAGCAAGGGTTCCTAATGATAAAAGCATAAAAAAGATACAAGCAACATATACAGCAGCCCAAGGCTTATTGCTTAATTGATGCAAAACATGCTCTAAATGTTCTTTGTGCTCAGCGTCTTCCTTAACACTATGATTCGCTTTTTCAGCTTTATCTGAATGTGAAGTTGTAGCAGCATGCTCATCATGAGCAACAGCTGTAGTAGCATGAGATGCTTCTCCATGACTTCCGTGTGAATCAGCAGCAAGAAGAGCTTCTACTTCTTGAATATCTTTTGGTGCACTATAAAAACCATAACCTATACCTAACAAGCCTACAGCCATTAGAATAAGAGAAAAAGTTTTTAATCTACTTGAAAATGTATACATATCTATTACGATCAGTTTGTTCAACAATTATAATTCGCTTTTTAGTTTAAGAACATAGTCTACAACTAACCAACGCTCATGGGCACTCAATTGGTTTGCATGCGATCCCATAGAATTTAATCCATAAGTAATAACATGAAATACACTTCCCTCTGTAATTGGACGGTCAGCGTAACTAGGTACACCAAGAAACTTTTCTCTTTCAACTAATTTTCCTTTACCATTTCCAGTAGCACCATGGCAACTGATACAATAAATTTCAAAAAGTTCTTTTCCTTTTTCAGAATTTCTTTCTAATGAATCTAAAGGTGATTTTAAATTAGCTTTTGCCAATTCATAACCAGCTGTAGAATTTTCATATTCATACACATCAAAACCTCTTTTGATAGTACCTTTTGCAGGCAATTGACCTTCTTTTCCGTCTTTAAATGCATTAGATTCGGAATATGTTTCGTAACCAACCGATTCATACATGTTTGGAAAATACTGATAGTTTGGTGCCAATTTATCGTGACAAGATGAAACTAACAAAGTAATACCAGCCAAAAGTGTTAATTTATATATACTTCTCATAGCTACAATTAATTCTTATCTATTACATTTACTTCAACTGCTCCTGTGCTTTTGAAAAAAGAAACTAATTCTTCTTCATTATCATTTACAGCAACTTCCATTAAAAAATGATCGTCTGTAGTTCTAACATCAGGATTTTCGGCTTCTTTAAAAGGCCATAATCTACTTCTCATATAGAAAGTAATAACCATCAAGTGAGCAGCAAAGAAAACAGTCTCTTCAAACATAATTGGCACAAAAGAAGGCATATTTTCAATATAACTGAAACTTGGTTTACCTCCAATATCTTGAGGCCAATCTTGAATCATAATATAGTTCATCATCCAAGTTGCGAATGAAATACCACACAAACCATAGATAAAAGCACAAATAGCTAATCTAGTTGGTGCAAGTCCCATTGCTTTATCTAATCCGTGAACCGGAAAAGGGGTAAAAACATCTTCAATATGATAATGTGCTGCACGTGTTTTTTTAACAGCATCCATTAATACATCATCGTCGTTGTATATAGCGTATATTACTTTATTACTCATGGTGTACATCTTTATTTGCTTCTCTTTCTCTTTTGTAGTTATCTCCACTTCCTTTTAATATTGTTTTTACTTCAGCCTGAGCGATAACAGGGAAAGTTCTAGAATACAACAAAAACAATACAAAGAAGAATCCAATAGTTCCAATAAAAATACCAATATCAACAAAGGTTGGTGAAAACATTGTCCAAGAAGATGGTAAATAATCTCTGTGCAAAGAAGTCACAATGATTACAAAACGCTCAAACCACATTCCTATATTTACCACAATCGAAATGATAAATGAGAACATTATACTTGTACGCAATTTTTTAAACCACATAAATTGAGGAGAAAATACGTTACATGTCATCATCGCCCAATATGCCCACCAGTAAGGACCAGTCGCTCTATTCAAGAAAGCGTATTGTTCATATTCTACTCCAGAGTACCACGCAATAAACAACTCAGTTATGTAAGCAACACCAACTATAGAACCTGTAATCATAATTACAATATTCATCAATTCGATATGTTGTATCGTGATGTAAGATTCTAAGTTAGAAACTTTTCTCATAATAATCAACAAAGTGTTAACCATTGCAAATCCAGAGAATACAGCACCAGCTACGAAATATGGGGGGAAAATAGTTGTATGCCAACCTGGAATAACAGAAGTAGCAAAGTCCATCGATACAATAGTATGCACAGAAAGTACAAGAGGAGTAGCCAAACCAGCTAAAACTAATGAAACTTCTTCAAAACGTTGCCAATCTTTTGCTCTACCGCTCCAACCGAAACTTAAAATAGAATAAACTCTTTTGTTAAATGGTGTAATCGCTCTATCACGTAGCATAGCAAAATCAGGTAAAAGACCAGTCCACCAGAAAACTAATGAAACTGAAAGATACGTAGAAATTGCAAAAACGTCCCATAGCAATGGTGAGTTAAAGTTAACCCATAATGAACCAAATTGATTTGGAACTGGGAGTACCCAATATGCTAACCAAGGACGACCCATGTGGATAATTGGAAATAAACCTGCTTGGATAACAGAAAAAATTGTCATTGCTTCCGCTGAACGGTTAATAGCCATTCTCCATCTTTGACGGAAAAGTAAAAGTACCGCTGAGATTAGAGTACCAGCGTGACCGATACCTACCCACCAAACAAAGTTAGTGATATCCCAAGCCCAACCTACTGTTTTGTTTAATCCCCAAGTTCCGATACCGGTGGATACTGTGTAAATAATACAACCCAATCCCCAAAGGAAAGCGGTTAATGCGATTGTAAACACAATCCACCAATGCTTATTGGCTTTACCTTCAACAGGTGCAGCTACATCTACAGTTACATCGTGATAAGACTTATCACCTATAACTAAGGGTTTTCTAATGGTTGCTTCGTAATGAGACGACATAATCCTTTATATTGATTCTTAATTAATTTTTTTTACTAGATATTTCTAACTTTAACTTGGTAAACCACGTTTGGTTTTGTTCCTACGTGCTCTAACAAATGATATGATCTTTCGTCTGCAGCTAATTTAGTAACTACGGCTTCTTTATCATTAACATCTCCAAATATCATAGCTCCAGAAGAACAAGCATTTGAACAAGCTGTTTGGAATTCACCATCTTTGATTTCTCTACCTTCTCTTTTTGCTTTAAGAATTGTTGCTTGTGTCATTTGAATACACATAGAACATTTCTCCATAACTCCACGAGAACGTACGTTAACATCTGGATTCAATACCATTCTACCCAAATCATCATTCATATGGTAATCGAACTCACTGTTTTTGTTATACAAGAACCAGTTAAAACGACGTACTTTATAAGGACAGTTATTAGCACAGTAACGAGTTCCTACACAACGGTTATATGCCATTTGATTTTGACCTTGACGTCCGTGAGAAGTCGCTGCCACAGGACAAACTGTTTCACAAGGTGCGTGATTACAGTGTTGACACATTACTGGTTGGAAAGAAACTTGTGGATTATCTCCAGCTTTCTCCATTTCGTTAAAAGTAGATAAAGAGCTTGAAAGTCCAGCAATGTTTTCTTTTCTTTCTACATCACCTTCAAAAGTACTTTCTGAAGAGTAATATCTATCAATACGCAACCAGTGCATATCTCTACTTCTTCTTACTTCATCTTTTCCAACAACTGGAACGTTATTTTCAGCATGACAAGCTATAACACATGCCCCACAACCAGTACAAGCATTCAAATCAATAGAAAGATTAAAATGATGACCAATTGAACGATCAAAAGAATCCCATAATCCAACAGAAGTAGCTTCTACTTCTTTATGATCTAAAGATACCATCGGTTTCTCGTTCCAAATTTCTGCATCTTTAGTATTGAAAATTTCTAAAGTTGTTTCTTTAATAATATCTCCACGACCCATTAATGTTTTTTGACCTTGTACACAAGCAAACTCATGTTCTCCAGAAGACAATTCTAGGGTTACGTTTTGTAAATCATTAAAATCTTTATACAATGAGTAAGCGTTAATACCTACTTGCATTTCTTCTTTAAGAGCAGCTTTACGTCCATATCCTAAAGCAAAACCAACAGTACCTACAGCTTGACCTGGTTGAACTATCACCGGAACATTTTCTAAAGTAACCCCATTAGAAGTTAATTTTACGTATGAACCATTCAATCCACCATTAGCAACTATTTCATTAGTAAGCCCTAACTTTTTTGCATCTGCATTAGATACTGTAATATAGTTATCCCAAGAAACTCTTGTTATTGGGTCTGGGAACTCTTGTAACCAAGGATTATTTGCTTGTTGACCATCACCCATTCCTGTTTTAGTATACAATACCAACTCAAGACCTTTTGTAGTAGTTGAACTAGCTAAAGCATTAGCTGCGCCAAGATAATTTGCGGTACCAGCTGAAACAGCTGAAATAGCCCCTACATAAACACCATCATGTAATACTTTATTCCAAGAAGAGCCAGCAATGATTCCAGATGAAACAGATTTTAAATAATCATAATATGTACCTGCTATACCATTTAAAGACAATAGTACATCTTGAAATTGTTTAGTATTGAATAAAGGACGAATAGTCGGCTGAGTGATACTGTATGTACCTTCAGTTAAACTTAAATCACCCCAAGATTCTAAATAATGAGGTACTGGAGCAGCAATAGTAGCTAATAAAGCAGTCTCATCCTCTTTTATTGTTAAAGCAACTGAAGTAGTTACTTTCTTCAAACCATTACTAAATGATTTGCTATCCGCTAGAGTATACACTGGATTAACTCCACTCATAATTAAAGTATGAACAGCACCAGCATTCATATCTTTTATTAATTGCGCAACAGCAGCGTTAGAACCTTTTCTAATTAAACGTGCACCAGAAGTAACAAACGCTTCACTAGACAAAGATTGATTAATTGCCAAAACTAACAATTGCGCATTAACATCTTGAATTCCAGAAACTAAAACACCTTTAGATCCAGCAGATTTTAATTGTTGCGCTGCTTTTGTAACTTCAGCTTTGAATTTATCATCTAATTTTACTGAAACATTGCTTCCAGTAACGATGTTATATATTTGAACTAAAGCTTGCTTTTGATTAGCAACAGTCATCGGTACACGCTTATCAGCAGCAGCACCAGATAATGTCATATTAGCTTCAAATTGAAAATGACGAGACATTTTTCCTGCTTTAGGGATTCTTCCTTGCGCATAACCAGCATCAAATCCACCACCTTGCCAATCTCCTAAGAAATCAGCTCCTACAGAAACAATCAAAGAAGCTTTTGAGAAATCATAGTCAACTAAAGCTCTTTTCCCATAAACAGTTTGAAATGCATCTAAAGCTTCAGAAGAAGATACAGCATCATAAACTACATGTTTAGCATTTGGATTTTTAGCTATAAATTCAGCAATTAATTTTTCAGTAGAAGGACTCGCCAAAGTATTCGTTAAAAACACAACTTGACCTGCTTTAGCTTTAGCTTCAGCAATACTTGATTTTAATTTTGAATCAACTGTTGACCAAGAAGCAGCATTACCTGCAACTTTTGGTTCTTTTAAACGCATATTGTCATACAAAGACAATATAGATGCGTGTATTCTAGCATTGGCAGAAAATTTAGCTCCTGCAATGGTATTATTATCAATTTTAATAGGTCGCCCTTCACGAGTTTTTACTAATAAATTAGCAAAATCAAAACCATCAAAAACAGTTGTAGCATAATAATCAGCTACACCTGGAATGATTTCTTCAGGTTGCAACACGTATGGTATTGATTTGTTAACTGGTCCTTCACAAGCAGCTAATGTGGCAGCTGCCGTACTAAAACCAACGTACTTTAAAAAATCACGACGTGAAGTAGAAGAAGACAATTTATCACTATTACCCAAAAATTCATCGGTAGGAATCTCTTCAACAAACTCGTTATTCTTAAGCGCCTCAACAATAGAACTATTTCCGTCTAGCTCTTCAACACTTTTCCAGTATTTTTTGTTTGATGACATATTATATATAAATATTAAATCTTAATAATTTCTTTTAATAGTGGCATTTACCACACTCTAAACCTCCCATTTGAGCAGCTGTCAATTTCTCAACACCATACTTTTTTGAAAGTTGTTCGTGAATTTTGGTATAATATTCATTACCCTCTGTCTTAACATCAGTTTTTCTATGACAATCAATACACCATCCCATAGTTAAAGGAGCGAATTGCTTTTGAATTTCATAAGTTTCAACAGGTCCGTGACAAGTTTGACATTCAATACCAGCAACAGTTACGTGTTGAGAGTGATTAAAGTATACAAAGTCTGGTAAATTATGAATACGAACCCACTTAACTGGTTGCGTTTTACCAGTATACGATTGAGTTGATTTATCCCAACCTACAGCGGCATACAATTTTTGAATTTGTTCATCATAGAAAGCTTTGCTGTATTCTGGAGTAGCAGTAGTTTCAGCCACTTCAGAAATGTTTTTATGACAGTTCATACAAACATTCAAAGAAGGAATACCAGCATTTTTACTTACTCTTGCAGCAGAGTGACAGTACTTACAGTTAATCTCATTATCACCAGCATGTATTTTGTGAGAGTAATGAATAGGCTGAATAGGAGCATAATCTTGATCAACTCCAACTTGCATTAAATAACCATATACAAAATAAGCACTACTCAACAATAAAAGAATTGCAGTAACTAAAACTAAAAATTGATTTTTTGCAAACGCTTTCCAAATTGGCAACGAAGGAGTTTTTGGTTCAACTTCAATACCATTGGCTTTTGCAACTTTTCTCAAAACGTTGTTTACCAAAAACAACAAAACAACCAACATTGCCATTACTAATGCCAAAGCACCAAGAATAACATTGTTACTTATTCCGCTATCACTAGTTTTAGCCGCGTCTACAGCTGGAGCACCTGCAGCCGCAGCAGGAGCTTCTGCTTTAGGTTCAGATGTGTAAGCTATAATATTATCAATATCTCCTTCTGACAATTGAGGAAATGCAGTCATTACCGCTTTATTATTTTCTTCAAATACTTTTACAGCAGCAGCATCACCAGATTTAATTAAATCAGAACTATTCTTTACCCACTTGTAAATCCATGCCATTTCATACTTGGAAGCAACACCTCTTAGCGCTGGCCCAGTTGCTTTAGCATCTAATTTATGACAAGCAGCACAATTGGCATTAAAAAGCTCTTTTCCTTTAACAGCATCACCTCCAGAAGTTGCAGCAGGAGCAGCAGTAGCATCTGCAGGAGCAGGATCTTGTGCAAACAAACTCAAGGATACAGTCAGCATCAATGCTAAACTCAAACATAATTTCCTTGTAATCGAACTATGGTTACCCATCTTTTTCATATAGTTATAGTAATTATCTACAATATTGTCGTGAATTCATCAGAACTAAACCATGATAAAAATCACTTTTTTTAAAATATTCGACAAAAATACACTTTAAGAACTATTCACAAAACCTTAAAATAGTCTTAATTTCAATTTATATTGATTCTAAATAAATATTTTATTCTGAATATATTCATTAAGTAGTACTTTTGCGTAAAAACCAATTAGTTATGAAATACACATCAATCAAGACATCGATATTATTAACATTTTTAATCACTACATCGTTAGCGAAATTACAAGCTCAAAATAAAAACACATTCAGCAATCAAGATCCAAAAGTAGAGCAGTTATTAAATGAGAAAAGAAAATCAAACACCTCTTTATCAATAAATAACAGGTATAAAATTCAGATTTTTAGTGGTGTTAGCGAACTTGCAAAAAAATCTCTAAATGAATTCAAACTAGAAAACAAAAACACTGAAGCAACCATAATATTTCAAACTCCAAATTACAAAGTATGGGTTGGAAATTACAGAACCAGAATGGAAGCAGAAAGAAATCTAATTGAGTTTCAAAAAAAATACAAAAACATTTTATTGATCAAACCTTCAAAATAAAAAAGAGTATTTTAAAACTATTGAAAACAAAAACGCCTCAAATAATTGAGGCGTTTTTACTTTATATAAAACTAAATGCTATTTAAGTTTCTTTTTAATTGCAACTTCGTGATAAGCTTCAATAATATCTCTTTCTTCGATATCGTTGAATCCTTTTACCTGGATACCACAATCATAACCTTTGGCAACTTCTTTAACATCATCTTTAAAACGTTTTAACGCTAAAAGCTCACCTTCAAAGATAACTACACCATCACGTACAATTCTAATTTTGGCATTCTTGGTGATTTTACCATCCATTACCATACTACCAGCAATAGAACCAACTTTAGATATTTTGAATATTTCTCTAATTTCAGCAGTTCCTAAAACTTCTTCTTTCATCTCAGGAGCCAACATACCTTCCATTGCATCTTTTAAGTCATCAATTGCGGCATAAATGATAGAGTAGTAACGAATGTCGATTTCTTCCTTATCTGCAAGCTGTCTTGCATTTCCAGCAGGACGAACGTTAAATCCAATAATAATTGCATCGGATGCAGAAGCCAACATTACATCTGTTTCAGTAATAGCTCCAACCCCTTTATGTATAATATTAATTTGAATTTCATCTGTAGACAATTTAGAGAACGAATCTGACAACGCCTCAACTGAACCATCCACATCCCCTTTAAGAATAATATTAAGTTCTTTAAATTGACCCAAAGCAATTCTTCGTCCAATCTCATCAAGAGTAATATGACGTTGCGTTCTTACAGATTGTTCACGCATCAATTGAGAACGTTTAGCAGCAATTTGTTTTGCCTCTTTTTCGTCTTCAAAAACATTAAACTTATCACCTGCTGTTGCAGCACCATCTAATCCTAAAACAGAAACCGGAGTAGAAGGACCTGCTTCTTTAACAACATGTCCACGTTCATCATGCATCGCTTTAATTTTCCCGTGATGCTTACCTGCCAACATATAATCCCCTACTCTTAATGTACCATGTTGTACTAGGATAGTCGAAACATAACCCTTTCCTTTATCCAAAAAGGCTTCAACAACCGTTCCTTGAGCAGATTTATTTGGATTAGATTTTAAATCTAAAATTTCAGCTTCTAATAATACTTTTTCCAGTAATTCTTTCACACCAGTACCTACTTTAGCAGAAATGTCATGAGATTGAATTTTTCCACCCCAGTCTTCCACCAAAAGGTTCATACCAGCCAATCTTTCTTTTACCTTATCTGGATTAGCATTTGGTTTATCAATTTTATTGATAGCAAATATAATCGGAACACCTGCAGCTTGAGCGTGAGAAATCGCCTCTTTCGTTTGTGGCATGATGTCATCATCTGCTGCAATAACAATAATTGCGATATCCGTAACTTGAGCTCCACGTGCACGCATCGCGGTAAAAGCTTCGTGACCCGGTGTATCTAAGAAAGCAATTTTTTGTCCGTTATCTAAAGTTACCCCATAAGCTCCAATGTGCTGTGTGATACCTCCAGATTCTCCTGCAATTACATTTTCTTTACGAATATAATCAAGTAAAGATGTTTTTCCGTGATCGACGTGACCCATTACGGTAACAATAGGAGCACGTGTTACTAAATCTTCTTCTTTATCTTCAACTACTTGAATCGCTTCTTCAATATCAACAGTGATAAATTCTACTTCATATCCAAATTCATCACAAACAATAGTCAAAGTCTCAGCATCCAAACGTTGATTCATGGTTACCATGATTCCAAGAGACATACAAGTACCTATAACTTTAGTAATTGGCACATCCATCATAATCGCAATTTCACCAACAGTAACAAACTCAGTTACCTTGATTGTTTTGCTTCCCTCATCTAATGCTCTTTGTTCATCATCAGTTTTTTGACGATGCGTTTCTCTTTTCTCTCTACGGTATTTAGCCGCTTTAGATTTTCCACCTTTCCCTTGAAGCTTTTCAAGAGTCTCGCGAATTTGATTTTTCACTTCTTCCTCTGTAGGCTCAACTTTAGCTACAATAGCAGGACGATTTCCTTTTACAAATCCAGGTCTTGCACTTCTATTCGCATTAAACCCACCGCCTGTATTAGGAGTGATTTTATTTGGATTTGGAGCACCTGGTGTAGTTGGCGGTTTAGGAGCACCTGGCTTAGGCGCTATTCTTTTACGCTTATTCTTATTTGCATTGTTTGCTCCAGCAGCCCCAGGAGTACCAGGTTTGTTTGGAGTAATCTTTGGATCTTCTTTTTTCTTTTTAGGCTTATTGAATTGAGATAAATCAATAATTTGACCTGTAAGTGTAGTTCCTGACAACTTTTGGTATTGAGTTGTAATAGTTTCCTCAACTGGTTCGTCTGAAACAGGAGCAACAGGAGCTGAAGAAGTTTTCTCTACAACTGGTGTCACTTCTTTAACTACTTCTTTTTCTTTAATACCAGCAATTGGCTTCGCAACTGGTTGGTCTGTTGAAGGTTTTTCTGGAGAAATTGGTTTAGTTTCAACTACAGGTTCAGTTGCTTTTACAGCTGGAACTTCTGGCTTTTCTACAGCAATAGTTGGATTAGAAACAGGAGCAACTTTTTTCGGATTAAGATCAATTTTACCTACTTGAACAGGACCTGTAACCACAGCTCTTGCTTTGATAATTTCTTGTTGTCTTAAACGTTCTTCGTCTGCTTTGCGTTTGTTTTCGATTTCCTTTTCACGCTCAATGCGCAACGCTTCTTTTTCCTTTCTTTTTTCCTCACCTACTTCTTTCGACGCCTCTTTATTCCCTTTGTCACCAGCAAACTGACCGCACAAGACATTGTATACATCTTCAGAAATTTTTGTGTTTGGATTTGACTCAATAGCAATCCCTTTATCCTTAAGATAATCCACAGCTCTTTCTAAAGAAATATTCAATTCCCTTAAAACTTTGTTTATTCTTATTATTCTCTCTTCAGACATAAAACCTTTTTATTATTATCTTATTTTGTTGTGTTGTTAGAAGAATATAGATTTAACTATCGAATTCTTCTTTCAAAATTCTCATTACATCTAAAATTGTTTCTTCTTCTAGATCTGTTCTTCTAACTAAATCTTCTACTTCTTGTTTCAAAATACTTTTTGCAGTATCTAAACCAATTTTCGCGAATTCTTCTATTACCCAGTCTTCTATTTCATCTGAAAACTCAGTCAATTCAACATCATCCTCATCAGCTGTAGCACCAGCAATATCACCTTCACGAATTACATCTAATTCATAACCCGTAAGCATTCCTGCTAATTTAATATTGTGTCCACCACGTCCGATAGCTTTAGAAACTTCTTCTAATTTCAAAAACACTTCAGCGCGTTTGGTCTCTTCGTTAATTTTAATCGAAGATACTTTAGCAGGACTTAATGCTCTTGTAATATACAATTGAATATTATTTGTATAATTGATTACATCAATATTCTCATTACCTAACTCTCTTACAATTCCGTGGATACGAGATCCTTTCATTCCCACACAAGCACCTACTGGATCAATTCTATCATCATAAGAATCAACCGCTACTTTTGCTTTCTCACCAGGAATTCTCACCACATTCTTCACCATAATCAAACCATCAAATACCTCTGGAATCTCTTGTTCAAACAATTTTTCTAAAAACTTCTCAGAAGTTCTAGACATAATAATTTGTGGCTTATTACCTTTAAGCTCAACACTCTCGATAATTCCACGAACGTTATCTCCTTTTCTGAAGAAATCTGAAGGAATTTGTTTCTCTTTTGGCAAAACAATTTCATTCCCTTCATCATCAACCAAAATTACAACTCTTGGACGCACATGGTGTACTTCGGCAGTGTAAATATCTCCAATAATATCTTTAAATTGTTTGTAAAGATTGGTATTATCGTGTTCATGTATTTTTGAAATCAAATTTTGACGCAAAGCAAGAATTGCTCTTCTTCCTAAATCAATCAATTTAACCTCTTCAGATACTTCTTCACCAATTTCAAAGTCGGCTTCAATCTTACGAGCTTCTGTTAAAGTAATTTCTTCATTTTCGAAATCCAAATCCTCATCAGCAACAATAACTCTCCTTCTCCAAATTTCCATATCTCCTTTATCAGGATTTATAATAATATCGAAGTTATCATCTGAACCATATTTCTTTTTCAATGCATTTCTAAATACATCTTCTAAAATTGCCATAAGCGTTACACGATCAATAAGTTTATCATCTTTAAACTCTGAAAATGAATCGATTAATGCTAAATTTTCCATGCGAATTCTTTAATTAAAATGTTACTGTAACAATTGCTTCTTTAATATCTGCGTAAGGCAACTGAAGTTCTTTCTGAACGGTTTCCTTTCCTTTTCCAACTTTCTTAGGTTCTCTAGCTTTCCAAGACAAAATTATAAAAACATCGTTAGCTTCAACTAATTCTGCCTCAATAATTTCAGTTTCTGTTTTAACAATTAATGTTCTGCCAACATTTTTTTTATATTGACGAATCATTTTTAAAGGTGAACCAACCCCTACAGAGGCTACTTCTAGAGAAAAATCTTGTTCCTCTCTATCTAAATTACTCTCTATAGCTCTGCTTATATCAATACAATCTTGCAGGGCTACTCCATTATCTCCATCCAGCGAAACGATTATCTTAAATGCATCGGTAATAGCTAAATCTATCAAAAAAACCGAAGGTCTTTCTGATAAAGCTTCATCAACTAACGCATTTACTTTTTCCTTAAATGTCATATTTTTATAACTATTTTATAAAAAGAGGGGACATTAGTCCCCTCATTACTTAACTTTTAATAAATAACGGTGCAAATATAGTGTTTTTTTACAAATCATTTTATTTGATTGCAGTAAAAAAAAATCTTATCTTTACTATAACCTTTTAAACAAAGGATTTTCTCACATTTAAAACCCCAAACTAATCATGAAACGGATTTTAGTCCCAACCGATTTTTCAATTTATGCCGAAAACGCATTAAAAGCCGCCGCTCAATTAGCTAAAAAACACAATGCAGAAATTTTATTACTTCACATGTTAGAACTTCCTAACCAAATGAGCGATGCTATTTCTACCGGAAAAAGTATTCCAGAAGTGATGTTTTTTATTCAAAAAGCAAAAGATACTTTTGCCGAAATTTTTGACCGCCCTTATCTTGATGGAATTGAGGTTACTGAGTTTATTCAATTTGAAAAAGCATTTGATGGCGTACTTAAATTTACTCAAAAAAACAATGTCGATCTTATTGTAATGGGTTCACACGGAGCTTCAGGCGTGGAAGAAATTTTTATTGGCTCCAATACCGAAAAAGTAGTTCGCTTATCTGAAATTCCTGTTTTAGTGATAAAAAAAGACGAGGGCGAATTCGATCCAAAAGAAATAGTTTTCGCTTCTGATTTCTCCAAAGAAAGCAAAAAATCATTTGAAAAAATGAAGGATTTCGCAAGTAAATTGAATGCAAAAATTAATCTTGTTACCATTTGCACTCCAAACAGTTTCAAGACTACACTTGAATCAACAGCAATTATGGACGCCTATGCAAAAGAATTTCAGTTAAACAACTTTTCTATCAACATACACAATGATACTAATGTAGAAAAAGGAGTTTTAAATTTCGCAAACTCACAAGGAGCGGATTTAATTGGATTCAGCACTCATGGCCGTACTGGCTTATCCCATTTTTTTAATGGAAGCATTACAGAAGACCTTGTTAATCATTCTGAAAAACCCGTCATTACTTTTAAACTTTAAAAATAGCTCAAAAAAAAAGCCTCTCAATTGAGAGGCTTTTTTTGTTGGTCTACTAGGACTCGAACCTAGAAAGACTGCACCAAAAACAGTTGTGTTACCATTACACCATAGACCAGCAGTGCGTTTTAGCGAGTGCAAATTTAGTACAAATTTTAAGTTGCACAAATTTTTTCGGCAATTTTATTGAAAAAAAATGAAAATAATTTTCAAAAAAGAAACCAAACAAAACAAACAACCTTATTATCAGAAACTTGGAACAACAAATTACTTTTGCAGAAAATAATGTTAATGCTTGTCACGTTAAACAAAAAAAACATTTTCTTTGTAATTGAAATCAAAACCTCAAAATATTCATGAATAATACCTCATTTAATTTCAATAAATGGAATACAATCTTAGGCTGGATTGCATTTGGAATTGCTTTAATCACCTACTCTCTTACTGTTGAACCTACCATGAGTTTTTGGGATTGTGGTGAGTATATAGCAACTGCAGCAAAACTAGAAGTTGGCCATCCTCCTGGAGCTCCATTATTCCAAATGATGGGAGCCTTTTTTGCAATGTTCGCAACAGACAACCAACACATTGCATTAATGGTAAATATGTTATCAGTGTTTTCAAGTGCTTTTACTATTCTCTTTATGTTTTGGTCTAGCTCAATGATTTTGAAAAAAATTATTGAACGTGTATCTGAAATCAATCGCAACAATAATATAGTCATTTTAGGAAGTTCATTTGTTGGAGCACTTGCCTACACCTTTTCTGATAGCTTTTGGTACAATGCTGTAGAAGCAGAAGTATATGCTATGGCATCCTTGCTAATTGCCTTGTTGTTTTGGCTAGGTTTACGCTGGGAGCAAGACATGGATAAACCAAAAGGAAATAAATGGCTGCTTATTATATCGCTTGTTATAGGGTTGTCGTTTGGTGTGCATTTTATGGCATTACTTACAATTCCAGCGATAGGCTTTTTATACTATTTTAAGCATTACGAAAAAGTAACAATCAAAAATTTCATAATAGCCAATGTGATTGTAGTATCCATATTACTGTTCATTTTCAAATTACTACTACCACTAACGATGGCTTTCTTTGGGAAAACCGAGGTGTTTATGGTTAATTCTCTTGGACTACCTTTTGATTCAGGAACTTTGTTTGTCGCTCTTTTATTTGCTTTATTCTTTTATTTTGGATTAAAATATACGCGCCAAAAAGGACTTGTTTTCTACAATACTATAAACCTTTGCATTTTATTTATTTTAATAGGCTTCTCTACTTGGATGATGTTGCCAATTAGAGCCAATGCAAATGTTGTTATTAACGAAAACAAACCTTCGGATGCAAGAGAGGTATTAGCATATTACAATAGAGAACAATATGGCGCAAGCCCATTATTTTATGGTTCACAGTACACCGATGCTTTTGCAGGACTTGACCCAAATAACCCTTATTTAGACAAAGCTCCCAACTACGAAAGAGATTACAAAAGCGGAAAATATGTTATTGTAAACAACTTCAAGAATGCTGAACAAAATAGTGATGATAATCACAAAACTATTTTGCCACGTATGAGAAGTACAGACCATATAGAAAACTACATCAACTTTACCAATCCGCCAGCTTTTAAACTTAATCCTAACTATCCTTACGAAGAGGATTTATTGAAATACGGAATTGACCCAAGTCAATTAAGTGAAGAAGATTTAAATAAAGCTACAGCTCAAGTTCGTAATGAAATCGAAAAAATTGTAACTGAATTTAGAACTGCATATGCTCAAAAACAAATAGACAATAGTGGCTATATCAAATTTCTAAAAAGTTATGGTGATTATCTAATCATTGAAAAACCAACAACTGTAGACAACTTTAGCTTTATGTTTGAGTACCAATTTGGCTATATGTATTGGAGGTATTTAATGTGGAATTTTGTTGGAAGACAAAATGATGTACAAGGAAAATATGACAATGTAGATGGAAATTGGATTAGTGGAATAAAATTCATGGATGCAATACATCTAGGCTCTCAAGATGACTTGCCTTCAGACGTTTTGAATAATAAAGGACGCAACACCTATTATTTTTTACCATTCATACTTGGTTTAATTGGATTGATGTATCATGCCAACAAAGACCTGAAAAGCTTTTACGTACTTTTAGTTCTTTTCTTATTTACAGGTTTTGCACTAAAAATATATTTGAATGAGCGCCCTTTCGAACCAAGAGAAAGAGATTATGCCTTAGTAGGCTCATTCTATGTTTTTGCCATCTGGATTGGATTTGGAGTATATGCACTTTATGAAAGTCTACAAAAATATTTAGCTCCAAAAATAGCCGGACCAATACTTATTGCCGGTAGTTTACTTGCTGCACCTGTTTTAATGGCTTCTCAAAACTGGGATGACCATGATCGCTCAAATAAATATACCGCGGTTGCAATGGCTAAAGCGTACTTAAATTCATGTGATAAAAATGCTATTTTATTTACAATAGGAGACAATGACACTTTCCCTCTATGGTATGCACAAGAAATTGAAAAAGTAAGAACTGATATCCGAATAGTAAATACTAGTCTATTCATGACAGATTGGTATATAGACCAAATGAAGAGAAAAGCATACGAATCAGAGCCAATACCTATTTCATTTAATCATGAAGACTATGTTGGTGATAAATTAGATTATGTAGCGCACATCCCAAAAATCGAAACCAGATGGGATATCAAAGACCTAATTACTTTTATCAAAAACCCAAAATCGATTGTAGAGATGGAAAATGGCCAATCAATCCATTTTTATCCTACAAACAAAATCAGACTAACCATTGATAAAGAATCAATTATTAAGAACAATGTTGTTTCTCCTAAACAATACGATTCCATTGTTCCTTATATTGATATAGACATAAAAGGTCGTGCATTATACAAAAACCGATTAATGATGCTAGACTTAATAGCAAATAACAATTGGAAAAGACCTATTTATTTTAGTGGTGGCGCTTATGACGACGAAGACTTTTTGTGGATGAAAAACTATCTGCAATTAGACGGAATGACTTACAAACTAGTTCCTATTAAAACTGAAATACCAAAAGACGCAAGCCCTCTTGAAATGGGCGGAATTGATACTGATAAAATGTATGCTAATGTTATGAAATGGGATTGGGGCAATAGTGAGAGTTTATCTATTTATCACGACCCAGAAACCAGAAAAAACAGCATTACCTATCGTTCTTATTTGTCAAGATTAATGAATCAACTGATTTTGGAAGGCAAAAAAGAAAAAGCTAAGAACATCATAACATTAGCTATGAAGAAGATGCCATTAGAGCAATTTGGATATTACTCACTTCTTGAGCCTTTTGCTAAAGGATATTATGATTTAGGTGAAAATGCTAAAGCTCAAGACTTACTTTCAAAATTAATCTTGAAGTACCAAGAAAACCTAAAATATTATAGCTCTTTAGTGCCATCTGATCAAACAAGTTTGGCCATTGATATTATCACAGATATCGAACGTTACAGAAGTTTGTTATTGGTAATGAAAGAAAGCGGCGATATGACGTTTTACAACAAAAACAAAGCTCAATTCAACACCTACGTAAGTATCTTCGAAAGATTCGGAAGAGAAAAAGAATAATACAAAAAACACCTTTTGATAAATGTAGCATAACTATTTATGCTACATTTTTTTTATCTTTAAAGTAGAAAAAATAAGAGTATGTCATTTTATTGGATTAAAACAAATGCAATTATCAAAAGGTATTTCTCTAATTATATATGGGACATTCCTAATAAAGAAAATCGTATTTATTTGACCTTTGATGATGGTCCAACCCCCGAAGTAACTGAATGGATTCTTGAATTATTAAAGAACGAAAACATCAAAGCAACTTTTTTTTGTATTGGAAAAAACATTGAAGCACAACCCAATATATTTAATTCCTTAGTTAAAGAGGGTCATATTATTGGCAATCACACAATGAATCATTTAAATGGCTGGAAAAACCTAGATGAAAATTATCTAGACAACACCAAGCAATGTGAAACTATTATTAATAAATACCAGGACAAGAAGCCATCTCTTTTTCGTCCACCTTATGGTCGTATTAAAAGAAAGCAAGCAATGCAACTCAAAAAGCAAGGGTATAAAATAATTATGTGGGACGTACTTAGTGCAGATTTTGACACACAAATTACTCCCGAAAAATGTTTAAAAAATGTTATTTCTTCAGTGAAATCAGGAAGTATCATTGTATTTCATGATAGTTTAAAAGCATCAAAGAACCTAAAATATACACTACCAAAAGCTATACAATATTTAAAACAAAATGGATTTATATTTGAAACCATATCCTAATCGTTTCAAATATAAATCCATTAATATATGGTATGAAAATAAAGAACTTTTAGAGCAAAAACTATATTTGTTCTTGAACCAAACCAATGATTGTATTTGCATCTAATTCTCCAGACTGCCTCCACATCATCACGCCTTCTTTATAAATCATTAGAGTTGGTAATCCTTTGATTCGCAAAACTTCGGCTAATTCTTGATTTTTATCAACATCAATTCGAATTACCTTGGCTTTATCACCAAGTGCTGCAGCCACATCTTTAATAACTGGATGCATCGAAACTGAAGATTCGTTCCAATCTGTGTAAAAATCGATTAACACAGGAACTTGAGCGTTTATAAGTTCTCCAAATTTTGACATAAAACCAAAATATTTAATTTATAATACTTTTTAATGAGATATTACGATACAAATATAGCATTTTTAACTAATTATGCTCTATTATCTCCTTTTTTTAGTTGAATAACAGTTATTTCCGGCATAATACCGACTCTTCCCGGATAGGCATGAAATCCAAAACCGCGGTTAACATAAACGTATCTACCTAAATTTTCGTATAATCCAGCCCATTGTTTATATACATATTGTGCTAAACTCCATTTGAAATAACCTGGAATTTCTATACCAAACTGCATACCATGTGTATGCCCTGATAATGTAAGATGATAATGATTAGGATCGCTTTTTACTATATGTTCCCAGTGGCTAGGATCATGGCTCATAAGAATCTTAAAATCATTCTTGGTCAATCCTGCCCCAGCTTTATTTAAATCACCCGCTTGCTTGAAGTTATGTCCCCAATTTTCAACACCAACTAAAGCAATTTTTTGTCCCTCTTTTTCAATGAAAGTATGCTCATTTAGCAACAAATTAAATCCTATTTGACCATAAAGATGCTTAATTTCTTCAAAATTCTCAGCTTTCTCTTCTTTTGTTTTCCAAGTAACATACTCCCCATAATCATGGTTTCCTAATACTGCATATTTCCCGAAAGGATGTTTTTCTATTTTGTTAAAAGTAGTAATCCAAGGACGCATCTCTTTTGCATGCGTATTAACAATATCACCAGTAAACAATATCAAATCCGTTTTTTGTTGATTAATCAAATCGATTGCATATTCAATTTTATCTGGATTATCGAAACTCCCACTATGCACATCAGAAATGTGAGTAATTGTAAATCCATCGAAAGCATCTGGTAAATCAGGAAAAAAAATAGCTTGTTTGATGACTTTAAAATTATACTTTCCTTCAAAAATTCCGTAAATCAATGATAAGAATGGAATTGCCGCCAAACCTAAACCAATCTGGCTAACAAATTTTCTTCGAGAAGGTAAAAAGGTCGCTTCATTATTATAATCAACAAAATGATTAACAACACCAATTAAAACTCTAAAAACATCTTCTCCCAACAAAATAAGAGTTATCAAAATTTTTGGAACATAAACCAACAACATTAATCCCATTGTACGAAGACTAGATTGTGTTTGCCCAACAGAACGATCAAACTGAGTAAAACCGTAAATAATGTATAAAAGCAGAACTAAACTGAGTACCGCATAGACCCATAAAAAAGTTTTATTTTTTACCAAAGTTTTGAATGCCTGAAAAGCATAGGTTTCTATAAGAGCAAAAACCAGTAAAAAAACGAGTAAACGAAAAATCATGTGTTTTTTAATTTAGCACAAATTAACAAAGAAAGTAGTCGCAACGACTTGTATGAGTCAATTTTTAACTTATGTTTTAGAAAAAACCAGTATACAACTTCTTCATTATTTAATTTCCAACCTATAGAAGTAATTATTTTGAGCAAAAGCAGGAGTTTGAAGATATGCAATGAACAAAATCAAATTGCTTTGTTTATTTTTACCCTTTCAAATTTTAGATACAAAATACATGTCTACTCAAAAACGACTTTTCCTTTTAGATGCCTACGCACTAATTTTTCGTGGCTACTATGCTTTTATCAAAAACCCTAGAATCAACTCCAAAGGAATGGATACCTCGGCTATTATGGGCTTCATGAACTCTTTGATGGATGTTATCCGAAGAGAAAAACCCGATCACTTGGCAGTAGCATTTGACAAAGGTGGTAGTGATTATCGTTATGAAATGTATCAAGAATATAAAGCCCATCGTGACGAAACGCCCGAAGCAATAAAAATTGCAGTTCCCTACATTCAGGAATTGTTAAAGGCAATGCATATTCCAATTATAGAAAAAGCAGGTTTTGAAGCAGATGACCTTATTGGAACTTTAGCCAAACAAGCTGAAAAAGAAGGTTATCAAGTATTTATGGTTACACCTGATAAGGATTTTGCACAATTGGTATCCGAAAATATTTTTATGTACAAACCCGCTCGAATGGGGAATGATATTGAAATATGGGGAATTCCAGAGGTCTTGGCTAAATTTGAAATTGAACGACCAGAACAAGTGATAGACTTCTTGGGAATGATGGGTGACTCTGCGGATAACATTCCAGGACTACCAGGAGTTGGAGAAAAAACAGCTAAAAAATTCTTGGCTGAATATGGCACCTTAGAAAACTTGTTGGCCAATACGCATCAACTTAAAGGGGCGATGAAAGAAAAAATTGAAGCCAATAAAGAATTAGGAATTTTATCGAAAAAACTAGCCACTATACTACTCGATTGTCCTGTTACTTTTGACGCAGAGGATTATGAATTGTCTAAACCTGATGTAGAAAAAACAGATGCTTTGTTTCAAGAATTGGAATTTCGTCAAATGAAAACACAATTCGATAAACTCTTTGGCACAGGAAAAGAATATGACGAAATAGATGGAAATGGAGATGGAAATGAAACGAATCAAGCCACCTCAAAAAAGACTGCGTCAAAAAAATCTGCTGAAAACCAAATGGATTTGTTTGGATTCTCTGATGATGAGAATAACAACGAAAATGGTTTAAATAAGTTTTATCAAACACTCGAAGACACTCCACATTTTTACCAAATCATTCAAGGAGATTTTCCAGTAAAATTATTACTTCAAAATTTATTACAACAAACTTCTGTATGTTTTGATACTGAAACTACAGGAATCGATGCTTTGAATGCCGAGCTTGTTGGTTTGTCTTTTTCATGGGAGAAAGGCAAAGGATTTTACGTTCCTTTTCCCGAAAATCAAGAAGAAGCTCAAGAATTAATTGAAAAATTTAGTCCTTTTTTCGAAAATGAAACCATCGAGAAGATTGGTCAAAATATGAAATATGATTTAAAAATTCTATCCAATTATAACATTCAAGTCAAAGGAAAACTGTTTGATACCATGATTGCGCATTATTTGATTAATCCAGATATGCGACACAATATGGATATTTTATCGGAAACCTATCTAAAATACAGTCCAAAATCTATTGAAACCTTAATTGGCAAAAAAGGAAAGAACCAATTATCGATGCGTCAAGTAGAATTGGAGGCGATTAAAGAATACGCCACCGAAGATGCTGACATCACTTTTCAATTAAAAGAGCATTTCCAACCAATTTTAGAAAAGGTTGGTACCAAAAAATTATTTGATGAGATCGAAATTCCATTAGTACAAGTATTGGCTGATATGGAAAAAGAAGGTATCAATTTGGATGTTGATTTCCTAAAAAACATGTCGATTGATATGCAAAAAGAAATCGATACCTTCGAACAGCAAATTTATGAAACAGCGGGTGAGAAATTCAATTTGGCTTCTCCTAAACAATTAGGCGATATATTATTCGATAAGCTAAAAATTGGAGGAGCTAAACAAAAGAAAACCAAAACAGGACAATATGCTACAGGTGAAGAAGTTTTATCTTATTTAGCCAATGAACACCAAATTGTTCGCGATATACTCGAATGGCGTCAAATGGTAAAACTGCAAAGTACTTACATTGATGCCTTACCCAACCAAGTAGATAAAAAAACAGGACGAGTGCATACCGATTATATGCAAACTGTGGCAGCAACTGGTCGTTTGAGTTCTAATAATCCTAACCTACAAAACATTCCTATTCGTACTGAAAGAGGACGACAAATCAGAAAAGCATTTATCGCACGTGATGAAAATTACACGCTACTTTCTGCGGATTATTCTCAGATTGAATTACGCATTATCGCCGCTTTATGTGGGGAAGAAAACATGATTAAAGCCTTTCAAAACAAAGAAGACATCCATAAAAGTACGGCTGCCAAAGTGTTTAATGTTCCTTTAGAAGAAGTAACCAAAGAACAACGTAGCCATGCTAAAACGGTGAACTTCGGAATTATCTATGGAGTATCGGCTTTTGGATTAAGCAATCAAACCAATTTATCTAGAAAAGAAAGTGCCGATTTGATTGAAGCCTATTACAAAACCTATCCAAGATTAAAATCATTCATACAAGAACAGGTTGATTTTGCCAGAGAAAACGGCTATGTAGAAACCATTTCAGGCAGAAGACGTTATTTGAAAGACATCAATTCTGCCAACGCTATTGTTCGTGGAGGAGCAGAACGAAACGCCGTCAATGCACCTATCCAAGGTTCCGCAGCCGATATTATCAAAATTGCTATGATTAATATTCATAAAAAACTCACGGATGAAAATTGGCAGTCCAAAATGTTATTGCAAGTTCATGACGAATTGGTGTTTGATGTTCACCATTCTGAACTCGAAAAAATACAACCGATGATCAAACACGAAATGGAAAATGCCTTCAAAATGGCAGTTCCATTGGATGTTGAAATTGGATTGGGAAAAAATTGGCTGGAAGCGCATTAGAATAAAAAAAGGCTCGCAACAAAATAGTTGCGAGCCTTTTTGCTATGATTTCAAGAGATTAGTTTAAACGAGTAGATTCTCTTTCTTTTAGTTTTGTTTTAATTACTTTGGTTTGATACGGTAAATGCTCTTCTTTAGATTCCAGACGATCAATTAATAATTGAGCGGCTACTTCACCAATTTCAACACCATGCTGACTTACTGTGGTCAAACTTGGAGACAAACGTCTTGAAGCAAGAATTCCATCTGCAAAACCAATAATCGACAACTCCTCAGGAATTCGTAATCCTTTCTTCAAACCAAACTTCAAAGCAGCAACGGATTCATCTTCAGCTAAAGCAAAAACACCATCAATAGTATTATTGGCATAAATCGCTTCAACTTTTTCATTAAGTCCTTCACTAGAATCGGTTCTCAAAATGATATTCTCATTGATAGGTAAATTATTATTTTTCAAAGCTTGCAAATACCCCTCTAAACGCAATTTACCAATACTCAAATTGTCAATAGTAGAAATAAGAGCGATATTTTTACATCCTGAATCAATTAAATATTGGGTAGAATCTAAAGCAGAATCAAAGTCATCAACAATCACTTTATCACAATCCAACTCGTCTGTGGTTCTATCAAACAGAACTATTGGAGTTCCTTCACTTATAATTTCTTTAAAGTGATTGTATTCGTGTTGCTTTTGTGCTTCTTCAGAAATGGATAAAACAAACCCATCAATTGTTCCATTACTTAACATTTCTAAAGTATGAGCTTCTTTTTCTAACGATTCATTAGAGATACACATAATTACATTGTATCCATTTTCGTCAGCAACTTTCTCAATACCACTAAACACTTTAGCAAAAAAGGAATTTAAAATGTTAGGGATAATAACACCGATTGTTTTTGTTTTACGGTTTTTTAAATTCAAACCAATAACATTCGGCTTGTAATTTTTAAGCTTTGCGTACTCTTTAATTTTAATTTTAGTTTGTTCGCTTATCTCTGGGCTATCATTTAATGCTTTGGACACTGTAGAAACCGAAACATTGAGTTCTTTGGCAATTTGTTTAAGGGTTGCTTTTGCTTTCATATGATAGAAATGTAGTTCGAAATTTGAATGAAGTTAAAAATAATGAATAATTTTAAATTATATGCATTAAACAAGCGAAGATAGTGATTATATTTATTTTATATATACTAAAACCACCTGATTTTTCGCAAAAAAAAAGAAATTCAAGGTTTTATATTTTTACCGGTAGGTGACACAAAATCAATAAGTGAGAAATCAACTAAAAGAATATACAATTGATTATCAACATAGAAAGCAACAAAAAATAATCATTTGAGGTATTTGTATTTAAAATAATTAATTGTACTTTTGCAACCCCTTTATTGGGGATGGAATGTTTAATTAAAATATATTATTGTGAACGCATTAAGCTACAAGACAATCTCAACAACAAAAGCCAATTCTACTAAAGAATGGATCGTTGTAGATGCAGACGGTCATAACTTAGGACGTCTTGCT